>NZ_JBOBRE010000008.1:0-292622 GCF_050586525.1 Massilia sp. BKSP1R2A-1 | reverse complement strand
CGCCTATCACCGCCGTTTCCGTCAGTGGCTGGCGCGGTTCAATGGTGTGGCGTCACGATATCTGCCGAACTATCTTGGCTGGCAGTGGGCGCTCGACGGTCGGCGTATCGAGACGGCCGAGCGGCTGTTATGTGTGGCGCTTGGTGGTTTCAGCACGGCGAGCCCACACTGAACGGTGACAGCGCCAAAGAAACGGCCCGCAGATGCGGGCCGTTGCGCAGGACTTGCAGAAAGATCAGCGCGGCAGGCTGGCGATCACCCTGGTGGCGAAGTCGGCCACGTTGCCGGCATGCCAGCGCCAGACGATCACCAGATCGTGGTCGGGCGAGACGAGGATGGTGTTGCTGCCGGCGCCCAGGGCGGCGTAGGCATTCGCGGGCAGGCCGGGCAGGTTCTTGCCCTGGGTGTTGAGCCACCACAGGTAGCCGTAGTCCGGTCCGTGGGC
Source organism: Massilia sp. BKSP1R2A-1 (assembly GCF_050586525.1). Classification (NCBI taxonomy): domain Bacteria; kingdom Pseudomonadati; phylum Pseudomonadota; class Betaproteobacteria; order Burkholderiales; family Oxalobacteraceae; genus Massilia; species Massilia sp. BKSP1R2A-1. The sequence goes on along the minus strand of NZ_JBOBRE010000008.1, from coordinate 292,177 downwards.
GCTTGGCGTCAAGGCCGCCTGCACATAGCTTGGGGGCAGGATCTGCTTGCCATTCCACGCCCCCTTGCGCAGCCACAGGTAGCCGAAGCGCGCCATGTCCCAGGAATTGATCCACATACCGCCGCCCCAGCGGGTGCCGCCGCTCACCGAGGGCGCCGGCTTGCCGTTCAGCTCCACATAGCTGTTATGGTAAGGCACCCACTTCCAGCTGCTGGAGGCGCCGATCAGATCCATCACCTCCTGCTGGAACACCTCCGGCACCGGCCTGCCGAACACGCGCAGCAGCGACAGTGCGAAGCGGTTGATGCGCACGTCGTTGTATTCGTAGAAGCTGCCCGGCGCTAGCAAGGCGCGCGGCTTGCGCTCCCCAGCCCCGAAGGCGTCCTTGCCGATGAAGTCGGCATTCTTGCCCCACAGGCTGCCTTCCCACTCCGACTCCTGCTGCAGGTGCTGCTTCCACGTCACCTGGCTGTTGCGCGCCGAGGCATAGCCGCCGTCATTCACGCGTTTTGCCACCGGTTCGTCCACCACCAGGCGGCCGTCGCGCACGGCCACGCCGGCGACCGTCGCCAGGATGCTCTTGGCCACCGAATAGGTCGGGTCGACAAAGCTGGTGTCGCCGAACTCGGCGACCACATAGCCCTTAAAGATCACCAGGCCATTGGTATGCGCGCGCCGGGTCGGCATCGAGCCCAGGCGGGCCCCGAAGGTGGCTTCCTGGTCCGAGAAATCGAGAGCGCGCTTCGTTTCATGGGATTGCGCGAACCGCACGGCGTTCGCCAGGGCTTGCGCGTCGATTCCGAGTTCGGCGGGCGCTTTGCGCGCCCACTCTCCGCTTGGCGGGAAATAGCTATGCTGCGAGCTCTGCTGCGCCGCGGCGCCGGCGGGCAGCAGCGCGGCGAACGTTGCCGCAACCGTGAATTCCAGCAGGCTGCGGCGCGAGGCTTGGATCATGGAGTGGTCCACTTCGAATAAGGCAGCCTGATCAGGCTGGAATTGTAGTAGCGGCGTTCGCCGGTGACTTCATTGCCGATCCAGTCTGGCAGGTCGAAGACGGTGTCCTCGGCCGGCAGCTCGATCTCGGCCACCACCAGGCCCGCATTCTCGCCCAGGAATTCATCGACTTCCCAGGTGAAGCCCTGGAAGTCGATGCGGCGCCGGTATTTCTCGACGAGGGGACGTTCGCAGAGGCGGTCGAGCAGTTCCTCGGCATCCCGCAGCGGAATCGGGTATTCCCATTCGCCGCGGCTGGCGCCTTCGCTCTTGCTCTTGATGGTGAGCACACCCTGCTCGCCCTCGATGCGCACGCGCACGGTGCGCTCCGGGTCGGCGCTCAGGTAGCCCTGGCGCAGCAGGACCGGCGCGCCCAGCGTGCGCCAGGCATCGCCGGAGACGAGAAACTTGCGCTCGATTTCGACGCCCATGCCGGTCTCCCTTCAGTCGAGCGTCTGCAGGATCGGCTGCAGGATCGCCGCGCCCAGGGCCGCGCTGCGCGCGCCGTTCCAGCCGACATGCGGGTCGGGCAGGTTGGCGTTGTCCTTGAACGGCATCTCCAGCGTCAGGGACAGGCACTTGAAGGTGTGGCCGATGTACTTGGAGGCCAGGGTCAGGAGTTCCTCGTTGTACTTGCTCGCCAGGTAGCCATGGACGTTCTGGAAGTCCGGGCTGGCCGCCATGTAGCGCTGGATGAAGGCGTTCTGTTCTTCGAGGCGCTCCGGGGTGAAGTCGGCCAGCATCTCGCTGCCGGCCACGAAGTTGTAGGGCAAAGCTTCGTCGCCGTGGATGTCGAAGAACATGTCGACGCCCGTCTCGTGGATCTTTTCCTTCACGCACAGCACTTCCGGGCTGCGCTCGAGCGAGGGGGTCATCCACTCGCGGTTCAGGTTGGCGCCGGCCGCATTGGTGCGCAGGTTGCCGCGCACCGAGCCGTCCGGGTTCATGTTCGGCACGATGTAGAACACGGCGCGCTGCAGGAGCTTGCGCGACACCGGGTTGGCGTCGTCGAGCAGCGCATCCATCATGCCCTCGACGAACCATTCGGCCATGGTTTCTCCCGGGTGCTGGCGGGCGATCACCCAGATCTTCTTTTCCGCCTGCGGATTGCCGATCACGACCAGGTTCATGTCGCGGCCGTCGATCGTGGTGCCGATGTCGTGCACGCGCGCGATCGGGTTCTCGGCCACCTCACCGAGCAGGCGCAGGTGACGCTCCCAGGTGTAGGGTTCGAAGTAGGCGTAGTAGATGCTGTCGAGTTCGGGCGTATGGTTGACGGTCATGATTTGACCGTCGAAGCTGGTCGGCACGCGGAACCAGTTCTCGGTGTCGTAGCTGGCGGCGACCTGGTAGTCCTCGAAGCCCTTCGGATAGGTCGCCTGGCCGGCGTTCAGGAAACGGATCGTGCAGGCCTGTCCGCGCGCGCCCTGCAGGCGGAAGTGGAACCACTGGTGGATGTCGGCGTGCGAATCCTTGCGCAGGTTCAGGTCGATCTGTTTCGGGCTGCTCGCGTTGACGACCTCGATGGCGCCGGAGTCGAAGGTCTGGCTGATTTTGATGGGCATGGCTAATCCTTGATGGTTGCAAAGGCACGGGCGCCTGGGGCGCGCGACTACCGGCAATCATAAGGCAGGCACCCTGCCCGCTCCGGCGCCGCGCCGGATTTCTTACTGTGCGTCGAGGTCGATCAGGTCCTTGGCGTAGGCGAGCATCACCTGGCGCATCAGTTCGACGTTGCTGCGGTCGAGCACGACCACCAGGTCTTCCTTGGCGTTCGAGACGAACTGCATGCGCAGCTTGCCCGGCAGTTCCTTGCACTGCACGTACTCGGCGCGCGGGGTGTAGGGATTGTCCCAGTCCTGCTGCGTGATCGGGTTGGGGGCCGGCGGCGGCTGCAGGCGCGGATCCTGGTTGACGGGCAGGTGCTTGAGGAGCCAGAACACGATATTGGCCGGCACCTGGATGCTCACATCGCTCGCGCCGTGCGAGGTGAACTTGACCAGCAACAGGTTGCCGACCTTGTCGCACGACATGGACATGCTCTTGACTTGACGAATGACCGCTGATTTCACGACGTAAATCCTAGGGAAAGGTTGGAAAAGGCGCTGCGATTCTAACTCATCCCCCAGGCAAATAGTGTGGTATCAGAAACAAAACGGGGAGCTCGCGCTCCCCGTGGGTTTGCCTCACGCGCCCTGCCGTCCCGCGGCAGCGGCGCTTGCCGGCCGGCTTACTCTTTCGAGCCGCCGCGGTTGCCGCCCTGCGAAGCACGGCCGCCCTTGGCGGACGCGGCGCGCGACGGGCCACCCGAGCCGGCGCTGGCCGACTGGCGGTTGCCATGGCTCATGCTGCCGGCACGGCGTGCCTCTTCCGAGGTGAATTCATGGGCAGTGCCCTTCGCGTGGGCTGCCTTGCCACCCTGGCTAGCGATCTCACGCTGGCGGGCCGGATCCATCGAAGCGAAACCGCGGTTGCGGGTGCCGCTGCTCTGGCTGTTGCCGCCCTGGTTGCTGCCCTGTTTGTTACCTTGATTACCTGAGGCCATGATGAGTTTCTCCCTGTTCACTTATAAACCGCCGCGTCCTGCGGCAGGCTGTTACCGTCACCAATATGATGAGCGCGAAATCATCTTAGGCAGTGCAATTGGATGAGGGTATAGGACGCTTTCAGATGACTTTGTAGGACTTCGCGCGACAGAAAATGCACCAGTGAAAATGTACTTCCAGTAGTCAACAAAAGTTCTTGGTAACAGTCCTACAAGGCACCCCTACCTCTTCCTATACTGAACCTCGGGCCCAACGCGCATGATGGCAATATCAGGCGGCATATGCGCGCCTCGACACGCAATGAAAGGAGTCGACATGGACGCGAATCAACGCAGCGAAGTCAACAACCAGACCAATAACGGCGCCAACGAGAAATGGACTCCAGACGCCAAGGGCAATACTACCGGCGGTCCGCTGGACCATACCTATCCGCAGGGTACGAGCCGCCAGCAGGGCATCCGCGGCGAGAACGAGATGCGCGGGGCGCAGAATCCTTCGCGCATGGGCCGGCAGGAAGTGGCAGCCGAGGATGGCGCGCGTGCGGACCACGAAACCACGCTGGCGGGCGCGGTTCCGGACGACTTGCCGGGCGGATCGCTGCAAAGCCAGCAGACCGGCGGCTCCGGCCCTCAGCAAGGCATCACCGACAGCCACCAGCGCCAGATGGAACAGCACTCGGAGGCATGGGGCCTGCTGGAACAGCCGGTCGGCCACCGCGACCGCCACTCCGGTACCGACGTGCGCCACCATCAGGCAGGCAACACCCAGGCCACCGAGGCGATGAATCCCCAGAACACGGCGCAACCCGAGCTCCAGGGCGGCTCCCTGGGGCGCCACCATGACGCGCCGGCCGGCACCTATCAAGCGCAGGGGGCCGCAGGCAACCGGCAAAGCGATACGCACGGCGAAGGCACCGGCATGGCGGTCGGCCCCCATCGCGCGCGGCAAGGGAGGAAGGCATGAACGAGCAAAAGGACCAGAACCGGCAGACCAGCACCGACCGCAGCGGCTCGCAGACCGGCCCGGCCGGCCGCGAAGGCGAGGCCCCGGTGCCCGACACGCCCGTGGTGCACGAGTCGAACGACGTCAGCGGCGGCCTGCCGCGCAGCCCCGGCAACAGCGGCCCGCGCGCCGACAATCCGGGCTGGCATCCCGCGCAAAGCGTGGATGCCGAAAAGAACCCGGTCCACGAGTCGAACGACCTGGGCGGCGGCCTGCCCAAGAGCCCGGCCGGCGCCAACCGCCTGGCGGGCGACCGCAAGATGGACGACGACACCGGCTTTTCGCGCGGCTGACCGCGCGCGCAGCGCGGCTTGCGCCTTGCGCGCACTTCCCACAGGCAGGCCCGGCACATCGCCGGGCCGCGTCGACGCTTGATCCACCTCCAAGGCCCGTAAGCTCAGCGGAACCCCACCGTTAGGCGCCCACTCCAACCGCACTCAACACGCCTCCTTGCCAGCATCGCCGTGCCTTCACGGGCGCGCGTCGTGTCGCACGAAGCGACCCGTATGCGGCAGGGCGGCGGACCAACGCGGAGGTGGAGATGCCTGCAACGGATGACGCAACGCTCGCGGTTTCGGTGGTGGTGCCTGCCTGTGGCCGCATGGACCTGCTCGATCGCAACCTGGACGCCCTGATGCGCCAGCAGCTCGATCCGCAGCGCTTCGAGATCGTCGTCGTCGACGACGAACCCAACCACAACACCCTGCACCTGGTCGCCGGCTGGCGCACCCGCACCCTCGAGCGCGGGCCGCGCCTGTCTTACGTGGCCAATTCCGGGCCGAGCGGCCCGGCCTCGGCGCGCAACCGCGGATGGCGCGCGGCGCGCGCGCCCATCGTCGCCTTCACCAGCGACGACGCGGTGCCCGAGCCCACCTGGCTGTCCGAGGGCCTGGCCGCCTTCCAGGACGGCCTCGACGTCGTCTGCGGCCGCATCCGCACGCCGGTACCGGCCCGCCCCACGGAGCAGCAGCGCAGTGCGCGCGTGCTGGAGGAAGCCGACTTCACCAGCGCCAACTGCTTCTTCCGCAAGCCCGTGCTCGAACGGCTGGAGGGTTTCGACGAACGCTTCAACGTCCCGCGCGGCAGCGACGCCGACCTGCACTTCCGCCTGCTGGAACACGGCATCGCGATCGGCCGGGCCCCGCGCGCCCTCGTGGTGCACCCGGTGCGGCCGGCGCCCTGGGGCGCCAGCCTGCTGCAGATCCGCCACGCGGTATTCGATGCCCTGCTGTACAAGAAACACCCGGCCCTCTACCGCCAGAAAATCGAACCGCGCCCGCGCTGGGACCACTACCTCATCGTCGCCACGCTGCTGCTGGGGCTGGCCAGCCTGCTCATGGGGCTCACCATCTTCGCGACGCTCGCCTTCGCCGCCTGGCTGCTGCTCACCATCCGGCTGTGCGCGCACCGCCTGCGCGCCGTCGCGCACACGCCGGCCCACGTCGCCGACCTGGTCCTCACCTCCGCCCTGCTCCCGCCGCTGGCCGTGTTCTGGCGCCTGACGGGCGCGCTGCGCTACCGCGTCCGCTTCGCCTGACTTCCTGAACGGCATCGATATGTCCATCCACCACATCGACCGACCCGCGCGCCTGCGCATCGCCATGTTCACGGAGGCGTGCACCGCTTCCGTCCTCCGTGACCTTGCCGGCGCCGCGGCGCGCATCCACCTCGAACGCCTCGCTGCCGAACTCGTATTCATGGGGCACCACGTCGACGTGCATGCCGGCGCCGTCCCTCCCGGCCAAAGCCACGAATACGATATCGCACACGCGCATTCGCTCATCGCGGGGCAGGCCGCGCTGCGCCTGCACGAGGCATCCGGTGTTCCCTATATCCTGAGCACGAACATCGCAGACAGGTCCCGCGCGGCCCCTGCCCTCACCGGCGAACCCGACACCGCCATCCTGCGCGGAGCCAGCCGGGTCCTGGTCACGGGTCCGCAGCAGGCCTCCACGCTGGAACGGACGCATCGCATCGCCCCGGAGCGTACCGCGCCCCTCTTGCGTGGTTTCGATCCGCAGGAACTCCACCCCTTGCCGATGCACGAAGCGCGCGCGAGGCTGGGCCTCGATCACCAGCGCTTCATCGTCCTGTATGTCGGGAAATTTGCGCCTCGCAAGGGCATCGACACCCTCATCCAGGGTGTCGCCATGCTACGCCGCCGTCACGCCATCGATGCCTGCCTGATGCTTGCGGGTGGCGGGCTGCCGGACGAGGCCCTCGAAATCGCGCGGCTGAAGCAGATCGCCTCGGAGCTCGGCGTGGGCGAGCACGTGCTGTTCGCTAATCCGCAGCCGCGCAGCAGCCTGCGCGAGCTCTACGCCGCCGCCCACGTCTTCGCCGCGACGCCCTGGTACGAACCCTTCGGCCTGCCTCCGATCGAGGCGATGGCATGCGCACGCCCGCTGGTCGTGTCCGAACTCGGCGCCATCGGCACGGTTGTCGATGACGGCCGCACGGGCTTCCTGATTCCCTCGCGCGACCCGGTGGCGCTCGTCGACCGGCTTGCGCGCCTGCACCGGTGCCCTGGACTGGCGCGCGCCATGGGCGAAGCGGGCAGACGCCGCGCTTGCGAACAGTACACCTGGCGGCGCCAGGCCGCCAAATTGCTCGACCTCTACCGCGAAGCCCTGTACGGCGCGGAACAGGAAGACATCCGGCATGCTTCGTGACCCGGGAAATACTGCTATGCGTATGCGGCAGTTCAGGGCAGCACACGGATCGGCGGCGCAGCCGGGCCGCCTGCGCGGGCAGGCAGGGGCGGCTGCATGAAGGCGATCTTCCTCGACAAGGACGGCACCCTCGTCGACGACCTGCCCTACAACGTCGAGCCGCGCCGCATCCGCCTCGTGAGCGGCGCGGGCGCGGCGCTGCGCCTGCTGGCCCGGCTCGACTACCGCTTCTTCGTCATCACCAACCAGTCCGGCATCGCCCACGGCTGCTTCGGGGAAGAAGCAATGGGCCCCGTGGCCGACCGCCTGCACGACCTGCTGTTCCGCGAAAACCTGACAATGGACGGCTTTTACTATTGCCCGCACCATCCCCTCGGCACGGTCGGGGCCTATGCCATGGTCTGCGCCTGCCGCAAACCCTCGCCCGGCATGCTGCTCAAGGCCGCACTCGAGCACGGCATCGACCTGCGTGCCTCCTGGATGGTGGGCGACATCCTGCACGACGTCGAGGCCGGCAACCGCGCGGGCTGCCGTACCCTCCTGATCGACAACGGCAACGAGACCGAATGGCGCCTCGGCCCGCGCCGCGTGCCCACCCGCATGGCGCCCGACCTGTACGCCGCCGCCGTCCTCATCGCCAGCCACGAAGAAGAGCGGTAAACGGATCTAGTCTTCGTTTTCGCTGACTTCCATCATTGCAGCCGATAACATGCGAAAGCGGAAGATACCAGGACAGTCGGACTGGGTGGGTGCATAGCCGCAGTGGCAGCGGAAACAAAAAAGGCCAGCGCAATGGCTGACCCAATAATGTGATTTGTTGGTCGGGGCGAGAGGATTCGAACCTCCGACCCCCTGCACCCCATGCAGGTACGCTACCAGGCTGCGCTACGCCCCGACTAACTCTGGAATTATAACAGAGCTTGGCGGAAAGATTGAGCTTTTGTTAGTGAATGCGCATCTTTCTTGTGCTTTCGCATGGGCGCGCTTATCGCTCGAAGTACCAGGGAACGATGCTATGCTTGAAGCCCGCTCATCCATCCTTGTGCAATGCAACCAACCGTCTTGTCCCTGCTCTGCACCGTCGCCATGGTCTTCACGGTCTGGCTGATCCTGCCAATCTTTTTCCTCGGCCCGCTGGCCATCTACTTCGGTTGGAAATCGTTCAAGCAGGTCAGCACGGGTCTTCCCGCGCCGAGTCCGGGCAGGCGCCTTCTGGCACTGACACCCATGCTGCTTGCCATCGTAACGATGGCGGGAATGATCACGGTGGTCAACGTCGGCTACAGGGCCTGACGCGTTCACGCCGCCAGTTAATACAAGCCCGCCTTCCGATACCAGCGAAGGCAGGCGCTTTCAAGGACGAAGAAGAAGACGAGCCCCACTACCGGCCAGGCTTCATGAAAGACCACTGCCGCAAGCAACGGCATGACACCGAAGCGGCACGCCAGCTTGTAGACCAGAGGAAGCGCCTCATAACGTGCAGCTTTTTCGGGATCCCGGCGAAACTCCCTCCGGCTCATCCACGCTTGCAACAGCATCACCGCCGCATAGACGCCCAGGAAATTCAGCACGCCCTACTTCCAGTCGCCCCGCAGCGCCAGCACCTGCTGCTGCAGATACTCGGGCGATGCCGCCTCCGGCGCCACCGGTACGCCCACCGCCAGCGCCAGCTTTGAACGGATCCCGCGCGCGAACGAGCGCTCGAACAGGTTCGACGGGTCGCGCGTGAACACGCTGCCCCACAGCCCGCGCAGCGCCATCGGGATCACCGGCACCTTGCTGCGCTCGACAATCTTGGCAATCCCGCCGCGGAATTCGTTGATCTCGCCCGTGTGGGTCAGCTTCCCTTCCGGGAAAATGCAGACCAGTTCACCCTCGTGCAGGGCTTGCGCGATGTCGATGAAGGCGCGCTCCATCAGGAAGGGATCGTCCTTGGCCGGCGCGATGGGAATCGCCTTGGCCGCGCGGAAGATCCAGCCCAGGAAGGGCGTCTTGAAAATGCGGTGGTCCATGACGAAGCGGATCGGGCGCGGGCTGGCGGCGCCGATCACCAGCGCGTCGACGTAGGACACGTGGTTACACACCAGCACCGCCGGACCCGCTTCCGGAATGCGGTCGGCGTCGATGGTGCGCACACGGTAGCCGGTGTGGATCAGCATCCAGGCCAGGAAGCGCATCAGGAATTCCGGCACCAGCGAGAAGATGTACACGGCCACGCAGGCATTGAGCAGCGCAGTGATCAGGAACAGTTCGGGAATGGTGAAGCCCTGGCCCAGCAGCGCGATCGCCACGCCGGCGGCCGCCACCATGAAGAGCGCATTCAGGATGTTCATGCCGGCGATGGTGCGCGAGACGTGCTGCGGGTCGCAACGGGTCTGGATCAGGGCGAACAGGGGCACGATGAAGAGGCCGCCGAACACGCCGATCAGGACCAGGTCGAGCAGGATGCGCCACACGCCCGGCAGGGTCACCAGGGTCATCGCGCCGACCGTCGCGGTATTCGTGTAGGCGACGCTGGCGAAGTACAGGTCGATGCCGAATACCGACAGGCCGATGGCGCCGAAAGGCACGAGACCGATCTCGACCTTGTGGCCCGAGAGCTTCTCGCACAGCAGGGAGCCGGCGCCGATGCCCAGCGAGAATACGGTCAGCAGCAGCATGATGACGCTGTGGTCGCCGTGCAGGTAGTCCTTGGCGTAGAGCGGAAACTGCGACAGCACCAGGGCGCCGTAGAACCAGAACCAGGAGTTGCCGAGCATCGAGAGGAAGACCGTGCGGTTCTGGCTCGAGAACTTCAGGTTGCGCACCGATTCCACGAAGGGATTCAGGCTGATCTTCAACTCCGGCACCGGCGCCGGCGAAGCCGGGATGCGCCAGCTGGCCGCCAGTCCCAGCAAGGCACACAGCAGGGTGCCGCCGACAACCAGTTCGATGCCCCAGGGTTTGTAGCCCACCAGCAAGGTGCCCACCACCTCGCCCAGCAGGATGCCGACAAACGTCCCCATCTCGATGACGCCATTGCCGCCGACCAGTTCTTCCGGTTTCAGCTGCTGCGGCAGGTAGGCGTACTTGACCGGCCCGAACAGGGTCGAATGCAGGCCCATGCCGACCACGGCCGCGATCAGGATCCACAAGGTGTGGGTCAGCCATCCGATCGCCGCCACCAGCATGATCCCGATCTCGAGCAGCTTGACGAAACGTGCCATGCTGCCCTTGTCGAACTTGTCGGCGATCTGGCCCGCCGTCGCCGAGAACAGGACGAAGGGCAGGATGAACAGGCCGGCGACCAGGTTGTTCAGCAGCGCCGGGTCTTGGGTGGTCCAGCTTGCCGTGTCGAAGGTCAGGGCGACCAGCAGCGCGGTCTTGAACAGGTTGTCGTTGAAGGCACCAAAGAACTGGGTCCAGAAGAACGGGCCGAAGCGGCGTTGCGTCAGCAGGGAAAACTGGCTCGGTTTGCTCATGCGGTGGGGCTCGTCTAAAAGAAGGTATCCGAAATCTACAACAGCGGGCGCGGCACACTACCAGGCTCAACTATTGCGTTGCAGATACTAAACCGTAAAGTCGCGGCTGGCGATACCCGATGGGTAAAAAGCATAGACCGCAGCCTCGTTCAAGCGGCGCGCCGCGTAAATCCGGCGCATCAAGAAGCGCCGTTGAAACGTCTCAAGGGAGGTCGGAGTCGTGTGAATTGTGCAGCGCAGCGCAGGTAGAATCCGCGGATGACTTCTTCCGACTTCCTCCTGTGCTACGCCAGCGTGACAACCGCGCTGTTCGACCAGATCGAACACGACATGCTGGCCCAGACCTGCGCCTTCATCGACGATGACGAGGCTCTCCTCCCCCTCCCCTGCGACCTTGCTTCGAGTCCTTGTAGCCGGCCCATGGACATGCCGATGACATAAAAAAACGATTCGATGTCCGAAGGCTCGCCTCGGAATCGAATCGTTTCCAGACGCCGGTAGCCGGCCAGGCTCAGCTCAGCGCTTCGAGGCGGATGCGCGTCACCTTGCTGATGACCGCCGGCAGCTTCTCGATCTTCTCGATGGCGGCATCGATATTCTTCTCACGCGTCTGGTGCGTCAGCAGGATGATGTCGAGGTTGACCTGGTCGCCCGGTTCCTTCTGCAGCACGGCGTCGATCGAGATGCCGGCGTCGGCCAGGATGCGGGTCAGGTCGGCCATCACGCCGAGCTGGTCCTTCACATAGACGCGCAGATAGTAGCTGGTGGTGATCTCGGCCATCGGCATGATGGCGACGTCGGTCATCTGGTTCGGCTGGAAGGCCAGGTGCGGCACGCGGCAGTAGGGGTCGACGGTGGCCAGGCGGGTCACGTCGACCAGGTCGGCGATGACCGCCGAGGCGGTCGGTTCGGAACCCGCGCCCTTGCCGTAGTAGAGCGAAGCGCCGACGGCGTCGGCCTGCACCAGCACCGCGTTCATCGCGCCTTCCACGTTGGCGATCAGGCGCGACGAAGGAATCAGGGTCGGATGCACGCGCAGCTCGATGCCTTCGCCAGACTCCGTCCGGGTGCGGCGCGTGATGCCCAGCAGCTTGATGCGGTAGCCGAGCTGCTCGGCGTAGCGGATGTCGCGCGCCTGCAGCTGGCTGATGCCCTCGATATACGCCTTGTCGAACTGCACCGGGATGCCGAAGGCGATCGCCGACATGATGGTGAGCTTGTGTGCCGCATCCACGCCCTCGATGTCGAAGGTCGGGTCGGCTTCGGCGTAGCCGAGTTCCTGGGCCTGCTTCAGCACGGTGGCGAAGTCCAGGCCCTTCTCGCGCATTTCCGAGAGGATGAAGTTGGTGGTGCCGTTGATGATGCCGGCCACCGACTCGATGCGGTTGGCGGTCAGGCCCTCGCGCAGCGCCTTGATGATCGGCACCCCGCCGGCCACGGCCGCCTCGAACGCTACCGTCACGCCCTTTTCCTGGGCCGCGGCGAAGATTTCGTTGCCGTGCAGGGCCAACAGGGCCTTGTTGGCGGTCACGACGTGCTTGCCGTTGGCAATGGCCTTGAGCACCAGTTCACGGGGCAGATCGTAGCCGCCGATCAGTTCGACGACGATGTCGATGTCCGGATTGTTCACCACAGCGAACGGGTCGCCCACGACCTCGACGCCCGCGCCGACGACCGCGCGCGCCTTGTCGAGGTTGCGCGCCGCCACCATCGTAATCTCGATACCGCGGCCGGCGCGGCGGCGGATCTCCTCCTGGTTGCGTTGAAGAACGTTAAAGGTGCCGGCGCCGACGGTGCCGACGCCCAGGAGGCCTACTTTGATGGGATTCATGTGATGTGTCCGTGTATACGTGATGTCAGCGCGCGTGGCGTCGTCGGTAGCCGTCGAGGAAACGCGCGATACGACCGCAAGCGTCTAGCAGGTCGTCGGAATTGGGAAGGAACACCAGCCGGAAGTGATCCGGGGCAATCCAGTTGAAGCCGGTGCCTTGCACCAGCAGCACTTTTTCCTCGGACAGCAGTTCGCAGATGAACTGCTGGTCGTCCGTGATCGGGTACATCTTCGGATCGAGGCGGGGGAACATGTAGAGCGCCGCTTTTGGCTTGACGCAGGACACGCCCGGAATATCGGTGAGCAGCTTGTGCGCGAGGTCGCGCTGTTTCAGGAGGCGTCCGCCGGGGCCGACCAGGTCGGCGATGGACTGGTAGCCGCCGAGGGCGGTCTGGATCGCGTACTGGCCCGGGGCGTTGGCGCACAGGCGCATCGAGGCCAGCATGTTCAGGCCTTCGATATAGCCTTTCGCATGGCGCTTCTCGCCCGAGACCACCATCCAGCCGGCGCGGTAGCCGCAGGAGCGGTAGTTCTTGGACAGGCCGTTCAGGGTCAGGAACAGCACGTCGTCGGCCAGCGAGGCGATCGAGACGTGTTCCTCGCCGTCGTACAGGGTCTTGTCGTAGATTTCGTCGGCGTAGATGATCAGGCCGTGCTGGCGCGCCAGCTCGACGATCTCGAGCAGCACCTCGCGGTGGTACAGGGCGCCGGTCGGGTTGTTCGGATTGATGACGACGATCGCGCGCGTGTTCGGCGTGATCTTCTTGCGCATGTCCTCGATGTCGGGCAGCCAGCCGGCCCCCTCGTCGCAGACGTAGTGCACCGGGTTGCCGCCCGCCAGGCTGACCGCCGCGGTCCACAGGGGATAGTCGGGCGCCGGCACCAGCACCTCGTCGCCGTTATTCAGCAGGCCCTGCATCGCCATGACGATCAGTTCCGACGCGCCATTGCCCAGGTAGATGTCGTCGATGCCCACGCCGGCAATGTTCTTGCCCTGGGTGTAGTGCATGACGGCCTTGCGCGGCGCGAACATGCCCTTCGAATCCGTATAGCCGGCGGCGCCATGCATATTGCGGATCATGTCATGGACGATCTCGTCCGGCGGATCGAAGCCGAACACGGCCAGGTTGCCGATATTGAGCTTGATGATCTTCTGGCCGTCGTCCTCCATCTGACGGGCCTTTTCCAGCGCCGGGCCACGAATTTCGTAGCAAACATCATCCAGCTTGTTCGATTTCAGGATCGGTCGCATGTCTCTCCAGCTCGGTGGCGCTTTGTTGCAGTGCGAAAAATACCATTCTGCCGAAAGCGCCCGATTTAAGCAACCTCGCCTCTCCGGGTACAATGTTTCGACTAAAGTAACCCCGGATCGACCATACGATGAAGCTCCATTCCGACAACAACGAGAAGTACCAGACCGTCACCGGCTACGACGCCAGCGGGGTCGAGATCAACGCCCAGCGCTTCAATTTCAGCCTGACGGTGCTGCCGGAAGTGCCGCCGCGGCCCTGGCCTGTGACGCGCTTCGAAGACCTGACGGCTGCCCATTTCGAGCAGATCGCCCAGGACCGGCCCGATGTGGTCGTGCTCGGCACCGGCGCGCGCCAGCGCTTCGTGCACCCCAAGCTGGTCGCCAGCCTGTCCGCCCTCCACGTCGGCGTGGAAAGCATGGACAGCCAGGCCGCCTGCCGCACCTACAATGTGCTGATGGGCGAAGGCCGCAAGGTCACCCTGGCCCTGATCATCGAAGCATCCGCTGGCGCCTGAGTTCGCCAAGCTCCGCCTCGACGCGCCGTTCGCCACGACGCGGCGGGCGCTTGCAACCACCATAACAAGAACATGAATTCTTCCGCCTTCATCTTCATCATCACGGGCGTCATCCTGAACGCCGCCGCCCAGCTCCTCCTCAAGGCCGGCACCAATGCCCTCGGCGGCGCCATCCACCTGACCCGCGAGAACTGGTTCGCGACGGGACTGAAGGTCGCCACGCAGTGGCCGATCATGGCCGGCATGCTCTGCTACGTCATTTCGCTGGTGGTCTGGATCATGGGCCTGTCGCGTACCGACGTGACGGTCGCCTACCCCATGCTCTCGCTGGGCTACGTGATCGGCGCGATCGGCGCCTGGCTGTTTCTCGGTGAAGTGATTTCGCCCCAGCGCATGCTGGCGATCGGGGTGATCATGCTGGGCGTGGTGCTGCTGGCCCGTAGCTGACGGGCCGCAGGATGAAGCGATGAGGAGGAATCAGGCCTTGCGGCGCGCGGCGAGGAAACCGAGCATGCCCAGGCCCAGCAGCGCCAGCGAGGCCGGTTCGGGCACGTCGCCGCTTGCCGACGGGTCCGTCACCACGAAGGAACCGTAGACCGGGCCGGTGTATGCCAGGTCATCGCCGATGCTGCCGCTGACGGCCATGAAACCCCAGGCTTCGCCCAGGCCCAGGTTGAGGGTGAAGGATGTCGACAACAGCGCGTCGCCGGTAGCGCCTGCCAGCAGCGTCGTGTTGGCGGGCTCGCCCTGCCAGATGTACATGCCGGTCGACGAGCCATCCCATTGGCGGTTGGAACTCAGGTCGATGTTCAGCGTCAGCGCGCCGGCCTTGACGGCCCTGGTGCCGAACACATAGGTCTGGGTCGGCGTGCCGATCCAGCTTCCGCCCGCGATGTAGCGATAGGACAGGGTGTTGCGGTCGATGGTCACATCGCTGAACCATTCGGTGATGTTCCAGCCCTCGGCCCAGCCGCCGACCCACTGCTGGCCCAGCGGGCCCTTGCCGGTAGTCTGCTCGTAGATGCCGATCGGTTCGGCCATGGCCGGAATGACGGACAGGGCGAGGCTGGCGGCGAGAGCGATGGTGCGGAAAGTGCGCATGAAGATCCTTCGATGTTTGATTGGAAACTATACATCCATTAAAGCAACTTTCATGCCAAAATAAAATGTTCATTTGAAACAAATGCTTATGCGCTGGCGTTTTCCTCAATGTAAAAGATTTCGACAGTCATCACGATCAAACAAATAAATTTCAATTCGACATCTTGAAAAATTGAAACATTGCCTCACCTTGCCTCCCTGAGCCGTCCATACAGGACTAGCGAGGGAGCACAGCGCCGATTATCATTCTGGTATTCGTCCTGCCCCACCAGGAACCCGGCAGCCAATGCCGCCATGACACGCCAGGAGAGCCCCGTGGCCGAAAGCCTTACCGCCGCACCCGTCGAGAATTTTTCCGCGCCCATGACGGGCGAGCAGACCTTTGAACTTGCCGGCCGTCCGGCGAAGTACACCGTGCTGTACTTCTACCCCAAGGACAACACGCCGGGCTGCACCACGGAGAGCATCGCCTTCCGCGAAGCGTATCCGCAGATCCAGGCCCTGGGGGCCGAAATCTACGGCATCAGCCGCGACTCCCTGCGCTCGCACGAGAACTTCAAGGGCAAGCTCGGCCTGCCCTTCGAGCTGATCTCCGATCCGGAGGAAAAAGTGTGCAATCAGTTCGCCGTCATGAAGATGAAAAATATGTATGGCAAACAAGTGCGCGGTGTAGAGCGCAGTACGTTTATCATTGACGCTCAAGGCCGATTGGTGAAAGAATGGCGTGGCGTGAAAGTCAACGACCACGTGGCCGAAGTGCTGGAATTTCTGAAGAGCCAGCCCTGAAAAATGGATGGCTCCGGTGATTAACTTGCTGGATACCTGCCGCCTATTTTGAGTCACACGTTTCAATCACATCCGCACCAATCCAACCTGGCTCCAGCCGGACCGGCATCCTCCGGCTTGCAGCCTGCATTCCACCAAGCCTTCCTAGTTGCATCGTTCCCGCGCAGCGGCGCTGCCCTGCCGCGCCCGCGCGCTCGACCAAGCCTTTTTTAGATAGAGAACCAAGATGCCACTGCCAAAAATGCCCACGAAGCCGGCCACCATGCTGCTGGCAAAAGATTACCCGAAGGCTGAACCGGGCAAGTCGCCCGTGCGCCCGGCGTCCGCCAAGACCGACGCCGACCTCGAAGACCTGATCAGCGGCCAGGCCGTGCCATCGCCGAAAGCGGGCAAGGCGCGCAAGGGCAAGGCCGCCGCCAACGAACCGTCCGTCGCTGCCGGCGTCACCGGCGCCGCGCCGGTCGACACCAATGCCACGCCGAGCGCCCCAGCCCCCGCTGGCGAAGCGCCGCTGGCCAAGGCGCCCGCCCGCAAGTCGAAGGACGGCGCCACCGCGCGCCTACCGGTTGTCCGTACCCGGGAAACCGACGCCGACCTGCCGCATCCGGCCAAGCACAAGCCGGTCGAAGTCACCGTCAAATCGTCCACCAGCCGCAAGGCCGACAAATCCGGCACCACCAAGGTCTTCGTGCTCGACACGAACGTGCTGATGCACGACCCGACCTCGCTGTTCCGCTTCGAGGAACATGACGTCTACCTGCCGATGATGACGCTGGAAGAACTCGACAACCACAAGAAGGGCATGTCCGAAGTCGCGCGCAATGCGCGCCAGGTGGCGCGCACCCTGGACGCCCTGATCGCGAATGTCGATGACGATGCCATCGAAGCCGGCATCCCGCTGGCCAAGCTCGGCAACAAGGATGCCCGGGGCCGCCTCTACTTCCAGACCAACCTGGATTCCGCGCCTTTGCCGGAAGGTCTGCCGGAGGGCAAGGCCGACAACCAGATCCTCGGCGTGGTGCGTGCGCTCGAAGACCGGATGGCCGGCCGCGCGATCGTGCTGGTGTCGAAAGACATCAATATGCGCATCAAGGCGCGCGCCCTGGGACTGCCGGCCGAGGACTATTTCAACGACCACGTGCTGGAAGACACCGACCTGCTGTACTCGGGCATCGTCCAGCTGCCGGACGATTTCTGGAACAAGCATGGCAAGGACATGGAGTCCTGGCAGGAAAACAAGAACGGCAACTCGGCCACCTTCTACCGCGTGACCGGCCCCGTGATTCCGACCCTGCTGGTGAACCAGTTCGTGTTCATGGAGCCGCAGAATGGCGAGGCGCCCTTCTATGGCCAAGTGAAACAGATCAACGGCAAGACCGCCGTCTTCCAGACCCTGCGCGACTATAGCCACAACAAGAACAATGTCTGGGGCATCACGGCGCGCAACCGCGAGCAGAACTTCGCCCTGAACCTGCTCATGAATCCGGAGTGCGACTTCGTCACCCTGCTCGGCCAGGCCGGTACCGGTAAAACCCTGCTGGCCCTGGCCGCGGGCCTGGCGCAGGTGCTGGAGACCAAGCAGTACAACGAGATCATCGTCACCCGCGTCACCGTGCCGGTAGGCGAGGACATCGGCTTCCTGCCGGGTACCGAGGAAGAGAAGATGTCGCCGTGGATGGGCGCTTTCGACGACAACCTCGAGGTGCTGATGAAGTCCGACAGCGACGGCGGCGACTGGGGCCGCGCCGCGACCCAGGACCTGATCCGCTCGCGCATCAAGATCAAGTCGCTGAACTTCATGCGTGGCCGTACCTTCGTGAACAAATTCCTCATCATCGACGAAGCGCAAAACCTGACGCCGAAGCAGATGAAGACCCTGGTCACGCGCGCCGGTCCCGGCACCAAGATCCTGTGCCTCGGTAACATCGCCCAGATCGACACGCCCTACCTCACCGAAGGCTCGAGCGGCCTGACCTATGTGGTCGACCGCTTCAAGGGCTGGGGCCACAGCGGCCACGTCACCCTGGCGCGCGGCGAACGCTCGCGCCTGGCGGACCACGCCAGCGACGTGCTCTGAGCGCATCAAGCCATTGTCCGAAACGCCCGCTTGCAAAAGCGGGCGTTTTTCTTTTCAGCCCCCCCATTCACCACGCATGCTTTTTCTCCTCAAGCTCCTGCTCGTCCCTTCCCTGATCGCCCTCGTCACCCTGGCCGGCCGCCGCTGGGGTCCCGCCATCGCGGGCTGGCTGTCGGCCTTTCCCATCGTCGCCGGCCCCATCCTGCTGGCGATCGCCCTCGAACAGGGTCCGGCCTTCGCCTCGGTCGCCGCCGCCAACACCCTGATGGCGGTGCTGGCCATCCTGGTCTTCAGCGTCGCCTACGCACGCAACGCCCGGCGCGGCATGCCGCGGGCGATGCTGGCCGCCCTGCTGGCCTATGCGCTGGCGGTCGCCGTGCTGCAGGCGCTGCCACTGCCGCTGTGGGCCGGTTTCCCTGCCGTGCTGGCCGGCCTGCTGGTGGCGCCTTACCTGTTCGGCCCTGCGCCGGAACAGGTGCCCGCCACCGGCAAGCCGGCAAACGACCTGCCCTGGCGCATGCTGGCCGGCGCCATCCTTTCCCTCAGCGTCACCTATGCCGCGGCCTCGCTCGGCCCGCGCCTCTCCGGCCTGTTTGCCATGTTCCCCGTGATGAGCACGGTGCTGGTCGGCTTCTCGCACCGCGCCAACGGGCCCGGCTTCGCGGTCGCCCTGCTGCGCGGGATGATCAAGGGCTATTTCGCCTTCGCAGTGTTCTGCGTGACCCTGTCGCTGCTGCTGCGCGACCAGGCGATCGGCGCCGCCTTCCTGCTTGCGACCGGCGCCGCCCTGCTCGTGCTGCTCGTGCAGAAAAAGTGGATCGGTGCGCCGCAGCGTGCCAGCCGGACCAAGGCGACTTAAAATAGCCGGGTCCAAACACGAGGAGACATCCATGCCGCACATGCTGTTGATCCACGAACCGGTCGGCCAGCGCGCCACCCGCAGCGAGCCTGAAGGCCGCGCCCTCTACGAGCGCATGCTGGGATGGGGCGAGGAACTGCGCGAGCGCGGCCTGCTGCTGGCCGCCGAATCGCTGATGGGCACCGAAAAGTCGGCGCGCGTGAGTGTCCCCGGCGGGAAACTGCGCATCGTCGACGGCCCCTTTGCCGAGGCCAAGGAAATGGTGGGCGGCTTTTTCCTTGTCGACGTCGACACCCACGAGGAAGCGGTGGCGCTGGCGCAAGCCTGTCCGGCTGCCGAGTGGGCGACCGTCGAGGTCAGGGGACTGGGGCCCTGCTTCGTGCGCCAGCCCGGCTGAAAAATAATCCTGCACGCGTGTCGAATCGCCGGCCTGCCCTTCGTCGTAGGGAATGCAAGCCCAATCTACGACAAGGAGACCACGATGCGTTTCATGATCATCGTCAAGGCGACAGCGGACACGGAAGCCGGCGTCCTGCCGAGCGAACAGCTGTTCGCCGCCATGCACGACTACAACCAGGAGCTGGCCCGGGCCGGCGTCCTGCTCGAAGCCAATGGCCTGCGCCCCAGCCGGGACGGCTGGCGCGTGCGCTATCGCGAGGGACGCCGCTCCTTCACCGACGGTCCCTTCACCGAGACCAAGGAGCTGATAGCCGGCTACACGCTGATCCAGGTGCGTTCGCGCGACGAGGCGATGGAATGGTCGCGCCGCTTCCCCGCCCCGCATGGCGAGATGGCTGACGCCGAAATCGAAGTGCGTCCGCTCTACGAGCTCGAGGACCTGCGCACGCTCTGCCCCACAACCGACGCCGCCGCCTGAAAGGACACGCCATGAAAAAGCAGCTCGCCATCACCCTCCCGGTCCGCGACCTCGCCCGCAGCCAGGCCTTCTTCACCGCCCTGGGCTTTTCCTTCAACCCGCAGTTCAGCAGCGAGCAGGGCTCCGGAATGAACATCTCCGAAGACATCTTCGTCATGCTGGTCAAGGAAGCCTTCTTCGGCACCCTGACGAAGAAGCCCATGGCCGACCCGCGCAGCAGCACCATCGCCCTGCTCTGCCTGTTCTGCAACAGCCGCGAGGAAGTCGACGCCATGGCCGCCCGGGCGCAGTCGCTCGGCGCCACCCTGCCGGAAGACCCGGAAGACCATGGCTTCATGTACCAGCACGGCTTCGAAGACCTCGACGGCCATATGTGGGCGCTGACCTATATCGCCGACATGCCGGCGCAACAAGCGGCCCAGGCCGATGCAGCTACCATTTGAAGGAGACAAGCATGAACCAGCAGATCTACGTGAACCTCCCGGTCAAGGACCTGGAACGCAGCAAGGCCTTCTTCGGCGCCCTCGGCTTTTCCTTCAACCCGCAGTTCAGCGACCAGAACGCGGCCTGCATGATCGTCAGCGAGAGCATCTACGTCATGCTGCTGACCGAACCCTTCTTCCAGGGCTTCACGAAAAAGCCGATCGCGGACGCGAAGAAGACGACCGAAGTGCTGCTCTGCCTGTCCTGCGACAGCCGCGCCGCCGTCGACGACATGGCAGGCAAGGCCAAGGCGGCCGGCGGCGCCTGGCCGAACGAGCCGAAGGACCATGGCTTCATGTACCAGCACGGCTTCGAAGACCTGGACGGCCATATGTGGGAACTGGCATACATGGAGAGCATGCCGGAACGGCAGCCGGAATCCGCCAACGCTGCGATCTGATGAACGCACAGGTCGAACGCAGCATCGCCGCCGTCTGGCGCATCGAGTCGGCGAAGATCGTCGCCGTGGTTGCGCGGATGGTGCGCGACGTCGGCCTGGCCGAGGAGCTGGCCCAGGACGCCCTGGTCTCGGCCCTCGAGCACTGGCCGGCATCAGGCATCCCGGACAATCCCGGCGCCTGGCTGATGACGACGGCGAAGCACGCCGCGCTCGACCGGATGCGGCGCGACCGCCTGCTGCAGCAGAAGCTGGAGCAGATCGGCCTCGACCTCGAAGCACAGGAGGCCCTCGTGGTGCCCGATTTCGTCGACGGCCTCGATGCCCGGCGCAACGACGTCTTCCAGGACGACCTGCTGCGCCTGATGTTCACGGCCTGCCATCCGGTACTGTCGCTGGACGCGCGCCTGGCGCTGACCCTGAAGCTGCTGGGCGGCCTGTCGACCCAAGAGATCGCGCGCGCCTTCCTGGTGCCGGAAGCTACCATGGCCCAGCGCATCGTGCGCGCCAAGCGCACGCTCGGGGACGCGGGCGTGCCCTTCGAACTGCCGCCGCCCGCCGAACTGGGCGAACGCCTGGGCGCGGTGCTGGAGGCCGTCTACCTGATCTTCAACGAAGGCTATACCGCCACCGCGGGCGAGGACTGGATGCGGCCGGCGCTCAGTGACGAAGCCTTGCGCCTGGGCCGCATGCTGGCCGAGCTCGCACCTGGCGAGCCGGAAGCGCTGGGCCTGGTGGCCCTGATGGAACTGCAGGCCTCACGCATGCGCGCGCGCCTCGATGCCGAGGGACGCCCGGTGCTGCTGATGGACCAGGACCGCACGCGCTGGGACGGCGTGCTGCTGCGCCGCGGCCTGGCCGCCCTCGAACGGGCCGAAGGCCTGGGCCTGCCGCATGGGCCCTACCTGCTGCAGGCCGCGATCGCCGCCTGCCATGCGCGCGCCCGCGCTGCGGAGGAGACCGACTGGCAGGCCATCGCCGGCCTGTATGCGGAGCTGGCGCAGGTGCAGCCTTCGCCCGTGGTCGAACTCAATCGCGCGGTCGCCGTCGGCATGGCCGAAGGGCCGGCCGCCGGCCTGGCGCTGGCAGACGCGCTGCTCGAAGAGGGAAAACTGCAGGACTACCACTGGCTGCCCAGCGTGCGCGCCGACCTGCTGGCCAAGCTCGGACGGCGCGAAGAGGCGCGCCGCGAATTCGAGCGCGCGGCCGGGATGACCGCCAACGGCCGCGAACGGGCGCTGCTGCTCGAGCGCGCCCGCGCCCAACTGTCCTGAGCGATGCTTCAGCGGACCACGCAGTCGACCGCGTTCGACGGCCCCGGCGGGCCGCCCGCGCCGCCTTCCGGCCCGGCGCCCGCACCGTTGCCGAAGGAAGGCGGAGGCGTGAACTGCAGGCCCGGATTGACCGGCACGATCACGGGCGGCTGGTTCATGCTCGGCACATAGCCGAACTGGCCGGCGGAAAAGCCAAGCGAGCCGCCGCTGTTGCTCACGACGATCGCGCCGTCGCTGACGGAGACGTGCAGGCCCGGCGCCATCGGCGGCGCGACGCGGCCGGCCAGCGCCTCGGGCGGCACGTACTGCGCGATGAAGGTGGTGCCGCGGATGCCGATGGTGGCGTTCGGCGTCTTCAGGGAGAACTTCTCCTTGTTGCGCTTGCCCATCAGGCCGGTGATCGAACGCAGGCCGCCCTTCACCAGGGCGAAGCTGGCCTGGTCCGCCTCCGGTTTTCCTTCCTCGTAGGCGAAGTCCTCGACCTTGAAGGTCGTCCCCGGGCGCAGCGTGATTTCGCTGTTGTCGATGAACCTGATCTGGGCGTAGGTGTTCTTCTCCGAGACCAGGGTATCGCCGCTCTCGATCTCGGACTTCAGGGCGAGCACCTTGACGCTGCCGTCCGCCTTCTTCGCCATCAGCGGTCCGCTCAGGCGCTCGACCCGGCCCGCCACCTGGGCGGCCCAGGCCGGGTTGCCGAACACGAGCAGCGCCGCGAACAGCAGCGCGCTCCATGCGCCGGCCTTAGTTGCAGTACATTTTTGCAGCTGGTTTTTCATTCTGTGCTCCAGTGTTCGGGCCCTGCGCCGGGCCGGCCTGCTTTTCCGATGCCTTGCGGCCGTCGCCGCCTTCGCCCGGACCGCTTTGCGCCGGGCCTTCCGGCGCGCGTTGCTGCGTGGTCGGGATGCGGGTGTTGATCAGGTTGACCGCGACCTGCTGGGCGGTGGCGACCGGCTTCTTGCCCTGGTTGCCCGTGGAGGGCGATGGCTGGAACACCTGGCAGCTCGCGTCGCCCGGGTGGGTGGAGCAGAAGTCAGGCTTGGGCAGCACCGCTTCGCAGCCGGCCGTGTTCGGATTCACCGCGCACTGCTCCAGCCTGGGCAGCCGCACCGAGCAGCCCTGCAGCGTCGGGCTGCCGATGCACTGCTGCAGAGTCGGCAGCACGACCTGGCAGCCGGCCGCGGTCTTGTCGTTCACGCACTGCGACAGGGTCGGCAGGATGCCCACGCAGGATGCGTCGCCTGGGGTGGCCAGGCAGGCATCGAAGGTCAGCTGCAGCACCTGGATGCAGCCTTCCAGGCCAGGCGTCGCCTTGCAGACCGCCAGGGCGGGCAGCACGCTGGCGCAGCCGGCCCCGGTCGGGTTGACGAGGCAGGCGTCGAAGGCGGCGCGCGCCAGCACCGGCGCGCAGCCGAGGATGCTGCCGTTCACGCGGCACTGCTCGAGCGGCGGCAGGATCTCGCCGCAGCCGGCGCCTTTCGGATTCAGGATGCAGGCCTCGAGCTGCTGGCGCGTCAGCAGCACCGGGGCGCAGCCGAGGATGTTGCCATCGAGCCTGCAGGACTCGATGGTCGGCAGGATCTCGCCGCAGCCCGCGCCCTTCGGATTCAGGAGGCAGGCCTCGAGCTGCTGGCGCGCCAGCAGCACCGGGGCGCAGCCGAGGATGTTGCCATCGAGCTTGCAGGCCTCGATGGTCGGCAGGATCTCGCCGCAGCCGGCGCCCTTCGGGTTCAGGATGCAGGCCTCGAGCTGCTGGCGCGCCAGCAGCACCGGGGCGCAGCCCAGGATGTTGCCGTCGACCTTGCAAGCCTCGATAGTGGGCAGGATCTCGCCGCAGCCGGCGCCCTTCGGGTTCTGGATGCAGGCGTCGAGCTTTGCGCGCGCTTCGATCACCACCGCGCAGCCGAGGCGGCTCTGGTCGTTGCGGCAGCTGTCGTAGGGCGGCAGGATGGCGCCGCAGCCGGCGCCCTTCGGATTCTGGATACAGGCCAGCAGGGCCGCGCGTTCCATCACCACGGTGCAGCCCAGCGTTCCCGGGTTGCGCTCGCAGACGCCGGTCGTGGGCAGCACCTGGCCGCACTGCGGGCCGTCCATATTGGCGATGCACTCGCGGGTCTTCGCTTCCAGCACCGCGCCGCAGCCGTTCGTGCTCGGGTTGGAGATACAGCTGTCCAGCGGCGGCGTCGGGATGGGATCGGGCCGGTTGGTGTCGGTGACGTTCAGCTTGTCCGGGCTCGACACCACCACGGTGCCCGCGGCGATCGAGGTACTGCCGCCGGTGATGCTGATGTTGCCCGAGGCGGACGCCACCCGGGCGGAGCTGGTGATGGTCAGCGCCCCGTTGTTGTCCGCCAGCAGACGGATGTTGCCGCTCTCGGTGCTCACGTTGCCGGCGATGGTCATCGGGCTGTGGGTGACCAGGCTGATGTTGCCGCTGCTGGTCTTGACGCCCTGGCCTTCGCCCGTGGTTGCCGTCACGGTCAGGCCGCCGAAGCTTTCGACCGAAATCGCGCCGCCGTTGCCGGCGCCCGCCTGCACCACGTCGCGCAGGATCACCGCGCGGTCGTTCACGATATTGATCGGGGCGTTGCCGGACTGGCTGTTCCATGCGGAGAGCACGCCGGCGCTGGTGCGCAGCGGGCTGTCGCCTGCGCCGATGCCGCCGCGCGAGGCCAGGTCCACGAAGTTGCCCTTGATGGTGCCGGCGCCGCCGATGGCGTCGGCGTCGATGAACACGGCCACGCCCTCGATGCCGGCGCCCGCCGTCAGGGCGCCGCCCGTCAGGTCGACTTCGCCGTTGGCGCGCACGCCGCTCACATCCGCAACGCTGCCGATCGCCATCGCATCACGCCAGTTGAAGCGGAAGTTGCCCGTCGACGCGTTGCCGGCCAGGGTGCCGACGCGGTTTACGCCCAGCATCTGCACCTGCTTACCGGTCGCCAGCAGGCGTTGCGCCCGGATCGAGGACGCGCCGTTCTGGTACAGGGTGCCGTTCGAACGCAGGGTGATCTCACCGGCCGCATCCAGGTCGGCGCCCTCCTGCAGGTCGATGCCGCTGCTGCCGGCATCGATGGCGATGGCGTCGGACGCGAGGTCGCCCAGCACGCGCACCGAACCGCCGCTCAGGGCGATCTTCTTGCCGGCAGTGATCGAGCCGGCGCCGTCGATCTGGATTGCGCCGCCGCCAAGATAGGGATGCAGGGTGGCGGTGAAGCGGCTGCCGGCGTCGCCCAGCACCACCGGCGCGTTGACGTTGATGGTGCCGCCGGTGTCGATCGACAGGTGGCCGGCGATGCTCAAGCTGTTGTCGATGCTGATTGCGCCGGTATGGGCGCTGGAACCGATATTGATGCCGAAGGCTTCGAAGTCAGCCAGCTGGGACGGCTTGAGGGTCAGGGCGCCGGGGCCTTCGGTGCCGCGCACATTGATGGGCGTGCTGTTGTTGAAGGTGGTGAGCGAGACGATCGGCGCCACGCCGTCCAGGCTGCGGATGCGGCCGAACAGGTCCATGCGCTCGGCCTTCAGGTCGATGTAGTTCGGGCTGCGCAGTTCGCCGCCCTCGCCCAGGGTCAGGCGGTTCCCGGCGCGCAGGTCGATGTCGCCCCCGGCACGGATGCGGGCATCGACGGTCAGGTCGTTGCCGGCCTCCGCGCGCACGCTGTGGTCCGTGGTGAGGTCGTCCTCGAAGCGCAGGTCGTTGCGGGCCTGCAGGACGATGTTCGCGTTGGTGTCGCGCAGTGCCACGGGGTCCACCACCGCATCTTCGTCTCCGGGCATCTTGTCGAACATGTCGGCGTTGGCGGGCGCGGTTTCGCC
The DNA here is from genome assembly GCF_050586525.1 of Massilia sp. BKSP1R2A-1. Classification (NCBI taxonomy): domain Bacteria; kingdom Pseudomonadati; phylum Pseudomonadota; class Betaproteobacteria; order Burkholderiales; family Oxalobacteraceae; genus Massilia; species Massilia sp. BKSP1R2A-1. The sequence goes on along the minus strand of NZ_JBOBRE010000008.1, from coordinate 266,238 downwards.
GCCGTCGCGCACGACGATGTTCCAGGGGTCGAGCAGCCAGGTGCCGCTCTTGCCGCCCTGCCTGCCGCCAGCCGCGTCGATGCGGATGCCGCCGGTGGACAGTTCATGGCCCGAGGTTTCGATCAGGCCGCCGTTGCCGCGCCCGGCGCCGCGCGCCGAGATGCTGCCGTAGGCGCCGGTGGCGCCATCCGACCACAGCACGACCTTGCCGCCCTCGCCCGATACCAGCGCGTCGGCGCGGATGCGCGCGTCCTTGCCGAACCAGGTCTGCTGCGCATTGGGCAGTGCTGCGCGGTTATCCTGCTGCTTTCCCTGGTAGTCGCCGCCGGCCAGCACGGCGCCGCCGCCTTGTGCGCCGCTGGCGTCGACCAGGGCGTTTCCGCCAATGCCGACGCGCGTGCCCAGCAGCTGGATCTCGCCGCCCTTGCCCGCGCCCGTCGCGCTGGTGACGCTGCCCGCCTCCAGCACGGTATCGCCGCTCGCCTTCAGGACGATCTTGCCGTTCTCGCCGACCACCGCGCTGTTGGCGTTGACCACGCCGCGCTGGTTGACGAGGGCGCCGTAGATGCCGATGCGCCCGCCGCTGGAGACCACCTGGCCCAGGTTGATGGCGCGGTCCTGCGGCGCCGAGACGACGACATCGAGATCAGGGTTGTTCGAGTCGACCAGCTTCACGCTGCGGCCGGCCGCCAGCACCACCTCGCCGTTCGGCGCGGTGATGATGCCGTTGTTCTCGACGCTCGGCGCGACCAGGAAGACCTTGCCGCCGCCGGGGGTCGTGATGGCGCCGTCGTTGCGGACCGCGCCCGCGGTGGCGCCCGCCGTGAAGGTCTTCTTCCCGGCCAGGAAATCGCCGTCGCCGATGTTCAGGGTCGAGGCCACCAGGCCGTTCACGTCCACGCGCGCGCCCTGGCCGAACACGATGCCGTTCGGGTTGATCAGGAAGACCTTGCCGTTCGACTGCAGGGCGCCGAGGATGCGGCTGGGGTCCTGCCCGGTGACGCGGTTCAGGACCGCGCTGTCGCTGCTTTGCTGGATGAAGCGGGTCACCTCGCCGGCATTCACGTTGAAGCTTTGCCAGTTGATGATGGCGCCGGGCGTGTTCGTGATCGAGAACACCTTGCCCTGCTGGGAGAAGGTCGCCTGGCCGGCCACCACCTGCGGCGAGGTCGGCGCGGCCTGGGCGCTGCCGTAGCAGGCTGCCACGCAGACGGCGACCCGAGCGAATCTGACTAATCCGTTCTTCATGAATCTCTCCTAGTAGGCCAGGCCGACGCGCACGTGCAGCTTGCCATTGCCGGCGCCTTTCATGGCGCCTTCCTTCACGATCGCGCCATAGTCGACCTGCACGCTGGCGGACCGCCCCGCCGCGAAGCGCAGCCCGAGGCCGCTGCCTGCGATCGTGGTGCTGCGCAGTTCGCCCGGCAGCGCATCGTTGCGCTTGCCCCAGGCGGCATCGATGAAGCCGAGCAGGCGGCACTGCCAGCCGGCGCGGCTGCACAGGTTCGGGGTATACAGCTCCAGGTTCAGGCCGGCGCCGATGTCGGTGGACAGGGTGCGTTCGTCGAAGCCGCGCACCGAGGTGCTGCCCCCTGCGCCGAACTGCTCGCCCGAGACCAGGGCGTCGCCGCTGTATTGGCCATTGGCCAGCACGCGGGTCTGCCAGTCGCTTGTGCCCAGCGCGCGGGTCCAGGCCGCGGCCAGGCGCAGCGCCGTGTAGCCAGGTTTAGCGCCTGCGCGCGCGGCTTGGAAGTCCGCTTTACTGCCGCGCGAACCGCCCGGGATGTTGCGCAGCAGGGTCGCCGAGACGTTGGCTTCGCCATTGTCCAGGCCCATGCGGCCGATGTAGCCGATGCTGATGGGACGCACCGTGACGTCGTTGCCGAAGTCCTGGTTGAAGAAGACCACGCTGCTCTTGTAGGCCTTGGTCTCGACACCGTAGACGATGCGGCCTTCCAGCTCGCGCCCGCCGATGTCGCGCTTGGTCAACACCTGGCTGTAGCGCGCGCCGTAGACGGCGCCGCGACCGCTGACGGCCAGGTCGAACAGGCCGGCAGTGACCAACCCGGAATCGACGTCCGAGTAGCTGGCGTAGAGGTCGAGCGCCCCGTCCTGGGCGTAGAAGGGTACGTGGTAGCCGACGCCCCAGACGCCGACCTGCGAGGGCTCCTCGACGGTGGTGGTGTACTGCAGGCTGGCCACGTGGTCGCGGCCCCAGAGGTTGGCATGCTGGAGCACGACGCCGGCGTGGGTCTTGCCCGTCTCGCCCGTGCCGGTGTTGTCGAAGTTGGCCATCACGGTCCAGGGGCGCTCGTCGACCACCTCGATGCGGGCATCGACCGTGTCCTCGCGCTGGCCGCCCTCGAGGCTCAGCTTGATGCGCTTGGCCGGGTTTTCGTTGGCCAGCTTGAGGTTGGCCGAGACGCGCGTGAGGTTCGGGGTTTCGCCTTCGCGCAGCGCAGGCAGGCTGCGGCGGATGTTGGCGGTATCGAAGCGCTGGTTGCCGCTGACCGTCACCTTGCCGACCTTCGTCTGCGCCACGTCCAGGCGCACCACGCCGCCATTGAGTTCCTGCTCGGGCAGCCGGACCGTGACCACGTTATAGCCGCGCGCGTGGTACAGGCCTTCCAGCGCTTCGAGGGCGCGCTGGACGTCGCCGAAGTCGCGGCCCGGGCCGGTGAAGGGCGTTACCGCGCGCTCCACCTCGTCCCGGGCGAGCAGCGTGTTGCCGCCCACCTCGAAGCGGGTGATCGTGAAGCGGACCACATCGTCTGCGGGCGCAGCCTCCTGCGCCCAGGCCGCGCTGACGGCCATGGCAAGCACGGAGCCTGCGAACAGGCGTGCAAAGCGTTGTTTCATCGGTTTTGCTTTATGAAGAGTCGTATTGAGCGGTTTTCTTATGACCGCATATCCAGCACATGGGCCGGGAAGACCTGAGGGCTGCAGATAGTTTACCGGCGATATAGTTGCCCTGGGGGAAAAACTCAGTAGATCGGGCAACTTCCCCCTCGGGTAGGGGGATACTTTCGGGATAGTGTTGCTGGGCTGTCACAACCCAGCATGCATACCTTACTTCGTCTCGAATGTCGTGACGCCGTCCCAGGTCGATCCCGGCGGGTGAACCCTGTAATGGGCGATGCGCTCGAGGTAGAGCATGTACAGGCCGCATGCGGGATGCCGGGCAGCGAGGGCGACGATGGCCTCTTCGGCCGCGTCCCACTGCTGGGCGCGAACCTTGGCCAGCGCGGCCTCCCATTGCGCCAGTTCTTCCAGCACCTCGCCGGCCAGTTCGGCCGGTTTGCCGAGCGGCTCGAAGATCGCGACCGGCTCGTTCTTGCCCTTCACGCGCACCAGGTCGAGTTCGCGCCACGCGAATTCCGGCGCTTGCTGCCGGGTCGCCGCGCCCACGGCGATGCCGACGCCATAGACCTTGGTGATGCCCTCCAGGCGCGAGCCCAGGTTCACCGCGTCGCCCATGACGGTGTAGGCGCGGCGGATCTTCGAGCCCATGTCGCCCACGTGCATGGGGCCGGTGTTCAGGCCGATGCCGATCTTCAGCTCGGGCCAGCCGCGCGCCAGGAAGTCGCGGTTCAGGCGCGCTGCGCTGTCCTGCATCAGGAGGGCCGTGGCGACGGCCCGGCTGGCATGGTCGGGGAAGCTCACCGGCGCGCCCCAGAAGGCCATCACGGCGTCGCCGATGTACTTGTCGAGCGTGCCCTGGTGGCTGGAGCGGATGTCCTCGGACATCGCGGTGAGATAGCGGTTGATGTACTCGCGCAGCTCCTTCGGGCTCAAGCCTTCGGAGATGGTGGTGAAGCCGCGCACGTCGACGAACATGACGGTCAGCTCGCGGCTCTCGCCGTCCATATTGTAGGCTTCCGGGTCTTCGGCCATGCGCTCGACCAGCTCGGGCGCCACGTATTCGCCGAAGCGCGAGACCAGCGCCCTGCCCTTGCGCACCTCGAAGAACCAGCCCCAGGCGAGGTTCAGCACGAACAGGGCGGCGACCAGCAGCAGGCAGATGAAGACGTTGGTGATGACGTCGTAGCGGCTGTACAAGTGATAGTTGAGGGCGCCGCAGGCGACGAAGGCGCCGGCGGCCAGCAGCACCGACCAGGCGGGGCTGAGCACGGCGAGCAGGAGGGCCAGCAGCACGCCGAGCGTAGCCGCCAGCACCGCTTCCAGCGACTGCGCCCAGTCGGGACGGACCTTGAAGCGCCCGTCCAGCATCGACTTGATCATGTTGGCGTGGATCTCGACCCCGGGGTACTCGGCATTGACCGGCGTGGCGCGCAGGTCCTGCAGGCCGGGCGCAGTGGTGCCGACCAGGACGATGGTCCCTTCGAGCACCTCCTTCGCTACCCGCCCGGCCAGGACGTCGGCCGCCGACACGTAGCGGAAGGCCCCGCCGTTCGGCCCGCCGGTTCCGCGGAACTGGACGGTGGCGATCATCGCCTCGCCGACCGGGAAGGAAACGGGCTTGCGGTCGACCCACATCTGCATCGTGTCGAAGCTGGACGCGGCGCGCTCGTTTGCCGACATGGTATCCACGGTAGCGTCCAGCCTGGGCTTGATCGCGGTGGCGCCGAGGGCGGTGGCCAGGGTCGCCGCCGACAGCGAGGGGTAGTAGCCGTCGCCGATGCGGAACAGGACGGGCGAGGAGCGCACCAGGCCATCGGGATCGGTCATGGCGGTGAACACGCCGGCGCCGGCGGCGGCTTCCTGCAGGCGCGCGATGTTCGCCTCGAAGCCCTTGGCGGAATAGGCGATGCCTTCGCGGCCATTCAGGAAATCACGGGTGAAGGCGGGCTCCGGCAGCACGCCCTTGCGCTGGCTATCAGAAAGATTAAAACCCAGCACGACCGGCTGGCCGCGCAGCGCTTCGGCGAACATGCCGTCGTAGTCCAGCGCAGGCTCCAGGCGCTTGATCTCGTCCTTGAGTGCGGGAATGCCCTTCAGCTCGCGGTTCGCCAGCTGCGCCAGCACGTCGTAGCCCGAGCTGGTATCGGGCTCCGGGAAGGAGACGTCGAATCCCACCGCGCTGACTTCGTAGTGGCGCGTGAGCTGCTCGACCAGCTTCGCCATCACGTTGCGGCTCCAGGGGAAGCGTCCGACCTCGGTCAGGCTCTTGCTGTCGATATCGACGATCACGATGCCCGGCTCGAGCGCGAAAGGCTCGAGGCGCATGCGCAGGTCGGAGATGATGGTGTCCTGGCGCGCGATGGTGTGGCTGGTCCACACGTCCAGGGTGTACAGCACGGCGGCGAGGGTCAAGAGCAGGCCGAGCGCCCAGCGCCCGCCATATCGTGCCAATGCGCGCCCTAGCCGCTGCCGGATCCGTCCCACGCCCTGCCCTTAGGGCCGGTAGCCGGGGATGGCCGACTCGTCCACCTCGTCGATCTGGTGGGCGTCCATGTTCTTGTGCGCGAACTGCAGGTAGACGCGGTTGCGCACGAAGATGTCGAACAGGTCCGGGTCGATGTGGCCGTTGAGGGCGAAGCGGCCCAGGATGTGCAGCGACTCGGACAGCTTCTTGCCCTTCTTGTAGGGCCGGTCGCAGGCGGTGAGCGCCTCGAAAATGTCGGCGATCGCCATGATGCGCGCCTGCACCGACATCTGCTCGCGCGTGAGTCCGCGCGGGTAGCCCTTGCCGTCCATGCGTTCGTGGTGGCCGCCCGCATACTCCGGCACGTTCTTGAGGTGCTTGGGCCAGGGCAGCGACTCCAGCATCCGGATCGTGACGTCGATGTGGTTGTTGATGATCTTGCGCTCGTCGTCGGTCAGGGTGCCGAAGCGCACCGTCAGGTTATGGACCTCGTTCTCGCTCAGGAAGGCTTCTTCCTGGCCGCTCGGCCCCATCCAGCGATACTCGGCGATGCGGCGCACGCGCTCCTGGTCGCCTGGCGCCATGCCCTCGCCGCCCACGTTGGCGCGGCGCAGGAATTCGCGGTCGGCCCGGATGCGCGCCAGCTCGGAGCCCAGGCGGTCGTCGATCGCCGCATGGTTCGCATCCGGTTCGCACTTGGCGCGCAGGGCGCGGATCTCGGCATCGCGCAGCAGCACCTCGAAGCGGGTGTCGACCATGTGGATGCGGTCGAAGATGGTTTCCAGCTTGGTCGACTTGTCGACGATGTGCACCGGGGTCGTGATCTTGCCGCAGTCGTGCAGCAGGCCGGCCAGCCACAATTCCTTGCGGTCGGCATCGCTCATGCGGAAGGCCGCCATCGGGCCCTCGCTTGTCGCATGCACGGCCTCGGCCAGCATCATGGTCAGCTCCGGCACGAACTGGCAGTGGCGGCCGGTGTAGGGCGACTTCTCGTCGATGCCGATGTTGATCAGGTTGACCAGGGCTTCGAGCAGGTTCTCGAGCTGCGCGATCAGGAGCTGGTTGGTGAGCGCCACCGCGGCCTGGGCCGCGAGCGCCTCGATGAAGCGCTGGTCGGTCTGGGAAAAGGCGCGGATGCCGCCGGTCTCGGGGTCCTTGGCGTTGATCAGCTGGAGCACGCCCAGCAGCTCGCCCTCGTGGTCGGTCATCGGCACCGTCAGGAAGGACTGCGAGTGGTAGCCGAAGGCCGCGTCGAAGGAACGCATGCCCGAGAAGTTGAACACGTCCGCTTTGTAGACGTCCTCGATGTTCACCGACTGGTTGAAGTTGGCGGCGTAGGCGGCCACCGAGGCCAGGTTCTTGTTGCCGTAGCTGTCGCACAGGGGCACCGGCGCGATGTCGATCGGCCGCCCGCTCACGCCGCCCTGGTAGATGCCGAGGGTGTCGTTGATCGAGATGTGGTAGCACAGGCTGCGCCGGTCTTCGCTCGGGCGGTACAGGGTGCCGCCGTCGGCGTCCGTCATGTGCTTGGCCACGCGCAGGATGCGGTCGAGCAGCGCGGCGGTATCGTGCGTATCCCCGAGCGCCACGCTGACTTCGGTGAGCTGGTGCAGGCGTTGCGCGATTTGTGAGGGGTTCAGCTCTTGCATGGTAGGTGCTCGGACAGCTTGATGAGGCGGGACGCGATATACATATCAGACTGTTACAACGGACATTTTCTTATGAAAAAGTCTTTTGCCAGTCGGTAATTTCCGAAGTGTAGCTTTGTTGGGTTCGCCTGTATATGCTCCATCGGATAATTACAATTTTTCGGCCAAGGAATGCCACAAACTGGCTATCATTCGCGGTGTTTCAGAAAAATAACTAGAAAAATAACTAAACCAAGTCCGGCTGGGAGTACTGATGAAATTCCGTTTCTGGGGGGTGCGGGGATCGATTCCGTCCCCAGGCCCGCGCACCGCGCGCTATGGCGGCAACACCACCTGCATCGAGGTAAGGACCGACGACGGCACCCTCATCATCCTCGACGGCGGCACCGGCCTGTTCCCGCTGGCCCAGCACCTGCTGACCAAACTCCCGGTCCACGCGAACATCTTCATCACCCACAGCCACTGGGACCACATCCACGGCCTGCCCTTCTTCACGCCGCTCTTCATCAAGGGCAGCCGGGTGCGCCTGCACGGCGCCCATGACCCGGTCACGGGGCACGGCATCGAGCACGTCATGGGCGTGCAACTGCAGAACAGCTACTTCCCCGTCAGCGAAACCCAGATGGACGCGACCATCGAATACCGCACGCTCGACATCGGGGCGCCGATCGAGGTGGGCGATGCCATCGTCGGCAACGTGGTCATGAACCACCCGGTCACCAACCTGGGCTACCGCGTCGCTTGCCGCGGCCGCTCGCTCTTCTTCACCGGCGACCACGAGCCCTGGCACAACCCCTATGTCCCGGACGACCCGGCCTTCGATGCCTGCGAGGCACATCTGGCGGCGCGCCAGGACGCCATCGACGCCGCCATGCGCGATGTCGACGCCCTGATCGTCGACTGCTCGTACACGCGCGAGGAATACCCGTCCAAGGCCGGCTGGGGCCATGGCACCTTCGATGCCGCGATCGAGATGGCGCTGCGCGTGGGCGCGAAGCGCCTCTACTGCACCCACCACGAACCCACCCGCAGCGACGACGACCTGGAAGCGGCCTTCGCCGACGTGCTGGCGCGCCATCGCGCGCGCATCGGCAGCCTGGAAGTGCACCTGGCCTTCGAGGGTCTCGAGGTCACGCTGTGACCGGGCAGGCGCTCCCGCCGGACGAAGCCGCGCGCCGCCTGGCCTTCTTCCAGAAGCTGCAGGCGATCACCAACCGCATCCACGCCACCGCCAACGTCGAGGAAATCATGCTCGACCTGGGCCTGGACTTCTGCGACCTGCTCGACTGCGACCGCTTCACCCTGTACGCGGTCACGCCTGACAAGGAACACATCGTCTCCAAGGTCAAGACGGGCCTGGCCACCTTCCGCGAGCTGCGCCTGCCGGTGGGGTCGTCCTCGATCGCCGGTTTCGTGGCGGCTTCGCGCCAGCCGGTCCAGATCGACGACGTCTACGACGAGGAAGAGCTCAGGCGCCTGGCGCCCGGCCTGCAGTTCCAGCGCGGGGTCGACCAGCGCAGCGGCTACCGCACCCGCGAGATGCTGGTCGCGCCTCTGGAAGACGCCGATGGCGGGCTGCTGGGCGTGGTCCAGTTCATCAACCACCGCAAGGATGGGAACGAGCGCGGCCCCTTCCCGCCGCATGCGCTGGAGGCGGTGCAGCAGCTGTGCGCGACGCTCTCGGTGGCGCTCGGCCAGCGCCTCGGCCCGCAGCGCATGCGGGGAAAATACGATGCCCTGGTCCAGGAGGGCCTGCTCACCCGCGCCGAACTCGATGCCGCGGGGCGCCAGGCGCGCGAACGCGACCTCGATCTCGAAGAAGTCCTGGAGAACGCGTTGCGGGTGCGGCGCGCCGCCATCGGCGCGGCGCTGGCGACCTTCTTCAAGGTTCCCTATGAGCCCTTCCGCCCGGACCGGGTCAAGCCGGTCGACCTGCTGCGCAACCTGAAGGCCCAGTACGTCGAGGAGAACGGCTGGCTGCCCCTGGAAGACGGCCCGAACGGACTGGTCGTTCTGGCGCTCGACCCGGAACGCACGGCCGCCTCGCGCATCGTCGCCCAGCTGTTCCCGAAGTCGAAGGTGGCCTGGCGCGCCACCACGCGCGCCGACTTCCGCGACACCACGAACGCCTTCTTCGGCCTGGGCGCCTCCTCCGAATCGGTCGGGGAACTGCTGTCTGGCCTGGAAGATGACGAAGACGGTGAGCATGCCACCGAGGTCTCGGAAGCGGTCGAGAACGAGCTGGTGCGCCTGCTGAACAAGGTGATCATGGACGCCCACCGCCAGGGCGTCTCGGACATCCACATCGAGCCGCAGCCGGGCAAGGGCAAGACCGGCATCCGCTTCCGCAAGGACGGCGTGCTGGTGCCCTATATCGAGATCCCGTCCAGCTACCGCAACGCCCTGGTCGCGCGCATCAAGATCATGTGCGACCTCGACATCTCCGAGCGCAGGAAGCCCCAGGACGGCAAGATCCGCTTCAGGAAGTACGGCCCGCTCGACATCGAGCTGCGCGTGGCGACCATCCCCTCTTCCGGCGGCGTCGAGGACGTGGTGATGCGCATCCTGCAGGCGGGTGAGCCGATCCCGCTGGCGAAGCTGGGCCTGACCGGCTACAACCTCGAGCGCCTGCTGCCGGCCATCGGGAAGCCCTACGGCCTGTTCTTCGTGTGCGGCCCGACCGGCTCGGGCAAGACCACGACGCTGCACTCGATCCTGCACCACCTGAACACGCCGGAAACCAAGATCTGGACCGCGGAAGATCCGGTCGAGATCACCCAGAAAGGCCTGCGCCAGGTGCAGGTCAACCGCAAGGCGGGACTGGACTTCGCCAGCGTGATGCGGGCCTTCCTGCGCGCCGACCCGGACGTGATCATGGTCGGCGAGATGCGCGACAAGGAAACCGTCAGCACCGGCATCGAAGCCTCGCTCACCGGCCACCTGGTGTTCGCCACCCTGCACACCAACAGCGCGCCCGAATCGATCGTGCGCCTGCTCGACATGGGCATGGACCCGTTCAACTTCGCCGACGCCCTGCTCGGCATCCTGGCGCAGCGCCTGGCGCGCCGCCTGTGCACCAGCTGCCGCCAGGCCTACCACCCGGACCAGGAGGAAGTCGAGGCCCTGCTGGCGGAGTATTGCGAGGACCTGCGCGGCACCGCCTCCTTCAGGGAGGACCCGCAGGCCGCGCGCAGCCGCATCCTGGCCGACTGGCGCGGCCGCCATGGCGATGCCGGCGGCCGCCTGACCCTGTATCGCGCGGTCGGCTGCGACGCGTGCAACAAGGGCTACCGCGGCCGCATCGGCCTGCACGAACTGATGCTCGGCACCGACACGGTCAAGCGCCTGCTGGTCGAACACAGCCGCGTTTCGAGCCTGCTCGCGGCGGCGCTCGACGACGGCATGCTGACCCTCAAGATGGACGGGATCGAGAAGGTGCTCGGCGGCTTCACCGACATCAAGATGGTGCGCGCGGTCTGCATCAGGTAGCAGCCACCCCTGGAGGGTAATCTTGCGCCGGCCGGCCAGAAACCGCCCCGCTCCGGCGCGGGCGGCACTACAATCGACCCCTCCTTACCTACCGATCGATGATGGAGTTGGACGTTATGAAGAAGTTGATCCTCGCCGCCGTGGCATCCACCCTGCTGGGCGGCTGCGCCCATGAACCCTCCGCTCCCCGCGAGAGCCGGGCCAGGGATGACGATTACGTCTCGGTCGGCAGCCACCTCAAGCGCAAGAAGGGCCAGGGCAGCACCAGCAGGGTCAGCACCGGGAACGCGGCCGACGTCGAAGAAGCGAAGATGCAGTAAGCCGCATCCGCCCGCCAGGGCCGGGCGTGCAAAAAAGGCAGGACGCGCGCGTCCTGCCTTTTTCATTTGCCGGCGGAAGCCGGTCAGACGATGCCTATCGGTTTCGGGATACTTCTCAATCGTCCCCGCGCCTGCCGCCCTTTTCCACGAACACCGCCGCCGTGCGCGCCGGGATCGTGAAGCTGCCGTTCGCGTCGCCGTAGCTCGAGGTCTTCACCACCGGATCGTCCGACCCGGCCTGCACCTGGTGCAGCTTGAACCTACGCCCCTTCAGTTCCGGAATCGCGATGGTCCTGGCTTCCTTGTCCACGTTGAACAGCACCGCGACGCTGCGGTAGCGTGCGTCCGGATAGCTGCGCGGCTTGTCCCCGTCGATGTGCATCACCACGAGACCGGGCTGCTGGTCCGGTCCGGTGTTGTAGAAGCGCAGGCGCTCTTCCACATCCTTCGCCGTGCGCAGGCGGAACAAGGCGCTGTCGAAGCGGATCCGGAGCAGGTCCTCGAAAGCGGCCTTCGCCGCCAGGATCGCCTTCGTGTCCGGCTTGATCAGCGGGTTTTCCAGCACCGGCGTCATCAGGCCCCAGTTGTCGCGGTTCTTGTCGCTCGATGGCAGGCCCACGCCGAAGTTGTTCGAGGCATAGCTGTAGTCGAGGCGGTTGAACCAGTCGCCCGCGTTATAGCTGTCGCGGTCGAGCGACTTGGAGCGCAGCAGTTCCTGGCCCGCATGGATGAAGGGAATACCCTGCGACAGCATCACGATGGCCGACCCCAGGTTCTGCACCCGCACCCGGTCGGCAAGGGACGTCGACTGCGGCAGGCGCAGGGCGTTGATGTCGAACAGGGTCTGGTTGTCGTGCTTCTCGACGTAGTTGATGGTCTCTACCGGGCTGCCGGTATAGCCTGCGCGCTGGCCGAAATAGTCGATGTCCGCGTTGCTGCGCAAGGAGCCGAAACGGTCCACGAAGCGGTAGTCGCGCAGGGTGCCCGACAGGCCCACGCGCACCAGGTCGGCCAGGCGCAGCGCATCGTCGCGCGACTGCCTGGCCAGGTCGTTCGGGTCGTACCAGACGCCGTTGATGAAGCCCTGCTCCCTGACCAGGCTCTCGCCGCTGTCGCAGCAGCCGCCGCCGCGCACCGTGTCGCGCAGGCGGTCGTTGAAGGAACCGATGCCGGTGCCGAACAGATTGGCCTGGCGCGCCGTCACGAAACGCGCGTCGTTGGCGACGGCGCCGAAGTTCCAGCCTTCGCCGTACAGGTAGATCTCGCGGCCGGCGGCCCCGTTGGCGCGCGCCTGCACCTGCTTCATCACGTCGAGCGGCGCGAAGGTCATGATGTCGAAGCGGAAGCTGTCGATCTTGTACGCGCTGGCCCACAGTGCGACCGAGTCGACCATCAGCTTGCCCATCATGGTGTGCTCGGCTGCGGTGTCGGCGCAGCAGCTGTCGTTCAGGGTGCCGCCCTTGTCGTTCAGGCGGTAGTAATAGGCAGGCACGATCTTGTCGAGCACCGACAGGGGTCCCTGCTGCGAGGAGCTGGTGTGGTTGTAGACCACGTCCATGGCGACCCGCAGGCCGGATTCGTGCAGGCCCTGCACCATCGCGCGGAACTCGCGCACGCGCACGGCGCCGTCGTTCGCATCCGATGCATAGCTGCCTTCCGGCGCGTTGTAGTGCACCGGGTCGTAGCCCCAGTTGAAGCAGTCGCTGTCGCGGACCGCCGCCACCGCAGCCTGCTGGTCGGCGGATGCCGGGCCGGCCTCGGGAATGGCAGGCGTGAGGCAGCCCGCTTCGTCGATGCTGGCCAGGTCGAAGGCCGGCAGCAGGTGCACGTGGGTCAGCCCGGCCTTCGCCAGGGATTTCAGATGGCGCATGCCGCGCGAATTGCGCTCGGTGAAGGCCAGGTACTTGCCGCGACGGGCGGCAGGCACCGAGTCGTCGCTGACCGAGAAGTCCCGCACGTGCAGTTCGTACAGGGCGATGTCGGCCGCATGGGCCAGGTCCGGAATGCGGTGCCTGTCCCAGCCGCGCGGCTTGAGCTGCTCGCTGTCCAGGTTCGCGATATAGGTGCGCGCGCTGTTGGCATTCAGGCTGAGCGAATACGGATCGGTCACGGTGTTCGTGACCAGCGTATTGTTCGCCCAGCGCGACAGCACCTTGACGGTATAGGTGTAATAGGCGCGGTTGGTCCAGGCGGCGTTCGGCGCGGTGTAGCTCCACACCCCGGTCGCGGCGTCGAGGCGCATCGGCACCTGCGCGCCGGCGGGCGCGTTCGCGTCCGGATAGATGTCGAGCGCCACCGACTTTGCGGTCGGGGCCCAGACGCGGAAGGTCGGCACGCCGGCGCCGTTGAAGCTCACGCCCAGCTTCGCATCGGCCGCGCGGGCGCCGAACACATTGTCGAGCATGCCGGCCGTCTGCAGCGAGGTGACCTGCACCAGCTTGCCGGCCGTGTCGAACTGGGCGATGGCGAACTGGTTGCTGGCCAGCGCGGCGACCTTAGCGGCGTCCTGGCTTGAGAGCGCGAGGCCGGTGGCGCCCGCCAGGTGCGGGAATTTGTCGCGCACGTCCTGCGGCAGAGGCGCCGGACGCAGGTCCATGCTGCCGTCGGCGCCGGTCACGCCTTGCACACCCGAACCGAGGCCGCCGCCCGCCGCGTAATACAGCTTGTAGCTGCCGGTGGCCGGGACGCCCGGCCAGGCCAGACTGGTGCGCGACAGCCAGTGGGCGCTGGCGGCGGACAGGTTGCCATAGCTGACCGCCGGCTGGCTGGTGTAGACGGTGCAGTCGCCTTCCAGCAGCCAGATCTCGTGGCCGCGGGTGGCGACGTCCGGGTTCAGCGGCGCGCCCTGGTCGGCGCCGCAGTTCTTGTTGCCGCTGCCATCGGTGACCAGGAACCACAGCGCCGTCTTGCCGGACGCAAGCGGGATGTCGACCCAGCCGCCGAAGGCGTCGGATTGCGTGAACATGAAGCGGTCGGTGATCCAGGCCGAGCTCGGATTCAGGGGGCCGTCCCAGGAATACACGCCCCACTCGGCGGTGTCGTTTTGCACCCGGCGGAAGTGAATACGGATGGTGTTCGGCGCGACCGGCGCCGCGGCGGAAGGTCCCGGTTGGACCTGGGCATGCGCGGTGCCTGGCGCGAGCATGGCGGCGCCGAGGCTCAGCGCTGCGCAGAGCAGGGCCGAGCGCCATCTTGAAGTCAAACTACGTCTATTGCGCATCTTGTCTCCGTTGTCGTTGTTTTCATTGGTATTTTCCGCCAGAAAGACTTTGTGAGGCGGGAATATGGCGAGCGCCACCATGTAATATTACTACCAAAAATGAAATGCACGTCGACATACGGGCTCGACTCATGGATGCGACCAGGCGACGCCCCTGACATTTGAACGCGCAGGCAAAGGATTGCCACCCTACGATTGAAAAGAAAAATGCCGTTCAGCGTTAACTGAACGGCATTCCGGCTCGCGCCCTGATTTCTTGTGCTTCCAGCCAGCCCGGCTTTACATGATGTGGGTGCCGATCCACCAGGCCACCGCCGCCATGAAGGCCGACGCCGGGATGGTGAAAATCCAGGCCCAGACGATGTTGCCCGCCACGCCCCAGCGCACGGCCGACATCTTCTGCGAGGCGCCCACGCCGACGATCGCGCCGGTGATGGTGTGGGTGGTCGAGACCGGGATGCCGAAGTAGCTCGACATCAAGAGCGTCATGGCGCCGCCGGTCTCCGCGCAGAAGCCGCCGACGGGCTTGAGCTTGGTGATCTTCTGGCCCATGGTCTTGACGATGCGCCAGCCGCCGAACAGCGTGCCGAAGGCGATCGCCGCGTAGCAGGAGATGATGACCCAGGCCGGCGGATGCGTATCGCTGGCGCTGACGTAGCCGGCCGCGATCAGCAGCATCCAGATGATGCCCATGGTCTTCTGCGCGTCGTTGCCGCCGTGGCCCAGCGAATAGGCCGCGGCCGAGGCCAGCTGCAGGCGGCGGAACCAGGTGTCGACCTTGCGCGGCGTGGACTTCACGAAGCTCCACGAGACGATCAGCATGATGATCGAGCCGAGCACGAAGCCCAGCATCGGCGCCACCACGATGAAGGCCACGGTCTTGAGCAGGCCGCCCGAGATCAGCGAACCGGTGCCCGCCTTGGCCACGGCCGCGCCCACCAGGCCGCCGATCAGCGCGTGCGAGGACGAGGACGGGATGCCGTAGTACCAGGTGATGATGTTCCAGGCGATCGCGCCCACCAGCGCCCCGAAGATGACGTAGTGGTCGACCACGTGCGGATCGATGGTGCCCTTGCCGATGGTCTGCGCCACCTTCATGTTCACCACGAAGATCGCGATGAAGTTGAAGAAGGCGGCCATGGCGACGGCGTGGTGCGGCTTCAGGACGCCGGTCGACACGACGGTGGCGATCGAGTTCGCCGAGTCGTGGAAGCCGTTCATGAAGTCGAAGACCAGCGCCAGCAGCACCAGCATGCCCAGCACGTAAATGCTGATGTTAACAGTTTCCATGATTGTTCTTGTTGTTGGACGCGTTATGCGTTTTCGACGATGATGCCTTCGATGATGTTGGCGACATCCTCGCAGCGGTCGGTGACGGTCTCGAGGATCTCGTAGATGGCCTTCATCTTGATCAGGTTGCGCACGTCCGGTTCGTCGCGGAACAGCTTGGACATGGCGGCGCGCATCACGTGGTCGGCGTCCGACTCGAAGCGGTCGATCTCTTCGCAGATGGCGACGATCTTCTGTGCGTTGCCCATGTCGTGCAGCATGGCGACCGCTTCCTGGACCTTCTTGCAGGCCGACAGGCACAGTTCGGCCAGGCGCGCGGCTTCCGGGGTCACGGCGTGCAGGTCGTACAGCGACACGGTCTGGGCCGCGTCTTCCATCATGTCGAGGATGTCGTCCATGCTGGTGATCAGCTTGTGGATGTCGTCGCGGTCGAGCGGGGTGATGAAGGTCTTGTGCAGCAGGTCGACGCAGGTGTAGGTGATCTTGTCCGCCTGTTTCTCAATGCTTTCCACGGCATGGGTGCGGTTTTCCAGGTCGTCGAAATTGGTCATCAAGCCGACCATCTCCTGCGCGCCTTTCACGCACAGCGCGGCGTGCTGGTTGAACAGGTCAAAGAACTTGCCCTCCTGGGGCATCAGGCGTCCAAACATTTTATTCTCCGTTGAATCTCTTGGGACTTCGAAACCGCCGCCACGGCTGGCAGCGGCAAAGTGAACCGGCTCGTGGCCGGCTGATTTATAAGAACTGCTTCAGAAACTTAGTCGCCCTGATAGATACTCAGGTTACCGCTGTAGTTGCCGAACTTGGTGTAGGAGCCGATCCAGGTAAGGCGGACGGCCCCGATCGGACCGTTACGCTGCTTACCGATGATGATTTCGGCGGTTCCTTTATCGGGCGAGTCGGGATTGTAGACCTCGTCGCGATACAGGAAGATGATCACGTCCGCATCCTGTTCGATAGCGCCCGATTCGCGCAGGTCGGACATGACGGGACGTTTGTTGGGTCGTTGTTCCAGCGAGCGGTTCAGCTGGGACAGCGCGATGACGGGGCAATGCAGCTCCTTGGCCAGGCCTTTCAGGGAACGGGAGATCTCCGAGATCTCGGCCGCGCGGTTGTCGCCCGGCTGGCTGCCCTGCATCAGCTGCAGGTAGTCGACGATGATCAGGCCGAGCTTCCCGCACTGGCGCGCCAGGCGTCGTGCCCGTGCGCGCATCTCGATCGGGTTCAGCGCCGGCGTCTCGTCGATGTAGAGCTGGGCATCGTTCATTTTCTGGATGGCGTGCGTCAGGCGCGGCCAGTCCTCGTCGTTCAGGCGGCCGGTACGCAGGCGATGCTGGTCGAGCTGGCCCACGGAACCGAGCATACGCATGGCCAGCTGGGCGCCGCCCATCTCCATCGAGAACACGGCCACCGGCAGGCCGGCTTCGATCGCGACGTTCTCGCCGATGTTGACCGAGAAGGCGGTCTTGCCCATCGAGGGACGTCCCGCCACGATGACCAGGTCGCCCGGCTGCAGGCCGGAGGTCATGCGGTCGAGGTCGATGAAGCCGGTCGGCACGCCGGTGATCTCGCCCTGGTTTTCGCGCGAATACAGTTCGTCGATGCGCTCGACGACTTGCGTCAGCAGCGGCTGGATCGGGTTCCAGCCCTGCTGGCCGCGAGCGCCGGTTTCGGCGATCGCGAAGATCTTCGACTCGGCCTCGTCCAGCATCTGCTTGACCTCCTTCCCTTGCGGGTTGAAGGCATTGCCCGAGATCTCATCGGCCACCGTGATCAGGTTGCGCAGGATGCCGCGGTCGCGCACGATCTCGGCGTAGCGGCGGATGTTGGCCGCCGACGGCGTGTTCTGCGCCATCGCGTTCAGGTACTGCAGGCCGCCGACCTCCTCGGCCTTGCCGAGCATATTGCAGGCCTCGTAGACCGTGATGACGTCGGCTGGTTTACCGGCGTTGATCAGGCGGATCATCTGTTCGAAGATGATGCGGTGATCGTAGCGGTAGAAATCCTCCGCGTGCATGAAGTCGGCGATGCGGTCCCACGCGGCGTTATCGCGCAGCAGGCCGCCGATGACGGACTGTTCTGCTTCGATGGAGTGCGGCGGGATGCGCAGGGAATCGACTTGCGGATCGGCTGGGGAATTCATGGCGGGCATTATACCTTCTCCTGTCACACGGCTGTCATAAATGACCGGTTTTTCAGGACGTAAAAAAAGCCGGGCGAACCCGGCTTTTTCGTTTTTACAACAAATGCTTATGCAGCTTCGCCGACGACAGCGATGGTGATTTCCGAGACGACGTCGGTGTGCAGCGCGACGGCAACCGGGAACTCGCCGGTGGTCTTCAGCGGGCCGGTCGGCAGGCGAACCTGCGACTTCTCGACTGCGAAGCCTTGCTTGCTCAGGGCTTCGGCGATGTCGAAGTTGGTGACCGAACCGAACAGACGGCCGTCCACGCCGGCTTTCTGGGCGATGGTGACGGTCATGCCGCTCAGCTTGTCGCCTTGCGCCTGGGCTGCCGACAGCTTTTCAGCTGCTGCTTTTTCCAGTTCGGCGCGCTTGACTTCGAACTCGGCCACGGCGGCCTGGGTAGCGCGGCGCGCCATCTTTTGCGGGATCAGGAAGTTACGTGCGTAACCGTCCTTGACTTTGACGACGTCGCCCAGGTTACCGACGTTAACAACTTTTTCGAGCAGAATAACTTGCATGTTTTTTTCTCCAGGATAACTGACTGACGTGCCGACGCTTAGGCGTTGTGCAGGTCGGTGTACGGCAGCAGCGCGAGGTAGCGTGCGCGCTTGATGGCGGTGTCGACCTGGCGCTGGTAGTGCGCCTTGGTACCGGTCAGGCGTGCCGGCATGATCTTGCCGTTTTCCTGGACGAAGTCCTTCAGGGTGTCCACGTCTTTGTAATCAACCTGCTCAACGCCGGCGGCGGTGAAGCGGCAGAACTTCTTGCGCTTGAACAGCGGGTTCTGCTGCTTGCGCTTGAGTTTTTCTTTGGCTTTGTTTTTGTCGAACTTTTTACCGAATGCCATTTTGAGGCTCCTGTATCTGTAATCTAAATAGGCCGTGTCGCTGGGCGACTATGCGGCACTGAAATCAATGATGTGAAACACCAAGGCTTTGCTGTTGCGGTTCTTTCTGGCGAGGAATCCCTCGAAGCGGTAAGCGGCGCCGAGTTCGGCGCTGTCCAGCCGGCCTGAAATCTGGCCCGCGCCAAGCGCAGGCATTTCAAACTCGACCAGCCTTGCCACCCCTGCTTCTTCCTGCTGCGAACTATGCTGCAGGATCACGCCCACGATGGGGACGCCGGCTGGGGTGTAACGCAGTACGTCACGCTCCGCGATGGTCGCGATGAGCTGGAACTGGTTCACTTCCGTTTAAAGGTTCCCGAGAAAAAACTCAGTGACAGCTTAAGCAGCGGCGGCCGGGGCAGCAGCTGCTGCTTCAGCGCGGTGGCTCTTGGCTGCGTCTTCGCGCTGGACCGACTTCATCATCGGCGACGGTGCGGTTTCGGCCTTCTTCATCTTGACGGTCAGGTGACGCAGGACGGCATCGTTGAACTTGAATGCGGTTTCCAGCTCGACCAGGGTCTCGTTGTCGCACTCGATGTTCATGCAGATGTAGTGGGCTTTCGGCAGCTTCTGGATCTGGTAAGCCATTTGACGGCGGCCCCAGTCTTCCACGCGATGGATGTTACCGCCGCGGCTGGTCACCGTGGTCTTGTAACGCTCGATCATCGCCGGGACTTGCTCGCTCTGGTCCGGGTGGACGATAAAAACGATTTCATAATGACGCATGCAACACTCCTTAAGGACGTTTAAACAAATGCCCACCTCGGCGTCAAGACGAGTGTGGGAAGGGAAAGCCCACGATCATAGCATGGATTGCGAACCGCAGCAACAGGACTAGAGCGCCTCCAGCCGGGTCACCCACATATCAAATCTGGGACAATGCGCTCGAATTTCCTGAAGTCCTGCCAGCTCGAGAATCTCAGGACCATGTAGTTTTTTGTCGTAGGCTTTGAAGATGTTTTTCAATCGATGAGATGGACTTGTCTCCACTGCTCCGTTCACGTTCTCGGGCGAGCCACTACGGTGCACTGCATCGTTCAGTAGCACTAGCTCAGCATCTCCACCACTCAACCATTCCACCACATGAGCGGGAACCGCGAACAGTAGCGCTTCGAACTCATATTTTTGGATATATGGCAAAAAGCGCTGGCCCCTTCCCTCCCCCACTCGAGCCACCATTTCTGCTTCAAGCTCGTCTACGGACAAAGTGCCGCGCCCTTTAAAGCCGTAGAAGTCGTAAAGGGTACTGACTCGATCGAATGATCCGAACAGCGCAGGCAGTTGCCCAGCCATTTTATCCAGACTCACATTACCACGAAGGTCGATGGCGGTAACCTGCTTTCCGAAAGGGGTCAGGTACGGCTTTAGTACGCGCTGGACAAACTCCCGCTCGGTCGCACCTTCGACGCTAATTGCCAAGCGCGTCATTCCGGCGTCCCTCCCAGGACATTCATCTCCCAGATATCACCGATCCGGTATTCTTTCATCCACTCCGAGACCTCGACCTCGCTCAGGCGACGAAAAGCCGATGCGTTTTCCACTTGATCGACAACGACCATGTCCTCCCAAGAAAATTGATTCGCTAACGTCACTGACTGCGTCGAAGCAATGATCTGCGTGATCTCACTCGCTGAGCGCATCATCGCGGCCAAGAGCTGCATAGCGAATGGATGCAAGCCAAGCTCAGGCTCATCCAAAAGAATGATAGTTGGCAATTTTGGCTGCAAGAGCAAGGTTGCCATGCAAATGAAACGCAGAGTTCCATCTGAAAGCATCGTCGCATCAAAGTAATCTTCACTTCCCTTGTGTTTCCAGCGCAGGCGAATAGTGTCGTTTGGCTCAGGCACGAACACAAAGTCATGAAAGTATGGGGCAACGCGTTGAATGGTATGGACTATGCGACGGTAATTTTCAGTTTCACGTATGTCATACAGGAAAGCAGCTAAGTTCTCCCCCTGTGGTAGCAGGCGCTCTGTTGCATGAATGCTATACGCACCCTTGACACGTGCTGTGTCGCTAGTGTCGTGAAAATGGTAAACCTTCCAGTCACGCAGGTAGCCCGCGACGTGCTGACTAGGCGTGCCGGTACCGGGCAGCGGGAGGCCTGACTCTGCCGCACCGGGCGGCGCGAGGTCTCGCACCTTCGTACCCCCTGCGTAGCCTATTTCACCACCGTGAAACAATGCCTGCTCACGTTTGAACACCAAACTATCGTCATTGGTCGCCACCATTGTGGCTCGGTAACCATTAGGCGAAAAATGGAGATCGATATGGAGCTCATCCGTTGTCTTGCGTCCAAAAAAAAGTGTGCGATCCGCGCCGTTTAGTCCGGCTCGCACGAAGAGCTGCAGCTCCTTTTCAAGCAAACGATTCATGAACTTGAAGAAGCTGATGAAATTCGATTTGCCAGCCCCATTCGGACCAATGAGGACATTCAATCTCTTCAGCTCTAGATCAAGCGAACGTATTGAGCGAAAACCGCTAAGCTTAATGTGCTGAAGGCACCCGAGCTTTGCCATGTAGTTACCTTTTGAAAATTTTTCTGCGGAGCATGCTTCGCCGGCCGACTGTAGGCGGCATGTTCAAACGGTGCGTAGAACGCACCCCGCGCGTAACTTACACACAAACCGCGCTTGAGACAACGAAATAGCTTGCGTTTGCTCGAACACTGTATAAAAATACAGTCTCGAATGATATCAGTGGTACATCCATGCTCAAGCTCACTGCAAGGCAAGAACAGATCCTCAACCTGATCAAGGAAGCGATCGAGAACACCGGTTTCCCGCCGACCCGCGCCGAAATCGCGGCCGAACTGGGCTTCAAGTCGGCCAATGCCGCCGAGGAACATCTGCAGGCGCTGGCGCGCAAGGGCGCCATCGAGATTTCCCCGGGCACCTCGCGCGGCATCCGCCTGGTGGGCGCCTCGGTCGAACAGATCCCGATGCCGCCGGCCGCCCTCATGATGTCGCTGCCGCTGGTCGGCCGCGTGGCCGCCGGCTCGCCCATCCTGGCCCAGGAACACGTGGAAGCCACCTATTCCGTCGACGCCGCCATGTTCTCGGCCCGTCCGGACTTCCTGCTGAAGGTCAAGGGCTGGTCGATGCGCGATGCCGGCATCTGCGATGGCGACTTCCTGGCGGTCAAGAAGATCGACAGCGCCAAGAACGGCCAGATCGTGGTCGCCCGCCTGGGCGAGGAAGTCACCGTCAAGCGCTACCGCAAGACCGGCAACATGGTCGAGCTGTTGCCGGAAAACCCTGACTTCAAGGTCATCCAGGTATCGCCGGAAGACGAATTCGCACTCGAAGGCCTGGCCGTGGGGCTGATGCGCAGCTGGCACTGAGTCCGCGCTTCACACGCACAACGGGGTAGTCGGGGCCGCTGGCCTCGACTACCCCGTTTTTTATTGGCGCATTCGTCTTACTGGATCTTCTTGTCCGCCCAGTAGGAATCCTTCTTGGCGTCCTTGACCATCTTGTTGTGCTGCTCCACATAGCTTTCCGTCGCCTTGCGCCAGGCGTCGAAATCGGCCAGCAGCAGCTTCGAGCTCACCCTCGCCTCTTCGCTCAGGTTTTCCTGCAGCTGGGCCAGGTAGGCGTTCGACTTCTCCGTCTCTTCCTTGTTCATCAGCTTCTGGATGTCGGCGGGAATGCGCTTGGCCAGGGGCATGGAATTGTTCAGGTGGGTGACGTACTTGTTGTAGCACTCCTGCCAGGCCTTCACGGCCGCACCGATGCGGTCGATATCGGCGTTGATCTTCGACATCGCCGGAATGCGCGGCGCCACGCAGCGGTACTCGCCCGTCTTCAGGTCGGCGCCATCGTAGCCCTTGATCCAGTAGTCGATGTCGGCGCGGCGCTTGGCGCGCTGGTCGATCAGCTCGAGCGAGGCGATCGCGACCTTGTTGCCCTTGGCAGCCGCCTTCTTGAACAGCTCGACCGCCTTCGCCTCGTCGACCTGCCCCGCCTCGCCGTAGAAATACATCTGGCCGAGGGCCTGCTGGGCGGCCGGATTGCCGGCATTGGCGAGCTTGGTGTAGAGCTTCATGGCGCCCGCGTAGTCCTGCTTCTCGAACAGGGCGTTGGCGTCTTCCAGTTCGCCGGCAAAGGCGGCGCCGCACAGCAGCAGGGAGGCAAGGAACAGCTTGGTCTTCATGGTCGCACACGGTGAGGGATGGAGCCCCATGATAGCGGCAAGTGCGCCGCTCGCTCAACCGTTGAAACAATTCCGGCAGCCAGGGCTGCCGGAAAGCTTAGCGCCGGGTAGGGGCCACAACCGGTGGGGCCGGCTTCGTGCTGGGCTTACGATCCATCAGCAGGCGCCGATCGTCATTCTGGCGGCGCTGCTGCTCGATGTACATGCGCTTTTCCTCGTCGGCGCGCATGGCCATGCGCAGGTTTTCTTCCTTGGCGAAGGCGTCCGTCGCTTTATGCCATTCCATCTGCTTGCTGGCGACGGTGTTGACGTCGGCGATGGCCTTCGCCTTCAGGCTGGCATAGACCGCCTGCACATGGTCGCGGGCGCGCTTGACTTCCGATGGCGTCATCATGCCCAGCACCTCGGCAGGAATATGCTTGCCGTCCGATACCGTCGCATTGAAGTTGGCCATGAAGCCCTGCTGGCAGGCGCGCCAGCTGTCGATGGCATCCTTGGTGGCCTTGATTTCCTCGTTGGTCCTCGAGGCCTCCGGGATCGCCGGCATCGGGCAGTCGAACTTGCCTGCACGCAGGTCGGCGCCGTCGTATTGCTGGGTCCAGTAGGCAATCTCGGCGCCATGGATCTTGCGCCGGTCGAGGACAGCCAGCGACTCCTTCGCGCCCGCGTTGCCGGCCGCCGCCGACTTCTCGAACCAGCGCCGCGCGGCGTCCAGGTCTTCGCCGGTGCCTTCGCCGAACCAGTGCATTTCGCCCAGGCGCAGCTGCGCGTCCGGGTTGCCGGCATCGGCGAGGCGGGTAAACATCGCCATCGCCTTGCCGTAGTCCTTGGCCGCCAGCAGCCGGTTCGCCTCCGCCAGATCATCCGCGGCCAGGGCGCCGCAGCTGACGAACAGCAGGGACAACAGGAATCTCCGCATGATTACCCTCCAAATATTGTCATTAGGAGTTCATCCTAGAACGGAGTCATGCCGCACTCAAGCTCCAAAGGGGGAATGAGGGCGATCCAGCGCGATTTCATGCAGATAGGGCAGCGCGGAAGTCCTCGAGCAGGTCCTCGGTGTCTTCGATGCCCACCGAGACCCGGATCAGGGACTCGGCGATGCCCATGCTGGCGCGGCGCTCGGCGCCCATCTCGAAGAAGATGGTATGCGCCACCGGAATCACCAGGGTACGGGTGTCGCCGAGGTTGCTGGCCGGGATGGCAAGCTTGAGGCGGTTCAGGTAGTCGAAGGGATCGATGCTCTCCTTCAGCTCGAAACTGAGGAGCGAGCCGCCCGCACGGAAGAGTTCGCGCGTGATGCCGTGCTGCGGATGCGAAGCCAGGCCCGGATAATGGACCGCCGCGACACGTTCATCCGACTCCAGCATCTGCGCCAGCGCCAGCGCATTGGCGCTGGTGCGCTCCATGCGCAGGGCCAGGGTCTCGGCGCCGACCGCGATGTGGTGGGCCGCTTCCGGTCCCAGGGCCGCGCCGAAGTCGCGCAGGGCCTTGGCGCGCAGCTGGGCCAGGCCCTGGTTGGCGGCCGGCTGCTTGCGGAAGTTCTGCGCGATGTTCGGATACAGGCTCCAGTCGAACAGGCCAGTGTCGGTCAGGGCGCCGCCCAGCGCATTGCCGTGGCCGCCGATCGATTTGGTCAGCGAGTTCACCACCAGGCCCGCGCCCACGCTCTTCGGGCGGAAGAGATAAGGCGTGGTCATGGTGTTGTCGACCACGTAGAGAATGCCGCGCTCGCGGCACAGCTGGCCGATGCGCGCCAGGTCGGCGACCTGGGTGCGCGGGTTGGCGATGGTCTCCACGAAGACCATGCGCGTCTCCGGCTTGAGCGCCGCTTCCACCTGGGCCACATCTGTCGCGTCGACGAAGTCCACCGCCACGCCCTGCCCCGCCACCGTCTGCCACAGGCTGTTGGTGTTCCCGAACAGGAAGGAGGACGAGACGATGTGGTCGCCGCTCTTGAGCAGCGCCTGGAACAGGGCGCCGATCGCGCCCATGCCGGTGGCAAAGCACAGGGTGCCGACACCGTCTTCCATCTTCGTGATCTTGTCCTCCAGTGCGCCGACCGTCGGGTTACCCTGGCGGCCGTAGCGGAACCCGGGCTCCTTGCCCTGGAAGACCGCGGCCAGCTGGCGCGCATCGCCATAGCCGAAGGCCACCGAGGTGTGCACCGGCTTGTGCAGCGAGCCCTGCTCGATGCTCTTCCTGCGGTCGTTGTGCAGGATGGTGGTGGTGAAGCCGTACTCCCGGTCGCTCATGGCGCTTCGACCGCCGGGGTATTCAGGTTCAGCTGGGTGCGCACCGGGTCCTCGACCTGGTTCTTCTTCGGATTGTGGCGCGCGGTCTCCTGGCGGTCCAGGTATTCCGGGGTGACGTCGCCGGTCACGTAGACGCCGTCGAAGCAGGAAGCCTCGAAGTTCTTGAGCGCCGGGTTGACGTCCGAGATGGCGCGCTTGAGAGCGTCGACGTCCTGGTAGACCAGGCGGTCGGCGGTGATCTCCTTGCACACCTCTTCCACGGTGCGGCCGTGGGCGATCAGCTCGTCGCGGGTCGGCATGTCGATGCCGTACACGTTCGGGTAGAGCACCGGCGGCGCGGCCGAGGCGAAGAAGACCTTGCGGGCGCCGGCGTCGCGCGCCATCTGCACGATCTCGCGACTGGTGGTGCCGCGCACGATGGAATCGTCGACCAGCAACACGTTCTTGTCCTTGAACTCGGCGGCGATCGCATTGAGCTTCTGGCGCACCGACTTCTTGCGCATGCCCTGGCCCGGCATGATGAAGGTGCGGCCGATGTAGCGGTTCTTGATGAAGCCTTCGCGGTACTCGACGCCCAGCTTCAGGGCCAGCTGGATCGCGGCCGGACGCGAGGAATCGGGGATCGGCATGACCACGTCGATCTCGCCTTCCGGGATCTCCTTGCGGATCTTGTCGGCCAGGTATTCGCCCATGCGCAGGCGCGTCGCGTAAACCGAGGCGCCGTCGATGACCGAATCGGGACGGGCGAGGTAGACGAACTCGAAGGCGCAGGGATTCAGCGAGGGGTTCTCGGCGCACTGGCGCTCGTGCAGCTTGCTGTCGTTGTCGATGAAGATGGCTTCGCCCGGCGCGATGTCGCGCACGAAGCGGAAGCCCAGGCCTTCCAGGGCCACCGATTCGCTGGCCACCAGGTACTCGACGCCGTGTTCGCCCTCGTTCACGCCCAGGCACAGCGGACGGATGCCGAAGGGGTCGCGGAAGGCCAGCATGCCGTGGCCGGCGATCTGTGCCACCACGGCATAGGCGCCGCGTACGCGGCGGTGCACCGCGCTGACGGCCTTGAACACCGCGTCGGTGCTCAGGTTGTAGCCGTCGGCCGCTTCCTGGATCTCGTGGGCCAGCACGTTCAGCAGCACTTCCGAATCGGAGTCGGTGTTGATGTGGCGGCGGTCGTTACGGAACAGCTCCTCCTTGAGCGCGGCCTGGTTGGTCAGGTTGCCGTTGTGCGCCAGCGTGATGCCGAACGGCGCATTCACGTAGAACGGCTGCGCTTCCTCTTCGCTCGAGGAACCCGCGGTCGGATAGCGGCAGTGGCCGATACCGGTATTACCCTGGAGCGAACGCATGTTCCGGGTGCGGAACACGTCGCGCACCAGGCCGTTGGCCTTGTACATCGAGAACATGCTGCTGTGATTGGTCGCGATGCCCGCCGCGTCCTGGCCGCGGTGCTGCAGCAGCAGCAACGCATCGTAGAGAAGCTGGTTGACGGGATTGTTCGAGACGACGCCGACGATGCCACACATGGTGTGCTCCTAAAGCTGGACTGCTGATTGCAAAAATGAAACTTGTATCTCGTTGCCTAATATCGGACGTGCTGCGCGAGCGCAGCGGGAAGGAAAGGCTTGACCGTCCGCGCGCCCGTTTCCGCCATCGGCGACAGCAGCGCGTTCCTCCAGAAATCCTGCTGCGGGATGGACGTCATCCCGCACAATATGACGGCGGCCAGCACGATTACAATGCCGCGCGCCAGGCCGAACAATCCTCCCAGGCCGCGATCGGCAAGCGTGAGGCCGGTGGCGGTGATCACGGCGCCGATCGCCAGCGACAGCAGGCCCATGAGGATGCGCACGCCGAGGAAGAGCACGACGAAGGCCATGATCAGGCGCGCCGTCTCGCCCGGCAGCAGCTCGGGCAGCATCGGGGCCAGCTTCGCGCCGTAGGCATTGGCCACCACGAAGGCCACGATCCAGCCCAGCAGCGAAAGGATTTCCTTGACCAGGCCGCGCAGGGTGGAGATGACGACCGACGAAATCAGGACGAACAGCACCAGATAGTCGAAGATCGTCACGCCACCACACCCTGCATCACACTGCCCTTCAGAGCGGGACCATGGTGCCCGACAGGCCCATGGCGATCAGCTTCGAGCGGATTTTTTCGCCCTCTTCCTTCGTGTACGGACCGACGCGCACGCGGATCAGCTCACCGTTCTTCTCGGTGAAGGAGGAGACGCCGGCGGCGCGCAGGCGGCCCTGCAGCTCGTTGACCTTTTCCTGGGTCGCCAGCGCGGCCACCTGCACCACGTACTTCTGCGACGGGCCCGCGGCCTTCACGGCCGGCTTGCCTTCGAGGATGGCCATGGCGCGGGCCGCCTCATCCTTTGCCACCGGCGGCTTCGCTTCCACGGGTTTGGCGGCCGGCTTCTCGACCTTCTTCGCGTCGAGCTCGGCGACTTTCGGGTGGGTCTCCTCAGGCTTGCGCTTCGGCTCGGGCTTCACCGGCTCCGGCTTCACGGGCTCCGGCCTGGTGGCGGGCACTTCGGCACGCGGCGTCTCGAGCGTGCGCAGCGGCGGCGGGGGTGGCGGCTCGCTCGGCGCCGCTTCAGCCTGGGCGGGCGCGGCGTCCTGCGGCTCGACGATTTCCTCGCCGCTGTCCACGGTGCTGGCGGCCGGCACCGGCAGCGGCGCCGCCTTGTCCTTGGCCGGGATATTGATGGCGATGTCGGTGCCGAGCGGCTTGGGCTCGGAATCGAGCAGCATCGGCAGGCCGACGGCCGCCGCCAGTGCCAGCGCGATCGCGCCGACCAGGCGGCGGCGCGCGCGCTTCTTCTCGGGCAGGATGGGGTCGGCGCCGCGCTTGCCGCGCGCCCCTTCGCCCGCGTGCGACGCGCGCTTGGCGCGGGCCTGCTGGCCGTAGGCGGCATCGTCGTCCTTGACGAAATGACCGCTGTCCCGGACAGTGTCTTGCTTGTTTTTGCTACCGAACGAGAACAAGCCCATGCGTTTCTTGTATCAGTGAAGAGAGTTTTTGCGGGCCGCCATCACGCCGGCGACCGTATAGAACGAGCCAAAGACCACAATTCTATCATTCTCCCCTGCGCGGCTCACGGCATTCGCATAGGCATCAAGCGGATTGGAGAAGGCGGCGACCGAAAAATCGTCCGCCTTCGCGCCCGCGGGCTTGAGCAGTGCGAGCTTTTCCGCCAGCTTGGCCGGGTCGGCCGAGCGTGGCGAGGGCAGCGCGGTAACGCACCAGTGGTCGATGTACTGGGCCATCGGGGCGATCACGGCGTCGATGTCCTTGTCTTCCATGATGCCGAACACCGCATAGGTGTAGCGGTGGAAGCCCATATTGCCGAGGTTCTGGGCCAGCGTCGCGCTGGCGTGCGGGTTGTGCGCCACGTCCAGCACCTGGGTCGGGCGGCCCGGCAGCACCTGGAAGCGGCCCGGCAGCTCGACCATGGCCAGGCCGGCGCGCACTTCCTGGGCGCCGCAGGGCAGCTGCATGCGCAGCACTTCGAGGGCGGCCAGGGCGGCCGAGGCGTTGAGCAGCTGGTTGGCGCCGCGCAGGGCCGGATAGGCCAGCGAGTTGCGGCGCTGGCCGCGGCCGCCGTAGCTCCACTGCTGCTGGTCGCCCTGGTAATTGAAGTCGCGGCCCAGCAGCCACAGGTCGGCGCCGATGTCTTCCGCGTGCTGGATGAGCGTTGCCGGGGGCACCGGGTCGCTGCAGATGGCCGCTTTGCCGGGGCGGAAGATGCCGGCTTTCTCGAAGCCGATCTTCTCGCGGGTGTCGCCGAGGTAGTCGGTGTGGTCGATGTCGATGCTGGTCACGATGGAGACGTCGGCGTCGATCACGTTGACGGCGTCCAGGCGTCCGCCCAGGCCGACTTCGAGGATGGCCACGTCCACGCCGGCTTTCGAGATCAGGTGCATGATCGCCAGCGTGGTGAATTCGAAATAGGTCAGCGAAATATCGCCGCGCACGCTTTCGACCGCATCGAAGGCTTCCACCAGCGCCTCGTTCGAGGCCATCTCGCCATTGATGCGGGCGCGCTCGTTGAAGTCGAGGAAGTGCGGCTTGATGTAGAGACCCACGCGGTAGCCGGACTGCAGCAGCATGGCTTCCAGCATGGCGCAGGTCGAACCCTTGCCGTTGGTGCCCGCCACCATGATCACGGGGCAGTCGAAGGCGAGTTGCATGCGCTCCTTGACGGCGCGCACGCGGTCCAGGCCCATGTCGATATGGGTTTCGGCATGGCGCGACTCGAGCAGCGCCAGCCAGTCGGGCAAGGTGGTCGGAAGTTGGGACATAGATGGGAGCACTTCAGTGGTGCGCGCGGGGCGCCGGTGCGGACGCGTGGCGCCCGCACCGTTGGAATGGATCAGGCCAGGACGTCGGCGGCCTGGTTCTGCAGCAGGGCCAGCAGGCGCGCGATCTCTTCGCGCATCTTGCGGCGGTCGACGATCATGTCGACGGCGCCCTTCTGGACCAGGAACTCGGCGCGCTGGAAGCCTTCCGGCAGCTTTTCGCGCACGGTGTTCTCGATGACGCGCGGGCCGGCGAAGCCGATCAGGGCCTTCGGCTCGGCGATGACGACATCGCCCATGAAGGCGAACGAGGCCGAGACGCCTCCCATGGTCGGGTCGGTCAGCACGCTGATGAACGGCAGCTTTTTCTCGGACAGCTTGGTCAGCATGGCGGTGGTCTTGGCCATCTGCATCAGCGACAGCAGGCCTTCCTGCATGCGGGCGCCGCCGGTGGCGGTGATGCAGATGAAGGGCACCTTCTGCTCCAGCGCGACCTGCGCGCCGCGAGCGAAACGCTCGCCGACCACGGAACCCATCGAGCCGCCCATGAATTCGAATTCGAAGCAGGCGACCACGACCGGCAGGCTCATGATCGAGCCGCCCTGCACGATCAGGGCATCGGTCTCGCCGGTGGCGTCCATGGCCTGCTTGAGGCGGTCCGGGTATTTCTTGGAATCCTTGAACTTCAGGGTGTCGACCGGCAGGGTTTCCTGGCCGATGTCGTAGCGGCCGCCTTCATCGAGCAGCGCGTCGAGGCGCTCGCGGGCGCGGATGCGCATGTGGTGGTCGCACTTCGGGCAGACGTGCAGGTTCGATTCCAGGTCGGCGCGGTAGAGCACCGCTTCGCACGACGGGCACTTGACCCACAGGCCTTCCGGCATGGTTTTGCGATTGGCGGCATCGGAGCGCTGGATCCTTGGGGGCAGCAGTTTTTCTAGCCAACTCATCTGTTCTCCTTTGCGGCAAGTCTTCGAGGTGGCGGTAGTGTAGCCGCAAGCGCCCCGCTTGTCGAATGATGCCGGCCAGACAATTGGCATTCAGACATCAACCGCCAGATCATTTCCTTGATGCCGAGAACCACTACAGCCGGTGTCAGGTCTGACAAGCGGACACGGGCTCGACCGTTATCGCATGCAACGGTTGAGCTCGTGTCTGAATGTCAGACCTGACACCGAGGTTGACGTATGACAAGGGCGAGCTAAGGGTGCTCACGCGTCCAGTGCGCTGCGGATGCCGGCCGTAAAGGTGCGCACCGCGGCCACCGCCTGCTCTTTCGGCACCGATTCCAGCTCCTGGATGATGCGGCTGCCGATCACGACCGCATCGGCCACCTCGGCCACCGCGCGTGCGGTGGCGCCGTCGCGGATGCCAAAACCCACGCCGATCGGCAGCTTCACGTGCTCGCGGATGGCGTTTACGCGGCGCGCCACGTCCGCGGTGTCGATGCTGCCGGCGCCGGTCACGCCTTTCAGGGAGACGTAGTAGCTGAAACCGCTGCCGTACTGGGCCACTTGCTGCACGCGTTTCGTCGTCGACGTTGGCGCGAGCAGGAAGATCAGGTCGAGGTCGCTGGCACGCATGGCCTCGGCGAAGGCCGCGCACTCTTCCGGCGGGTAGTCGACCACGATGGCGCCGTCGGCGCCGGCTTCCTTCGCGCAGCGAATGAAGTTGTCGGGGCCGATGCGCTCGATCGGGTTGGCGTAGCCCATCAGGACCACGGGCGTCGTCGTGTTCGTCTTGCGGAATTCACGCACGAAATCGAAGACGTCCTTCAGGCCGATATTGAATTTCAGCGCGCGTTCGCAGGCGCGCTGGATGACCGGGCCCTCGGCCATGGGGTCGGAAAACGGAACGCCCAGTTCGAGGACGTCGGCGCCGCCTTCCACCAGGGCGTGCATGAGGGGCACGGTCAGTTCGGGGCCGGGGTCGCCGGCGGTAATGAAGGTGACCAGGCCGGTTTTATTCTCCGCCTTGAGGGCGGCAAAGGTCGATGCAATTCGGGACATGCTGTTCTTTCTTATCGAAGGTTGACGGAGGCGCAAGCAAAGGAGGTCAGCTGAAATCCAGCCCCATCCTCTGCGCCACCGTGTGCATGTCCTTGTCGCCCCGGCCCGACAGGTTGACCAGGATGAGCTGGTCCTTGGGCAGGGTCGGCGCCAGCTTCACCGCGTAGGCGATCGCGTGCGAGGACTCGAGCGCCGGGATGATGCCTTCGATGCGGCAGCAGTCGTGGAAGGCCTGCAGCGCTTCCTCGTCCGTGATCGTCACGTACTGCGCGCGCTGAATGTCCTTCAGCCAGGCGTGTTCCGGACCCACGCCGGGATAATCGAGGCCGGCCGACACCGAATGGGTCTCGATGATCTGGCCGTTCTCGTCCTGCAGCAGGTAGGTACGGTTCCCGTGCAGCACACCGGGGATGCCGGCGTTGAGCGACGCCGCATGCTTGCCGCTCTCGATGCCCTCGCCCGCCGGCTCGACGCCGACCAGCTTCACGCCCGGCTCGTCGATATACGGGTAGAAGATGCCCATGGCATTCGAGCCGCCGCCCACGCAGGCGACCACGTAGTCGGGCTGGCGACCGGTCATGGCCGGCATCTGCACCCGGCATTCCTCGCCGATCACCGACTGGAAGTCGCGCACCATCATCGGATACGGGTGCGGGCCGGCCACCGTGCCGATGATGTAGAAGGTGTTTTCGATATTGGTGACCCAGTCGCGCATCGCTTCGTTGAGCGCATCCTTCAGGGTCTTGGAGCCCGATTCCACCGGCACCACGGTCGCGCCCAGCAGCTTCATGCGGTAGACGTTCTGGGACTGGCGCTTGACGTCTTCGCTGCCCATGTAAACCACGCACTCCATGCCGAAGCGGGCGCAGATGGTGGCGGTGGCCACGCCGTGCTGGCCGGCGCCGGTCTCGGCGATGATGCGCTTCTTGCCCATGCGGCGCGCCAGCAGGGCCTGGCCGATCACGTTGTTGATCTTGTGTGCGCCGGTATGGTTGAGGTCTTCGCGCTTGAAGAAGATCTGGGCGCCGCCGGCCTGCTCGGACCAGCGGGCCGCGTGGTAGACGGGCGAGGGACGGCCGACGAAGTGGGCCAGCTCGTAGCGGAATTCTTCGAGGAATTCAGGATCGGTCGAAAAGCGCGCGTAGGCGTCGTTCAGCTCGGCGAGCGCGTGCGACAGGGTTTCGGCGACAAAGCTGCCGCCGTAGGGGCCGAAGTGCCCGGTCTGGTCGGGCAGCTGGTAGTCAGGAGTCTGGAACAGCGGGCTGTTGCCGCTCGGACGGTCTTTCATGATGGTTCTCACTCGAAATGATGGCGTCGGCGCCCCGCACTGCCGCGATGAAGTCGGCAATCCTGCGGGCGTCCTTGATGCCCTTCTGCGCTTCGACGCCACTGCTGACGTCGACCGCGAAGGGACGAACACGTACCACCGCGTCAGTCGCGTTTTGTACGTTCAAGCCACCACTCAAAACGACCCGAGGCGCGAGCTCTTTTGGGACGAGAGACCAATCGAAAACCTTTCCTGCGCCGCCGTAGGCATCGACCCAGGTATCCAGCAGGAGGCCGGAGAACCAGGGGCTGGCGGCGCGGTATGTGCGCTCATATTCTAGCAGTTCATCCGGGCTTGTGTCCGGCCTGACGCGGAAGGCGCGGACAAAAGGACGGGACACGGCCGCAGCCAGTTCCGCGCATTGCCCGGCCGTTTCATCGCCATGGAACTGGATCAGGGCCAGCGGCGCCTTGTCGGCCACCGCCCTCACCTCCTCGACCGTCGCGTTCACGAACAGCGCCACCGCGCTCACATAGGGCGGCAGCACCGCGCACAGCTCGGCAACCTGTTCGGGCGTGACGTAGCGCGGGCTGTTCGGATAGAACACGAAGCCCAGCGCGTCGGCGCCGGCTTCCACGGCCGCGCGCAGGTCTTCCTGGCGCGTGATGCCGCAAATCTTGATACGGGTGCGTTGCATGATGCTCCTTTGGACTGCTTACAGCCAGGGCAGCGGCGACGCCGGCTCCTGCGGCAGTCCCCACTTCGGATCGTAATCGATCCTGGCCAGGTACAGGCCGTCCGGCATGAAGGTTGGCGCGGCGACGTCGCGCGAGCGGCTTTCCAGCACTTCCTTCATCCAGGCCGGCTCGTTGCGGCCCGTGCCCACATAGATGAGCGAACCGACGATATTGCGCACCATGTGATGGAGAAAAGCGCTGGCGCGCACCGTGAACACGATCACGTCGCCATGGCGCTGGATGCTCACCTCGTGCATCAGCTTGACCGGCGTATTCGCCTGGCAGCCGGAAGCCCGGAAGGCCGAGAAATCGTGCTCGCCGATCAGGTACTGGCCGGCCTCGCGCATGCGCTCGACATCCAGGGGACGGAAGGTCCACCCTGCCCGCCCGGCCAGCAGGCTCGATGGATTCGGGTGGTTGTAGAGCACATAGTGGTAGGTGCGCGAGCGCGCCGAGAAGCGCGCGTGGAACTCGTTGCCCTCCGCATCGGGCTGGACCTCATGCGCCCAGCGCACCACGATCGAGTCGGGCAGGAAGGCGTTCACGCCGCGCACCCAGCTCTGCATGGCGCGGTCCAGCTCCGTGTCGAAGTGGACCACCTGCTCGATGCCGTGCACCCCCGCGTCGGTGCGGCCGGCGCAGGTGGTGCTTAAGAACGTGCAGGCGAACTTCTCGAGCGCGATCTCGAGCTGGTCCTGGACGGTGTTGCGCGCCGGCTGCTTCTGGTAGCCGTTCCAGGCGGTGCCGACGTACTGGACACCAAGTGCAATGCGCCTCACGCCAGCAGGGAGCGCATGGCGCTGGCCTTGCTCACCTGCTCGCTGCTGCCACCCTTGATGACTTCGTCGAGCAGTTCGCGTGCGCCCTCCTTGTCACCGATTTCCTGGTAGGCGATCGCGAGATCGAGCTTGGTTTCCATCTCCATGTGCTCGGGCGACATGGCGGCTGGCTCGAGGGCCTCGCCGACTTCCGGCAGGGCTGGCGCAGCCGGGGCCTCGGCGCGCTCGAAGTCCGGCAGCTCGAGGTCGATGTCGGCCATGTCGAAGCTCGGCTCGACCGGCACGCCCGGGCTCGGGCTTGCCACGTCGGCCGGCGCCGCGGCCGGGGTGTCAGGCAGCGCAAAGGGATCGATCGCGTCCGGCTCGGCCAGGTCGAAGGAGAATTCCTCCTTCGGCTCGGCGGCCGCAGCCGGCGGCGCGTCGAATTCGAAGGGCTCCACGGCCGGCTGGGCAAGCGCGGCGGGCGCCGGCTCGGCCGGGCTGCCGAAGTCCATGGTGTCGAGGTCGAACAGCGGGTCTTCGACGCTGCCCGGGGCCGCCGGGGCGCCGAGGATGGCAGGGACTTCGCCGTGGAAAGGCGTCGCCTCGGCCACGGCGGCCGGCTGGGCCGGGGTCGGCGGCAGGCCGAAGTCCATGGAGTCGAGGTCGAACAGCGGATCCTTGTCGAGTGCTTCCGCGTCGTTCGATGCCGGCTCTTCGGCGACTGCCGGCAGCGGCGGCAGGTCGAACTCGGCGGCCAGGCCGGCCATGTCGACCGGGGCGGCAGCGGCCGGCGCCTCGGTGCGCAGGGCGTCCTGCGACGCCGTCTGCGGATCGCCGAAGCTCATGTCGAAGGCCAGGTCGAAGGGTTCTTCCTCGGCCGGGGCCGGGGCCGCGGTCACATCGGGCGGGGTGACCGGATCGAGGGCGAATTCCAGGTCCGGCACGGCGGTGTCGTCCTGCGAGGCAGCATCCGGGCCGTTCATCGCGATCGGCTCGTTGTTCGTCACCGGCTCGAAGGTCAGGCCGCCGAGGTCGAAGTCAAGCGAATTGTCCTCGCCGCGGGCAGCCACCGGCTCGCTCTCGAAGCCCGGCACGGCGGTTGCGTCGGCGTCTTCCGGCTTGTCCTCGTCGTCCATCGCGGCGTAGGCGGCGCCTGCGGCCGCACCCGCGCCGAGGACGGCTGCCGGGGCAGCGCCGCCGCGGAAGGCGTCTTCCAGCTGCGCCGACAGCAGCGACTGCTGGTCGCGTTCCTGCGGGCTCTGGGCCTGCGCGACCGGCGCGACGCCGGTGGCGCTGGCGTACAGCGGATTGGTGGGGTCGATGCTCTGGCCGAGCGCGGCGGCCTGGGCCCACTCGTCGCCCTGGCCACGCGTCAGGCCGTACAGCTCGCCGGCCTGGGTTTCGAAGGCGCGCAGGTCCTTGCGTGCGGCGTAGATCTCGAGGAGCTTGAGGCGCACCGGATGACGTTCCGGATGGGTGCGCAGGGCTTCCTTGAGGATTTCCTCGGCCTGGGCGTCGCGGCCGTAGGCGATGTAGACGTCGGCTTCGGCAACCGGATCGACCTCGTTGGTATCGAGCTGGGAAGCCGAAGGGGCGAAGCTGGAATTGAACACGCTGTTGCTGGTGTCGACGCTCTGGCCGCCCGCTTCCGCGAACAGCGAGTGCGCACCCTGGGTCGGCACGCCCAGCACCGAGGGCTCGGCATCCAGCTCACGGGCCTGCTGCGCCTTCTTGCGGCGCTGCGAGATGCCGAAGGCGGCCAGCAGCAGCACCAGGGCGCCACCGGCGACGATGTTGATGTTGTCCATCAGGGTGTCGGCCAGGCCCTTCTCTTCCGGCGCGACGGGCTTGGGCGGGGTGCTCGGCTTGGCGGCCGGCTTCGCTGCCGGCGCTGCCGGGGTGGCGGCCTTGTCGACGCCGGCGACGGCGCCGGCAGCCGCGGCATTCTCGGCCTCGCTGCCGGCGCGGCTCTTCACTGTCATCAGCTTCTCGAGGTCGTTGACGTTGCGCTCGAGTTCCTTGACGCGGGCCTGGGCCTGGTCGAGTTCCTTCTGGCGCGCGATCGCCTCTTCCGCGCTGGCGGTGGCCGGGGCCGCGCCGTTGGCGCCGGTGGTCGGCTGGGTGGCTTTCGACAGCTGCAGCTTGTCCTGCGATTCATTGGCGGCGGTCGGGCGTTCCTCGACCTTGGCGGTGATCCTGCCGGCCGCGCTCTGGCCGGCCTGCGGAGTGCGCTGCGGCGCCGCGTTGGCGACCTGGCCGGCCAGCTTGTTGCGGTAGGCATTGAAGTCGGCCGCATGGGCGACGACCATGGCGCCTGCTTCGGCGCTGTCGGTGCCGCGCAGGGCGTCCGAATCGGGCACCTTGAGGATCTGGCCCGACTTCAGGCGGTTCATGTTCTGGCCGATGAAGGCGTCCGGATTGGCGCGGTAGAGCGCGACCAGCATCATGTCGAGCGAGATGTCGGCCGGCTTCAGGCGGGTGGCGATCTTGCCCAGGGTGTCGCCCTGGCGCACGCGGTAGCTGGTCGGGGTGTCGACGGCCGGACCTGCTGCGCGCGGGGCCGGGGCGGCTGCTTCGCGGCGCGGCTGTTCCTGCGGCGCTTGCGCCACCGGTGCGGCGGGCTGGGGAGCGGCGGCGCGCGGCTGGGCCGCCGGACGCGCGGTCTCGGCCGCCACCTGGGCCGGCTGGGTGGCGCGCAGCTCGGCCGGATCGAGCAGGAAGGTGTACTCGCGCACCAGGCGGCCGTTATTCCAGGACAGCTCGAGCAGCATGTCGACGAAGGGCTCGTTCAGCGGCTGGGTCGAGGTCACGCGGATGATCTGGCGGCCGGCACGCTGCTCGACGTTGAAGCGCAGCGACAGCAGGGCCGGGTTGAATTCGATGTTCGCCGCGCGGAAGGCTTCCGTCGAAGCCAGCTTCACGGCAAGGCTGGACGCATCCTCGCCCGCGGTCGTCGTCAGTTCGATCTCGGCACGCAGCGGCTGCCCGAGCGCCGACAGCACCGTCAGTTTGCCGAGGCCGGCAGCCGAGGCAGCGGACGACAGGAGCACGGCGCTGGCCACGGCCGCGGTGACTGTTTTCAGCGCGGTTGCCATGAGCGGAGGACGAAGAGGAAAAGGCATAGTCGGATGAGGAAGACAGTTAACCGGAAAGTTGGCCGGAGGAAAGACGATTTCCTGGGAGTCTCAACATATCATCATGCTCTGGAGCATGCAAGCTTCCCGCGCACACGGAGCGTGCCGCAGGGAGGGATGTGTGGCCAGAATGACCGATGCGGAGGGCGTTTGATAGCGTTTGATTACAAGCGCTTAGCAATTTTACAGCGGGTGTGGCAAGGCTGCCAATACGGTGTTCGCGGGTGGACGGCGGCGCCGTCCACCCGCGGGAATTACTTGTCCAGCACGATGCGCAGCATGCGGCGCAGCGGCTCGGCGGCGCCCCACAGCAGCTGGTCGCCGACGGTGAAGGCCGACAGGTAGTCGTTGCCCATGGCCAGCTTGCGCAGGCGGCCGACCGGGATGCCCAGGCCGCCGGTCACGGCGGCCGGCGACAGGTCGCGCATCGAGGCTTCGCGGGTGTTCGGCACCACCTTCACCCACTGGTTGTGCGAGGCGATGATGTCGGAGATCTCGTCGAGCGGCACATCGCGGGTGAGCTTGATGGTGAGCGCCTGCGAATGGCAGCGCATCGCGCCGATGCGCACGCACAGGCCGTCGACCGGAATCGCCTTGCTGCCAAAACCTTCGCCGCGGCCGAGGATCTTGTTGGTCTCGGCGCCGGCCTTCCACTCTTCCTTCGATTGGCCGTTGCCCAGGTCCTTGTCGATCCAGGGGATCAGGTTGCCGGCCAGCGGCACGCCGAACTGTTTCGTTTCTTCAGCGGACAGGCCATGCTGGGTCGCCAGCACGGTGCGGTCGATCTCGAGGATGGCCGAGGCCGGATCGTCCAGCAGCGGCTTGACCGCGCCGTTGATGGTGCCGAACTGGGTCAGCAGTTCGCGCATGTGCTGGGCGCCGCCGCCCGATGCGGCCTGGTAGGTCATCGAGGTCATCCACTCGACCAGGCCCTGCTCGAACAGGCCGCCCAGTCCGATCAGCATGCAGGACACCGTGCAGTTACCGCCGATGTAGTTCTTCACGCCGCGCGACATGGCGTTCTTGATCACGTCCTTGTTGACCGGATCCAGCACGATGACGGCGTCGTCGTTCATGCGCAGGGTCGAGGCCGCGTCGATCCAGTAGCCGTTCCAGCCGCTGGCGCGCAGTTTCGGGAACACTTCCGTGGTGTAGTCGCCGCCCTGGCAGGAGATGATGATCTCGCACTTCGAGAGTTCCGCGATGTCCGTCGCGCTCTTCAGGGTGGTTTCGTTCTTCGCCATCTTCGGCGCGG
Organism: Massilia sp. BKSP1R2A-1; assembly: GCF_050586525.1. NCBI lineage: Bacteria > Pseudomonadati > Pseudomonadota > Betaproteobacteria > Burkholderiales > Oxalobacteraceae > Massilia > Massilia sp. BKSP1R2A-1. The sequence continues at coordinate 227,999 of NZ_JBOBRE010000008.1, read as the reverse complement.
CGCCGCCCGGGTTCGAGGTAGTGAAGAACACCGGCTCGATGTGGTCGAAATCGCCCTCTTCCTGCATGCGCTGCATCAGGACCGAGCCCACCATACCGCGCCAGCCAACCAGGCCTACTAATTTCATTATCTTCCCTCAGGTATAAAAATATAAGTCTTGTGTTAACGCGTCAGGCCAGCGCTGCGACGACCGCGTCGCCCATTTCTTTTGTGCCGACCTTGGTGCTGCCCGGCTCGTGGATGTCCGGGGTGCGCAGTCCCTGCGCCAGCACGCGCTTGACCGCGTTCTCGATGCGGTCGGCCTGCTCCGTACGGCCGAAGGTAAAGCGCAGCATCATGGCGGCGGACAGGATGGTCGCCAGCGGATTGGCCACGCCCTGGCCGGCGATGTCCGGCGCCGAACCGTGCGAAGGCTCGTACAGGCCCTTGCTGTTGGCGTCGAGCGAGGCGGACGGCAGCATGCCGATCGACCCCGTCAGCATCGCGGCGGCATCCGACAGGATATCGCCGAACATATTACCAGTGACGAGGACATCGAACTTTTTCGGGGCCCGAACCAGCTGCATGGCCGCGTTATCGACGTACATGTGCTCGAGCTCGACGTCGGGGTATTCCCTGTGCACATCGGTGACGACGTCGCGCCAGAACTGGAAGGTTTCCAGCACATTGGCCTTGTCGACGCTGGTCACGCGGCGGTCGCGCTTGCGCGCGGCCTGGAAGGCCACGTGGGCGATGCGGCGGATCTCGCCTTCGGCATAGCGCATGGTGTCGAAGCCTTCGCGCTGGCCGGCGAAGGGCCCGTCCGGGCATTCGCGCACGCCGCGCGGCTTGCCGAAGTAGATGTCGCCGGTGAGTTCGCGGATGATCAGGATGTCGAGACCCGACACGACCTCGGGCTTGAGCGTGGACGCGCCCGCGAGTTCCGGATACAGGATGGCCGGACGCAGGTTGGCGAACAGGCCGAGCTCCTTGCGCAGGCCGAGGATGGCCTGCTCGGGACGCAGGGCGCGCTCGAGGCTGTCGTACTGGTAGTCGCCGACGGCGCCGAACAGCACGGCGTCGGCCGCCTTGGCCAGCTTCAGGGTGCCTTCCGGCAGCGGGTGGCCGTGGGCCGCATAGCCGGCGCCGCCGACTTGCGCGGTTTCGAGTTCGAACGATTCGCCCAGCGCGTTCAGGACCTTGACCGCCTCGTCGACGATCTCCGGGCCGATGCCGTCGCCCGGCAGGACTGCAATCTTCATGCGTTCTCTTTCTTAGATGGTGTTGGCGAGCCAGGGCTGGGCGGCCAGGTGGCGTTGTTCGAAGGCGCGGATCTCGTCGGCGTGGCGCAGGGTCAGGCCGATGTCGTCCAGGCCGTTGAGCAGGCAGTACTTGCGGAACTCGTCGATGGCGAAGCCGTACGACAGGCTGCCGTCGCCGGTTCCGATGCGCTGCTGCGCCAGGTCGACCACCAGCCTGAAGCCGGGGTTCGCTTCGACCGCCCTGAACAGGCCGTCGACATCCTCTTCGCCCAGCACGATCGGCAGCAGGCCGCTCTTGTAGCAGTTGTTGAAGAAGATATCGGCGAAGCTCGGCGCGACGATCGCCCGGAAGCCGTACTGCTGCAGCGCCCACGGGGCGTGCTCGCGCGAGGAGCCGCAGCCGAAGTTCTTGCGCGCCAGCAGGATCGAGGCGCCCGCATAGCGCGGCTGGTTCAGCACGAAGTCGGGATTCACGGGACGGGTGCTGCAGTCCTGGCCCGGCTCGCCGTGGTCCAGGTAGCGCCACTCGTCGAATAGATTCGGGCCGAAGCCGGTGCGGCGGATCGATTTCAGGAACTGCTTCGGGATGATGGCGTCGGTGTCGACATTGGCGCGGTCGAGCGGCGCCACCAGGCCTTCGTGTACGGTGAATTTATCCATTGAGTCGTTCCGCCTTTTCTTTTTTATCGATTACCTGCCGCCGGCGCCGGTGATGACCTGGCCGGCCTTCTGCACGTCGCGGCCGATGCCCGAGATGGTGTTGCAGCCGCTCAGCACGATGGCGGCGATGGCGATGACAAATGCTTTCTTCATGATGTTCCTGTATTCCTGTTTATCGGGATTGCTGATGACGCTCTAGAAGCCGCGTACGTCGACAAAGCGGCCGGCGATGCCCGCCGCCGCCGCCATCGCGGGCGACACCAGGTGGGTGCGGCCGCCCTGCCCCTGGCGTCCCTCGAAGTTGCGGTTCGAGGTCGAGGCGCAGCGCTCGCCCGGCTCCAGGCGATCGGCATTCATGGCCAGGCACATCGAGCAGCCCGGCTCACGCCATTCGAAGCCGGCGTCCTTGAAGATGCGGTCCAGGCCTTCGCGTTCGGCCTGTTCCTTCACCAGGCCGGAGCCCGGCACCACCATCGCCAGCTTGACGCTGGGCGCACGGTGACGGCCGCGCACCACTTCCGCAGCGGCGCGCAGGTCTTCGATGCGCGAATTGGTGCAGGAGCCGATGAAGACCTTGTCGATCGCGATCTGCTCGATCGGCGTGTTCGGGGCAAGGTCCATATAGGCCAGCGCCTTTTCGATGGCGCCGCGGCGCACCGCGTCGCTTTCCTCTTTCGGGTCCGGCACGCGGCCGTCCACCGAGGTCACCATCTCGGGCGAGGTGCCCCAGGTGACTTGCGGGCGGATCTCCGATGCCTCGAGTTTCACGACGGTGTCGAATGTCGCGCCTTCGTCGGAGTGCAGGGTGCGCCAGTAGGCGACCGCCTGCTCCCACTGCTCGCCCCTGGGCGAGAAGGGACGGCCCTTCACGTAGTCGATGGTGGTGTCGTCCACCGCGACCATGCCGGCGCGTGCGCCCGCCTCGATCGCCATGTTACAGACCGTCATGCGGCCTTCCATCGACAGCGCGCGGATGGTGGAGCCGCCGAATTCGATGGCGTAGCCGGTGCCGCCGGCGGTGCCGATCTTGCCGATCACCGCCAGCACGATGTCCTTCGCGGTGACGCCCGGCGGCAGCTCGCCCTCGACCTGCACCAGCATCGATTTCGATTTCTTGGCCAGCAGGGTCTGCGTGGCCAGCACGTGCTCGACTTCCGAGGTGCCGATGCCGTGCGCCAGGCAGCCGAAGGCGCCGTGGGTGGAGGTATGCGAGTCGCCGCAGACCACCGTCATGCCCGGCAGGGTCGCGCCCTGCTCCGGCCCGATCACGTGGACGATGCCCTGGCGCTTGTCGTTCATGTTGAAATAGGTCAGCCCGAACCCTTTCGCATTGGCGTCCAGCGTCTCGACCTGCAGGCGCGAAGTCGGGTCCGCGATGCCGTGGGCGCGGTCGGTGGTCGGCACGTTGTGGTCGGCCACGGCCAGGTTCGCCGAGGTCCGCCATAGTCCGCGGCCGGCCTCGCGTAGCCCGTCGAAGGCTTGCGGGCTGGTGACTTCGTGCACCAGGTGGCGGTCGATGTAGAGGACGGTGGTGCCGTCAAGGTCGGCACGCACGACATGCGAATCCCAGAGTTTGTCGTAGAGCGTTTTTTGCATGGTCTATCCAGTGAACGCGCCCTGCCATATGCAAGGTCGGTTTTTGATTATGCCATAATTGTGCAGTGCCGCACCAAGAGGGGGCGGCGCATTTTTCTGCCAAGGAGTGCAATTTCATGCAAATTTAATTTGCATGTACAACTCTCAATGCAAATAAAAAAAGCCTGAGCTGGAAAGCTCAGGCTTTTGTATGCGTTTTTATGACATAGCGGCGCGGCATTCGCATGCCGCATCGCGTCAAGACGCGTCAGGCGGCGAGTCGCACGTTGCTGCGGCAGCCATCCATCAGGAAGGACAGGCCGACCACCAGCACCAGTTCGCCCTCTGCCGAGCGCGCGGTACCGGTGATGCCCTCGACGGACAGGGCCGTCATCGGCTTGATCACCAGGTCGGCCGTGCCATCGACCGCCGCCACCGCCAGGATGTAGGGCTGCGGCGCGTTGATGACGATGCCGACGCGTTCGGAGCAGGCTTCGTAGCCCAGCGCCAGGGCCAGCGAACGCACCGGCAGCGGACGTCCCTGGTCCTTCAGCACCGGGGCGCCGCCCACGCAGGAGAACTCTTCCGGCAGCTCGACCACGCGCTCGACGACGGCCATCGGCAGCGCCAGCGAAGCGCTCGAGGTCGACACCAGCATGGTCGGCACGATCGACAGCTCGATCGGCAGGCGGATCGCGAACTTGGTGCCGTGGCCGAGCGAGGAATCGATGCGGATCGCGCCGCGGTTCTTTTCCACCGCCGTCTTGACCACGTCCATGCCCACGCCGCGGCCCGAGACCGAGGAAGCCACTTCCTTGGTCGAGAAGCCCGGCAGGAACACCAGCTGGTAGGCGTCGTCGTCGTTCGGGGCGCCGTTCTCGCCGATCAGGCCCTTGTCGATCGCCTTGCGGCGCAGCTTGACCGGGTCCATGCCCTTGCCGTCGTCCTGCAGCACGATCATGACGCTGTTCGCCTCCTGCCATGCCTTGAGCAGGATGAAGGCCTTGGCCGGCTTGCCGGCGGCGACACGCTCTTCCGGCGACTCGACGCCGTGGTCGAGCGCGTTACGCAGCATGTGCACCAGCGGGTCGTAGAGGCTGTCCACCACGACGCGGTCGACTTCGGTCTCGGCGCCTTCGATGGTCAGCTCGACGTCCTTGCCGAGATCCTTGGCCAGCTCGCGCACCAGGCGCGGGAACTTCTGGAACAGGCGGCCCACCGGCTGCATGCGGGTCGCCAGCGTGGCGCGCTGCAGTTCGGCCGAGTAGCGCGAGGCGCGTTCCAGGGTCTCGGTCAGCGTCGCCATCAGGGCGGCGGCCGGACCTTCGAACTTGAACTGCTGCAGGCGCTCGAGCAGCACGGCGGCCTGGTTGGCGGCCTGCACCGACTCGCCCGCCACTTCCAGCAGGGCGTCCAGCTTGACCGCATCGATACGGATGCTTTCGTCTTTCGCAGGTGCGGCGGCGGCGCGCGCATCGGCGACCTTGTCATTCTGGCGGCGGTCGACGCCGTCCCAGCCGCCCTGCCTGGCGGCCGGCGCGGCGTCGGCGGGCGCGGCTGCCGGAGCAGCAGCGGCGACCGGCGCCGGCGCTGCGGCAGCGGCAGCACCCGGCGCAGCGGCGATCGCGGAACCTTCCGGCACCACGGCGTTGTACATCCCGACCCAGTCCAGGCCATCTTCACCGACGGCCGGGGCAGCGGCCGCCACGGGCGCTGCGGCCACGGCCGGCGCGCTTGCAACCGGCGCCGGGGCGGCGGCGGGAGCGGCAGCCGGCGCGCTCGGCGCGCCCTTGCCTTCGATCGCGTCCGTCAGGATGCGCTCGAGCTCCGCCGGCATCTGCGCCAGGCCTTCCGGCGGGGTGCCGTTGTTCAGGTCATTGAGCTGGTCGGCCACGAAGCCCGAAGCTTCCAGCGCGGCTTCGATCGCCAGCGGGGTCACCGGCGCCTGGCCCGTGCGCAGGGCGTCGAACAGGTTCTCGGTCAGGTGGCAGGCCGCGACCAGCGCGGGCAGGCCCATGAAGCCGGCGCCGCCCTTGATGGTGTGGAAGGACCGGAACACCGCATTCAGCGTTTCCTTGTTGTCCGGATCGCGTTCGAGGCGCAGCAAATGTTCTTCAACATTCACCGCAAGGTCCATCGCCTCGACGACGAAGTCCTTGAGCATATCGTCCATTAGAATCCCAGATCGGCGAGAAGGTCGTCAACGTTGTCCTGGTTCAGCGCCGTATCCGGCACCGAGGGGCCCGACATCAGCGGAGCGGGCGCAGGCGGAGCTTCCTTCTTGGCGAGCTTCTCCTTCAGGTCGGCCGGCGCGTGGTCGCGCAGCAGCTGGGCCAGTTCCTGCTCGACCGTCTGGGTGATCTTCACCACTTTCTTGATCAGCTGGCCGGTGATGTCCTGGAAGTCCTGGGCCATCATGATCTCGAGCAGGCGCGCCTTCTCGGCTTCGGTGGCTTCGTTGACGGCGGCCGCGAACTGGCGCGAATCGCCGGCCAGGGCCTTGAATTCGTCCAGGCTGAGCTTGCCCGAGAACAGGTCGGCCCAGCGGTTTTCCATGTCCTTGGCCTGCTTCGACAGCAGGTCCTGGGCCGGCATGCCCTCGTCCAGGGTGTTCAGCACCTTGTTGGCGGCCTGTTCGGTCAAGGTGGCGACGTATTCCAGGCGGTCCTGGGCGTCCACGATGGCCGAGGAGGCTTCGGTCAGCGCCTTGTCGTAGCCCAGTTCGCGCAGCGAATCGTGCAGCAGGCGAACGATGCCACCCAGGCGCTCGAACATGCCGTGCTCGCCTTCAGTGGCGGCGCCGGCCGCAGCGGCCGGAGCGACGGCAGCCACCGCGGGAGCGGCGGCGACGGCCGGCGCGGCGGTCGCCGACACCTGATCGAACAGCGACTCGAGGTCGTCTTCATCGGCGGCCACGGCCCCAGGTTCCGGTGCGGGCGCCGGTGCGGCGGGGGCGCTGGTGCGCTGCGCCGCCACTTCCTCGAATAGTGCGTCGAAATCGTCAGCGGCGTCGGTCATAATCCCTGCTTCTCCATGATGTATAAGTTCGCAATGAGCGTTTGCAATTCGGTCGGTGCTGCGTCCACCCGCGCCAGGTGGGCACGTTAAATGATGGTTAGAGTCTGCATGCGAGTGTAGCAGCGTGGTTGCCCTAGGTAAATGTCGACGACGGAGACGCAACAAAATGGACAGCGAAACTTAATTCCGCGACAATTAAAACGGGCAGTTCCTGAATATTTACACAAGGGAGTTGTTGTTTTTCGTAACGTAATGGCTGACGCAGCGGTGTTTACGGGCGCCGGAATAGCAGCCTGAAGTTTGATCGAGCTCAACAGTTTGCGTTCTCGCAATCGCCGCCGCGTCCAGGACGCTTCAGAATGGCGTGGCCATGGGAGGAGTCAATCATGTACCGGAAAATCCTGATCACTACCGACGGCTCGGCCGTGTCGCAGCATACGGCCTGCGCCGGCGTCAAATTCGCGCAACAGATGGGCGCCGAGGTGCTGGCCCTGTTCGTCGCGCCCGATTACCAGTATCCCGTGTACGTGGAAATCATCCCACCGTCCTACCCGAGCGAAGAGGAATACATTGCCCAGATGCGCCGCCTGGGCGAGGAATACATGGGCAAGATCATGCGTTCCTGCGGCGCGGCCGGGCTCAAGCACGAATGCATGACGGCGTTTTCCGACAACGCCGCCCTCAAGATCGTCGACGTGGCCGAGCAGGAAGGCTGCGACCTGATCTTCATGGGCTCGCACGGACGCAGCGGCTGGGGCCAGCTGCTGCTGGGCAGCGTGACCAACAAGGTGCTGTCCCATACGACCAAGCCGGTGCTGGTGCACCGCCTGATCAGCGAGCCGGCCGCCGCCTGATCACAGTTCGATGAAGAAGCGCGACATACAGGCCTGGGAAGCTGTGCTAGCCTGTCAGGGTCATTCCCGGGTCACATGAAGGGCACACCATGATTCGCATTGTTATTGCCGACGACCACACGATCATGCGCGAGGGCCTCAAGCGCATCCTTGACGGCGCGCCGGACATCGAGATCGCCGGCGAGGCGACCAATGGCTTCGAAGTGCTGGCCCAGGTGCGCCAGGGCGGCTTCGACCTGCTGCTGCTCGACCTGTCCATGCCGGGCCGCAGCGGGGTCGACCTGATTCGCCAGGTGCGCAGCGAGGCGCCCAAGCTCGCCGTCCTGATCCTCACCATGCATGAGGAAGAACAGTACGCGGTGCGCGCCATCCGCGCTGGCGCCCAGGGATATCTCACCAAGGAAAGCGCGGGCACCCAGCTGGTGGGCGCGATCCGCAAGGTGGCCTCCGGCCGTCCTTATATCAGTACCGAAGTGGCCGAGCAGCTGGCGCTGAATATCATGGCGCCGAACGAGCAATTGCTGCATAAGCAACTGTCTGACCGGGAATTCGAGGTGTTTTCGCTACTTGTCAGTGGGAAGTCGATCACCGAGATCGCCAACGGCCTGCATTTGTCGGTCAAGACCGTCAGCACCCACAAGACGCGCATCATGCAGAAGATGGGCATGAGCTCCCTGTCGGAAATGGTGCAGTACGCCGTGGCGCACCGGCTGCTGTCGCCAATGAAGGCCTAACAGAATTAGACACGCGGCCGCGCCCTTGGTGCGGCCCGCGCCACGCTGCTCCCTCCCCACCCTGCCCCACGGCAAGGCCAGCGCATACCGCCTTCCACTGGGTTCTCCCTCTGTCGCCAAGGCCGGCAGTCAGAAAATTCCTACAAGCCTAGCAACCGTCCTACCTACATATTCAGCAATAGCTGATATTCGTGCCGGACTCGTGTTGGCATACTGAATTCACCGTTTCGACTTGCTTGCGATCCAAGTCCCAGCGTGAGCCAGCCGCCAGCGGGGTCCGCCTCCACCGAGCCGGTAGCAGCTTCGCCCCGTGGTCGCCGCCTAAACCATGAGTCTTTCACTGGAGATGAGCATGCAGTCCCAGCCAACAGAACAACGCAACGTCACCCAGCCGACCCTGCATTCGCCCATGGAAGCCGGCCGCCAACGCCAGGGACGCCTCTGGTCCAACCTCAAGGAAGTGTGCGACCTGCTGCGCATCCCCGCCAGTGTCTCGGTCACGTCGGAAGAGCTGCTGTTCCAGCACGTGCAGTTCAAGACCGGCCAGCGCGTCCACACCATCGGCCAGGCCTTCGATACCTTGTATATCGTCAACTCGGGCTTCCTGAAGACCGTGCTGATCGACGAATTCGGCAACGAGCAGGTGCTCAGCTTCCCGATGAAGGGCGACATGCTGGGCGTGGACGGCATCCACACCCGCCACTACGCCTCGGAAGCCGTCGCCCTGTCGGACTGCGACCTGATCCTGCTGCCGTTCAAGAAGCTTACCGCCCTCGGCCGCGTCCACGCCGAACTCGAGAACATGATGTACGGCGTCATGAGCCGTGAGCTGGTGCGCGAGCAGACCATGATCGGCATGCTCGGCGCCTTGTCCGCCGAAGCGAGAGTCGCCCGCTTCCTGGTCTCCCTGGCCGACCGCTTCGCCGCCATGGGTTACTCGAGCAAGCTGTTCAACCTGCGCATGACCCGCCACGAGATCGGCAGCTACCTGGGTCTCACCCTGGAGACCGTCAGCCGCACCCTGTCGGCCTTCAACGAGATCGGCCTGATCACCGTCGACCAGCGCACCATCGGCATCAAGGACGCCGAAGCGCTCAAGACCCTGCGCCGCCTGCCGCCCTCGCGCTCGCGGACCAAGGGTGGAGCGAAGCAGAAGGCGGAGTCGGAGCAGCCGGGTGACGATCAGGTGCTGGCAACGGCCTGAGGCGCCATCTACTAATGAGAAGGCCGGCGTTCCTTACGGACGCCGGCCTTCTGTTTGTAAACACTGCGGGTACTATCTATACGTAGGGTGGTCGGCTCTGCCGACCGCCCTACCTCACTGGTCACGGGTCAGGACACCGTTGTTGACGCGCACACGATCCCCCTGGCGTACGCCGGGGTCATTGTCATACTGCAGCGTCTGGGTCGCACCGCTGGTGGAGTAGCGCACCATCACCTCGAAACGCTGTTCCTGGTTCATATTGCGCTGGATATTGCGCCCAGCCAGACCACCCGCCACCGCGCCGGCAACAGTCGCTGCGGTACGCCCGCTGCCGCTGCCGACCTGGCTGCCCAGCAAACCGCCCACCACGGCGCCGCCGGCCGTGCCCAGGTAGTTGCCATTACCCGACACTTCGATCACGTTCACCGCTTCCACCACGGCGCAATTACTGCAGTAGCGCGCCTGGCGCGGTTCGCTGGCGCGTCCGCCTGCCAGCAGCGGACGGCCCAGCACGGTGGTGGCGTAGCGGCCGTCGGCGCGAATGGTCGCGGTCACGCGGCTGTCGGCCGTGATGCGGTCGGTGTTGCGGATCGTATAGATGGCGTCGTACTCGCCCGGACGCACTTCCGGCAGGAAGAACACGCCGCGCGCGCCGGCGATCGCCACTTCGACCCGGGCGCCCGGCGTACCGAAGACGGTGAAGCGCAGCTCGTTGCCCGGGCCGAGGTCCGGGCTGCCCTGCACGTCGAAGCGTTCCACGCGCGGCTGCGAGGCCAGCTGGCCGCGCCGGTTGCGCGGGGCGTTCGGCTGCAGCAGCGATTCGCTGAGCAGGCTGGTCGCCACCTGGTTGCCCAGGCGCAGGTTCGCGGTCACGCCGCTCTCCGGACGGATGCGGTCATGGGTGCCGATGGTATAGGTGCCGGTGTACTGGCCGGGCTCGACCTCGGTCAGGTTCAGGTTGCGGGTCGCGCCGTCGATGCGCAGCGTGGCCACGCCGCCGGGGCTGCCGTAGAGATCGAAATGCAGCTCGACACCCGGGTTCAGCCGGCGCACCTCTTCCACATTGAATCCATTGATCACCGGGGCGTAGTTGCGGGCGCTCTGGTAGCCCTGCGCCTGGGCGCCGCCCGGGATCGCCGGGCCGAAGGCCAGCATGGCGGCAAAAACGGCATGTAAACAGGTGCGGAAAAACATGGCAATTCCTCCGTGAGCGATTGACGTACTGTCCTTATAGAACTTACGCCTCAGCACATGGAGAGTCAGTACGCTAACGTACGCAGTGGACGGCGTCCCCGGAGCTCACGTAGATCGTGTCGCCCGGCTCGCGACGGATCGCGTGGCCGCCGGTGAAGGAACCGAAGGAAGGCAGGATCATCCGCTCGCTGCCGACCACGAAGCACGGCAGGCGCAGCGCGTCGAAGCGGGTCGCCAGCACGTAGACGGGATGGATGTGGCCGGCCAGCGCATAACCGGGCGTGTCGATGTCCGGATGGTGGCAGAAGGCGAAGGGGCCGATTTCATACGGCTCGTCGACCAGCGCGATCCCAAGTTGCGCCGCCGGGTCGCCCGCGTGGCGGTCGTGGTTGCCGCGCACGAGGGTGAGGCGCAGGCCGCTCCTGCGCTCGCGCCAGGCCAGCATCGCCTGCTGGGTGGCGCTGGCGTGGGCCGCGCGCGCATGCAGGAAGTCGCCGAGGAAGACGATGTGCTCGGCCCCGTGCGCGTCGACGAGGGCGTCGAGACCCGTCAGGTTTTCGGTCGTGGTCCCGCGCGGCACCGGCACGCCCAGCGCGCGAAAGGCGGCCGCCTTGCCGAAGTGGATGTCGGCCACGATCAGCATCTTCTGCGCCGGCCAGTAAAGCGCCTTCTCCGGCAGCAGCAGCACCGTCTCGCCGGCCACCCTGGCCGCCACGCTCGTCGTGTGCATCATGCAGCCGCCGCCTTCTCCAGTTCGCGCACCATGCGCGCCACCCGGTCCGACAGCTTCTCGGTACTGACCTTCTCGCGGAAGCGCTCGACCATGAGCGCGAAGCCGAAGGGCGTGGCGCGCTTGACCTCGCGGAAGGCGACGCGGCGTGCGTGCAGTTCACCCAGCGTCTCGCGCAGGCGCGTGAGTTCCAGCTCCTGCTCCAGCACCTCGCGCTGGGCCTGGGTGAGCAGCAGGTTGCCGCTGTCGTGCTTGCGGAAGACTTCGAAGAACAGGGAGGAAGACGCCTGCAGCTGCCGGTTCGACTTGGGCTGGCCCGGATAGCCCTGGAACACCAGGCCCGCGATGCGCGCGACTTCCCTGAAGCGCTGCTGCGACAGCTGGGTCGCGTTGAGGCTGCCCAGCACATCCTCCAGCAGGCAGTCGGTCGTGAACAGATCCACCCCCGCACCCGTCTCGGCATCGAAGATGCGCGCCCAGTCGACCGGCTCCGGCGTGAGCAGCTCGAAACCGTAGTCGTTCACGGCGATGGAAAAGGTCGAGGGCTGCATGCGCCCGATGCGGTAGGCGAACAGCGAGGCCAGGCCCGTGTGCACCGAGCGCCCGGCAAAAGCGAACACGAAGAGGTGCCAGCCTTCGCGGCTCTTCATGCTTTCCAGGACCAGGGTCTCGCTGGTGGGAAGCGCCGACCAGCGGCACTGGATCTCGATCAGCGGCTGCAGGGCCTGCATCTCGGGGCTGTCGTAGATGCCCTGGGAAGCCAGCCGCAGCTCTTCCAATGCCGCGTGCGCGAGCTCGGACGACATCGGCATCTTGGCCCCGCCCCAGCGCGCGATGGCGCCGCGGTTGCTGGTCGCGCGTTTCACGAAGGCCGTCATCTCGTGCACGCGCACGAATTCCAGGATGCGCCCGCCGAACAGGAAGTGGTCGCCCGGCTTCATGCGCGAGATGAAGGATTCCTCGACGCTTCCGATGCGTCCCCCGCTCATGTACTTCACCGAGATGGTCGAGTCGGACACGATGGTGCCGATGCCCATGCGGTGCCGGCGGCCGATGGCCGAATCCGGCACGCGGTAGACGCCCTCCTCGTCCGGCAGCACGCGCCGGTACTCCGGATAGGCCAGCAGGCTCTGGCCGCCGCGCGCGACGAAGTCCAGCGCCCACTGCCACTCTTCCTCGTTCAGGTTCCGATACGACCAGGCGCGCTTCACTTCGTCGTACAGCGCGTTTGAGACGAAGCCGCCGCCCAGCGCCACCGTCACCAGGTGCTGCACCAGCACGTCGAAGGGTTTGTTCGGCACATAGCGCCCTTCGATGCGTCGCGCCGCCACGGCTTTTTTCGCACCGGCCGCTTCCAGCAGTTCCAGGCTGTTGGTCGGCACCAGGGTCACGCGCGAGACCCGGCCCGGCGAGTGGCCGCTGCGGCCGGCCCGCTGCAGCAGGCGTGCGATGCCCTTGGCGCTGCCGATCTGCAGCACGCGCTCGACCGGCAGGAAGTCCACGCCCAGGTCCAGGCTGGCCGTGCAGATCACCGCCTTCAATTCACCCTTCTTGAGACCCATTTCGACCCACTCGCGCACCTCGCGGTCGAGCGAGCCGTGGTGCAGCGCGATGACGCCGGCCCAGTCGGGACGTTGGTCGAGGATGTTCTGGTACCAGATCTCGGACTGGGCGCGCGTGTTCGTGAACACCAGGGTCGCGTCGTAATGCTCGATTTCCCTGATGACGGGCCCCAGCATCTGCAGGCCCATGTGGCCGCCCCAGGGGAAGCGCGCGACGTTCTCGGGAATGAGGCAATCGACGACGATCTGCTTGCGCAAATCACCCTCGACCAGCACGCCCTCGTCACCGCCCAGCAGCACCTGGCGCGCGAGATCCAGGTTCCCCATCGTCGCCGACACGCCCCAGATCAGGAGCTCGGGACGCCAGTGGCGCAATCTTGCCAGCGCCAGCTGCACCTGCACGCCGCGCTTGCTGCCCATCAGCTCGTGCCACTCGTCGATGACGATCATGTCGAGGTGCCTGAACTGCTCGGCGGCCTGGGCGTGGCTCAGCATCAGGGTCAGGCTTTCCGGCGTGGTGACCAGGGTCGCCGGCATCTTGCGGGTCTGGCGTGCGCGCTCGGCCGAGCTGGTGTCGCCGGTGCGGGCGCCGATCTGCCACTCGGGCATCAGTTCGGCGGCCGACTCCTCCAGCGCGCGCGTGGTGTCGGCGGCAAGCGCCCGCATCGGCGTGATCCACAACACGCGCAGGCCGGCCGTGTGCCGTCCGGTCTTGAGACCCGCGCGCTGCAGGGCCGCGAACCAGACGGCAAAGGTCTTGCCGGCGCCGGTACTCGCGTGCAGCAGGCCGGACTGGCCCTTCAGGGCCGCCTTCCACACATTGCGCTGGAAGGGAAACGCCGTCCACCCTTTCGCCGCAAGCCAGGCGTCGATGCGCTCGGTGACCGGATTGACGCTCATGGGCTCGCGGCGGCCAGCAGGCCTTTCAGGGTGTCGAGGGTATCCGCCTCCTCGACCGGCTTGTCGAAGCGCCGCCGCAGGATGCGCGGGAAGCGCACGGCGATGCCGGCCTTGTGGCGGGTCGACAGGGCGATGCCTTCGAAGCCGATCTCGAACACCATGGTCGGTTTGACGGAGCGCACCGGCCCGAACTTCTCGATCGTGGTCTTGCGCACGGCATTGTCCACTTGCGCGATCTCGGCGTCGGTCAGGCCCGAATAGGCTTTGGCGAAGGGCACCAGGCGGCGCTCTTCCCCTGCCCCGTCCCAGACCGCGAAGGTATAGTCGGTGTACAGCGAGGCGCGCCGTCCGCTGCCGGCCTGGGCGTAGATCAGCACCGCGTCCACCGTATAGGGGTCGATCTTCCACTTCCACCAGGTGCCGACATCCTTGGTGCGGCCTACGCCATACTGGGCGGAGCGTGCTTTCAGCATCATTCCCTCGACGCCACGCTCGCGCGACTCGGCGCGCAGGGCTGCCAGGTCATCCCAGCTGTCGGCCTCGATCACTGGGGACAGCCGCAACCGGGGCGAGTCGATGGCCGCCACCTCCGTCTCCATCAGCGCGCGGCGCTCGTGCTGGGGCAGCGCGCGCAAGTCGACGCCGCCGAATTCCAGCAGGTCGTAGCAGCACAGGACGGCCGGCAGCTCGCCCAGGATCTTGGGGCCGAGCGTCTTGCGGCCGATGCGCTTCTGCAGGTCGGCAAAAGGCGCCGGCGCGTCGCAGCCGGGCTGCCAGATCAGAACCTCGCCATCGAGCACCGTCCCCTCCGGGAGGCGGACATTGGCCAGTTCCGGGAACCGTTCCGTGATCAGGTCTTCGCCGCGCGACCACAGGAAGTTCTGGCCGCCGCGCCGCACCAGCTGGGCGCGGATGCCGTCGTACTTCCACTCGACCTGCCAGTCGTCGACCTCGCCCAGCGCGCTTGGCTCGCCCTGCAGCTGGTGGGCCAGGAAGAAGGGGTAAGGCTGGCCGCCGCGCAGCGTGTGCTCTTCATCGGACTGCTCGGCGATCAGCTGCAGGAAGCTGGCGGCGGTCGGACGCACCGAATTGTCGGTCCAGCCCATCAGGCGCTGGGCAATCAGCTTGCTGTCCACCGCCGCGATGGCCGCCAGCGCGCGCGTGACGAGCAGGCGCGAGACACCCACGCGGAAGCCCCCGCCGATGAGTTTCACGAAGAGGAAGCGCTCGCGCCAGTCGAGTTCATCCCAGGCCGCATACAGGGCCTCGCGGATGGTGCCGGGGTCGGCGCCGCGCAGGGGGCCGATCCGCCCCTCCATCCACTCGGCCAGGCCGACGTCGCTGCGCTTCGAGGGCGGCGGCAGGATGTGGGCGATGGTCTCGGCCATGTCGCCCACGGCGTGGTAGGACTCGTCGAACAGCCACTCGTCCAGGCCCGCATACTCGATCGCATACTGGCGCAGCAGCTTGGTCGGCACCGCCTGGCGCGGCTTGCCGCCGGCCAGGAAGTAGACGGCCCAGGCGGCGTTCTCGGGCGCGGCCCTGGAAAAGTAGGCTTGCAGGGCGTCGAGCTTGCGGGTGGTGGAGGTGGTCTCATCCAGCTCCGCATACAGGCGGGCGAACTCACGCATCGCGCTCTCCCGCCGCAGTTTCTCCCCCCTTCTCCTGGCGGGCTTCCTTCGTCGCCGCCGCGCCCGCGGGCGGCAGCGCCTCGTCCTCTTCCTCATCACCGTACTCGGTATCGAAACCCTTGGCATCCAGGCCGTTCTGGCATAGCCAGCGCACCATGGTCGGAATCGAGCCGTGGGTGACGATGATTTGCTGGGCCTCGGTCGCCTTGATGGCGCTCATCAGGCCGGGCCAGTCCGCATGGTCGGACAGCACGAAGCCGCGGTCCACGCCGCGCCGCCGGCGTGCGCCGCGCAGCAGCATCCAGCCGCTGGCGAAGGAATCGCTGTAGTCGCCGAAGCGCTTCATCCAGGGCGAACCGCTGGCCGAAGGAGGCGCGATCACGATGGCGCGGCGCAGTGCGGCCTTCTCGATCTCGCTGACCATCACGGTCTCGGGCAGCTCCACGCCGCCCGCGCGGTAGACGCGGTTGAGCGGCTCCACCGCGCCATGGCAGACGATGGGGCCGATGCTCGGGTCGAGCCTGGAGAGGATGCGCTGCGCCTTGCCGAAGGCATAGGCGAACACCACGCTGCAGCGGCCTTCATCGGCGTTGCGGCGCCACCAGGCATTCATCTCGTCGATGACCTGCTGCTCCGGGTCCCAGCGGTAGATGGGCAGTCCGAAGGTCGACTCGGTGATGAAGGTGTCGCAGCGCACCGGCTCGAAGGGAGCGCAGGTCTTGTCGGGTTCGATCTTGTAGTCGCCCGAGGCCACCCAGACCTCGCCGCCGCACTCCATGCGGACCTGGGCCGAGCCCAGCACGTGGCCGGCCGGGTGCAGCGAAATGGTCACGCCGTTGTGAACGACGGTCTCGCCATACTCGACGCCCTGGACGTCGATGTCGCCCAGCCGGGACTTGAGGACGTTCACGCCGGGCGCCGCCGACAGGTAGTGGCCGTGGCCATAGCGGGCATGGTCGCCGTGGGCGTGCGTGATCACCGCGCGGTCGACCGGCCGCCACGGGTCGATGTAGAACCCTCCGGGTACGCAATACAAGCCTTCCCTGCGAACGACGACCATGTCTCCCATGCGGTCCCTTCCCGGCTCAGGCCGGCTCCAAGTACTCGGCCAGGAAGGTGCGCGGCTCATCCTGGCCAGGAAATTCCAGTGTGATCTGGTCTCCGGCGACAGCGACGATCACGCCCTCGCCAAGCTTCGGCGACCTGGCGCGCCCGCCCACTTCGTACTGTGGCCGCGTCGGCTCGGGCGCGGGTTCGCGGTCGAACTCGTCATCACGGATCTCGATGTCCTCGATCATGGCGGCCGGCGGATTGCGGCAGTTATCGCACTTGCAGCACTTTTCGAAGCCTTCGACCTCGTCGCCAAAATAATCCAGCAGCAGCTTCCAGCGGCAGAAACCGCTCACCGCATAGCCTACCATCTGGTCGAGGGCCACACGGTCGCGCTCCGCCTTCTGAACGTAGACCTCGGCCAATTCCCCGAACAGAGCCGGGTCAGGTTCCTTGTTTGTGGGCACGTACTCGAGCTTGCGGTTCTGGCGCAGCAGCTTGCCGTCCTTGAGCAGCTTCAGGCAGACCTTGAGCTTGGCCTCGCCCGCTTCCTCGAGCGCCTCTTCCAGGCGCGTCATAGTGAGCGGTCCCTCCTCCGCCAGCTCGCGCGCGACGGTATGGACCGTCTGCAACTCGGCCGCGGCGGGATAGTGCTTGACCAGGAAGAACTGCTGGATGCGCTTGTCGTCCTGCAGGAAGAGCAAGGTGCATTGCGCGTCCAGGCCATCGCGGCCGGCGCGGCCCGATTCCTGGTAGTAGGATTCCAGGTTGGCCGGGATCTGCAGGTGGATGACGAAGCGGGTATTGCTCTTGTCGATGCCCATGCCGAAGGCATTCGTCGCGACCATCACGCGGCGCTCGCCGTTCATGAACATGTCCTGGTTGAGCTTGCGCTCGCTTGCCGCCAGCTTGCCGTGGTAGATCGTGACCGATTCGCCCGCCTCTTCCAGCACGGCCAGCATCTCCTCGGCAACCTTGACGGTAGCGGCGTAGACGATGCCCACGCCTTCGGTCTGCCGCACCAGCTCCAGGGCCCGCACCAGCTTCTCCTGCTGGTTGGTGACCTGCACCACGCCGTAGTGCAGGTTCGGCCGGTAGATACCCGTGTTGATGACGTTCATCCTGCGGGCCAGCTGCTTCGAGATGTCGCGCACCACCTCCTCGGTGGCGGTCGCCGTCAGCGCCAGCACCGGCGGCTTGCCGAGGGCGTCGATGGCGGCGGAAAGACCGATATAGGCGGGACGGAAGTCGTGGCCCCACTGCGAAATGCAGTGGGCCTCGTCGATGACGACGATGTCGAGCGTGACCCCCTTGAGCACCGCGATGAACTCGGGCGAGACCAGGCGCTCCGGGGTGCAGAACACGATCTCGCAGGCTTCGTTCGCGATCGCCTCGATGGCGGCCGCCTCTTCCTCGGCGTTCAGGCTGCTGTTGACCTGGACCGAGCGGATGCCGAGTTCCTCCAGCTTCTCGAGCTGGTCCTTCATCAGCGAAATCAGGGGAGAGACGACGATGGTGATCCCCTCGAGCATCTTGGCGGGAATCTGGTAGCACAGCGACTTGCCGCCGCCGGTGGGCATGATGGCCAACGTGTTTTTGCCGTCGAGGACGCTGTCGATGACGCTTTGCTGGCCCTCGCGCAGCTGCTCGATGCCGAAGACGGAGCGCAGCAGGCGGCGGATGGTGTTACGGCGCACGGCGAGCAGGCCGCGGTGCAGGAGCTTGGGTTCGTGTCGGGTCATGATGCTGGCTACTGTATGCCCGGTGCATGCGGCGCACTATAGGACGGAACCTACCTGACCCGTAGGAGCTCAACTTTAAGCGGGAGCTGTGACCGCAGTGACATTGTCACAAGGCTTATTCCTACAAACTCGCGGAGTTTTTGCCGATGGCTACGGATGGGCCCAGCGCCTAAGATGGCACCATTACCACTACGAATCGATCGACAAGGGAGCTCCATCATGGCACGCCATCATCCGAAGACCTGGACCGCAGTCCACCTGGCACTGGCCAGTGCGGCGACATGGCTGCTGCTGGAGACCGAGGCGCTGACAGGGGCCTTGTTGGTCGCCTTCCACTGATCATAAGGCATTTGCCCGTATCGGCCGCGCACGCTAGCGCAGCTGTACCGAGGCTTCTTCGCCGAAGATACAAAAACAAAACGCCATCTTCGCGTGAAGATGGCGTTTTTTACGTCCGGCAGGAGCGGGCCCTAAGGCCCGCTTGCCGATTCAAGCTGCCTTGGCTTCGGCCGTCAGTGCTTCCTCTTCCACCGGCTGGCGCATCAGGTAGTCGAATGCCGCCAGCGAGGCCTTGGCGCCCTCGCCCACTGCGATGACGATCTGCTTGAACGGCACCGTGGTGACGTCGCCCGCAGCGAACACGCCCGGAATCGAGGTCTGGCCCTTGGCGTCGACTTCGATCTCGCCGTGCGCCGACAGGTCCATCGTGCCCTTGAGCCACTCGGCATTCGGCACCAGGCCGATCTGCACGAACACGCCTTCCAGGTCGATCTTCTTCAGCTCGCCGCTGTTGCGGTCCTTGTAGGACAGGCCGTTGACGATCTTGCCGTCGCCGTGGATCTCGGTCGTTTGCGCCGACTTGATCACGGTGACGTTCTTCAGCGAGTAGAGCTTGCGCTGCAGGACAGCATCGGCACGCAGTTCCGCGCCGAACTCGATCAGGGTCACTTCCTTGACGATCCCCGCCAGGTCGATCGCCGCCTCGACGCCCGAGTTGCCGCCGCCGATCACGGCCACGCGCTTGCCCTTGAACAGTGGGCCGTCGCAGTGCGGGCAGTACGCCACGCCGTGGTTGCGATATTCACGCTCGCCCGGCACGTTGATCTCGCGCCAGCGGGCGCCGGTGGCGATGATCACCGATTTCGACTTCAGCACGGCGCCGGTCTCGGTGTGCACCTCGATCAGCTTGCCCTCGACCAGCTTGCTGGCGCGCTGGGTATTCATGATGTCGACGTCGTAGTGCTTGACGTGCTCTTCCAGGGCGACGGCGAATTTCGGGCCGTCGGTTTCCTTCATCGAGACGAAGTTCTCGATGGCGAGGGTGTCCAGCACCTGGCCGCCGAAGCGATCGGACAGCACGCCGGTACGGATGCCTTTGCGCGCGGCATAGATCGCCGCGGCCGCGCCGGCAGGACCGCCGCCGACGATCAGCACGTCGAAGGGGTCTTTCTTGTTCAGTTCAGCGGCCTTGCGGGCGCCGGCGCCGGTGTCGATCTTCGACAGGATCTCTTCCACGCTGGTACGGCCCTGGCCGAAGTGCTGGCCGTTCAGGAACATCATCGGTACCGCCATGATCTGGCGCGCTTCGACTTCGCTCTTGAACACGCCGCCGTCGATGGCGACGACCTTGATGCGCGGGTTGATGACCGACATCGAGTTCAGCGCCTGCACGACTTCCGGGCAGTTATGGCAGGACAGCGAGATGAAGGTTTCGAAGACGTAGTCGCCTTCCAGGTTCCTGATCTGCTCGATGACCGAGGCATCGAGCTTGATCGGGTGGCCGCCCACCTGCAGCAGGGCCAGCACCAGCGAGCTGAATTCGTGGCCGAGCGGGATGCCGGCGAAGTCCACGCCGATATCGGTACCCACGCGCTTGATCGAGAACGATGGCTTGCGTGCATTGTCGCCGTCGTTGCGCACGGTGATCTTGTCGCTCAACGCGGCGATTTCGCGGAGCAGTTCATCCATTTCGCGCGCTTTCGGCGAATCATCCAGCGATGCAACGAGCTCAATCGGCTGCACCACTTTTTCCAGATAGGCTTGCAACTGCTTCTTGAGGGTTGCGTCCAGCATGATGTTTTCCTTGACTATGACGTTGTTCTTAGAGGGTATGACAGTGCCTGGAATCAAAAACTGATCCCTGAAATGCACCGGGCCGCCACGGCGGCCCGGGACAGGTACTACTGAACTGCTATTTAGATCTTGCCGACCAGGTCCAGCGACGGGGTCAGGGTTTCAGCGCCTTCGGTCCACTTGGCCGGGCACACTTCGCCCGGGTGCGATGCGACGTACTGGGCAGCCTTGACCTTGCGCATCAGTTCCGATGCGTCGCGGCCGATGCCGTTGTCGTGGACTTCCATGACCTTGATCTGGCCTTCCGGATTGATCACGAAGGTGCCGCGCAGTGCCATGCCTTCTTCTTCGATCATGACTTCGAAGTTGCGCGACAGGGTGCCGGTCGGGTCGCCGATCAGCGGGTAGTTCACTTTCTTGATGGCGTCCGAGGTGTCGTGCCATGCCTTGTGGGCAAAGTGGCTGTCGGTCGACACGCCATAGACGTTCACGCCCATTTTTGCGAATTCAGGCTGGAAAGCAGCCAGATCTTCCAGTTCGGTCGGGCAGACGAAGGTGAAGTCGGCCGGGTAGAACATCAGCACCGACCAGGTGCCCTTGAAGTTCTCTTCCGTCAGATCGATGAACTTGCCGTTGGCGTATGCGGTAGCTTTGAACGGCTTGATCTGGGTGTTGATGAGGGACATGTATGCTCCTGTTTTCGGGTGGTTAATAATTTGAACTACATTTGATAGACGCCAGTGTACCGAGGTCAACGTCTTTTGTGAAATTGATTGAAACGATACAGCCGATTGATTTTAACTATCGAGCAAGTATTGCTTCTCCCTCTTGCGAAGGAAAACCGGGCCGGCGAACCGGCGCGATCCGTGAAGTGTGGACGAAACGACAGCCGCATGCAAGCTGTGAGGCAATCGTACGAAGGAAATTGATAGATTTCTTTGGCGCTGAGGCTATCGCCCGTAGGGTGGGCGCCCCCCCGCCCACGCGTGCAACCGGCTCGACAATGGACGAGGCGCGTCAATTCACCGTGGATTTGAACGCGTGGGCGGAATTCAGTCCACCGGACTGAATTCCCCACCCACCCTACGTATAGAAGTGTTCAGGCGGTCGTGGCCGCGATAAGCGTCTGCTCGCAGGTCGGCAGGCTCAGGGTAAAGGTCGAGCCCTCCCCCGGCTTGCTCGTCACTCGCAGCTCGCCGCCGTGGGAAACGGCCAGCTGGCGCGAAATGTACAGGCCCAGGCCAAGCCCTTTCGGCTCGCCATTGCGGGCGCCACGCTCGTAGGGCTCGAAGATGCGCTCCAGGTCTTGCTGCGCAATGCCCTTGCCTTCGTCGCGCACATGGATGCGCACCAGGTTCTCCGCATACTGCACGCTGACCTCGACCGGCTGGCCGCCGCCGTAGCGCAGCGCATTGGTGAGCAGGTTGACGACCACCTGCTCGATGCGGAACTCGTCCCAGCAGCCCTGCACGGGCGGATGCTCCTGCAGCGAGAGCTTGCAGCCGGTGGCCGCGGCCTGCAGCGACAAGTCGCTCACCACGCGCTCGAGCAATGTCATGAGCTCGACCTGGGCCGGGCGGATCGAGAGTTGGCCGCTACGCATGCGCGAGACGTCCAGCATGTCGTCGATCAGGCGGATCATGGCCTTGATCTGGCGCTCGTCGCGCTTAATCATGGCGTCGAACTGTTCCGGCTGGATCGAGGCCAGGGTGCCGCGCTTGAGCTGCAGGCTGCGCATCTGCGTTTCCAGGAACAGGGTGTTGAGCGGCGTGCGCAGCTCGTGCGCCACCAGCGACATGAACTCGTCGCGCATGCGGAGCGACCGCTGCAGCTCGCCCTGGGTCTGGTTCAGTTCGCGCAACAGGGTTTCCTGCTCCTGGCGGCTGCGTTCCAGCGCGGCCATCTGGCGCTGCATCTGGCGGCGCTGCTGGTCGAGCGTGACGAAGACGTTGACCTTGCTGCGCACTGCGTCCGGGTCCAACGGTTTATACAGGAAGTCGACGGCGCCGGTCTCGTAGCCCTTGAAGGCGTAGTTCAGCTCGCGGCCGGCGGCCGAGACGAAGACGATCGGGATGTTGCGGGTGCGCTCGGTACCGCGCATCAGCTCCGCCAGCTCGAAGCCGTCCATGCCCGGCATCTGGACGTCGAGGATGGCCAGCGCGAACTCGTGCTCGAGCATCAGCGCCAGCGCTTCTTCGCCACCGGACGCCTGGAACACCAGGCGCTCTTCGCCGCGGATCAGGGCGTCGAGGGCGCGCAGGTTTTCCGGCAGGTCGTCGACGATGAGAAGTTTGCTTGGGTCTTGGACGCTCATTGTGTCTCCAACAGGGGAAGCAGTGCCCGGATGCCGGACAGCGGCAGGACGAGGTGCGGGGCGCAGCGGCGGATCGCCTCGCCGGGCATGGCGCTGGCCTGGGCCTCGTCCGGGTCTTGCACGATCGTCAGCCCGCCGCGCTCGCGCACACGGCACATGCCGTCGGCGCCATCGAAATTGGCGCCGGTCAGCAGGATGGCGGCCATGGCCGGGCCGTAGGCGTCGGCGCTCGACTCCATCAATACATCGATGGCCGGCCGCGCGAACTGCACCGGTGGCTCGCAGCTGAGCGAAAAGGTGCGGTCGCGCTCGACCGACAGATGATAGCCCGAACCGGCGAAATAGATCATGCCTGGCTCAATGGATTCCTTGTCCCGCGCCTCGCGCACCGGCAGCGCGGCGCGCAGCTCGAACAGCTCGGCCAGGCGGCTTTCGCGGTCGGGCGGCACGTGCAGGATGCACACCACGCTCGAGCGGAAGGAGGTCGGCAGAACCGGCAGCAGGCCGATCAGCGCGTCGACGCCGCCCGCCGAGCCGCCGATCACGACCAGCTCGATGCTGCGGCCGGCCAGCGCCGGCCCGACCTCTTCCGATGCGCTCATCAGGCGGCTCATGCCACGCCCTTGCGGAAGATGCGCTCGCGCCGCGCCAGCATGTCGAAGCGGTTGGCATAGCTGGAGAAATCGATGCTCTCCTTGCTGCCCAGGCCGAGGAAGCCGCGGTAGCACAGCGACTCGTGGAACAGGCCGAGCACGCGGTCCTGCAGCTTGCGGTTGAAATAGATCAGCACATTGCGGCAGCTGACGAAGTGGGTCTCGGAAAACACGCTGTCGGTCGCCAGGCTGTGGTCGGCGAAGGTCACGTTCTCGATCAGGCTGCGGTCGAACAGCGCCCCGGCATAGGCTGCCGTGTAGTAGTCGGAAAAGGCGCGCTTGCCGCCGGCCTTCTGGTAGTTCTCGGTGTAGAGGCGCATGCGCTCGAGGTTGAACACCCCGCGCCGCGCCGCCTCGAGCGATTCCGGATTGATGTCGGTGGCGTAGATGATGGCGCGCTCGAGCAGGCCCTCTTCCTGCAGCAGGATGGCGAGCGAATAGACTTCCTCGCCCGTGCTGCAGCCCGCCACCCAGATCTTCAGGGACGGATAGGTTTTCAGGAAGGGCACTACCTGCTCGCGGATCGCCAGCCAGTACTCGGGGTCGCGGAACATCTCGGTGACGGGAATCGTCAGGTACTGCAGCAGCTGGGCAAAACCGTCCGGCTCGTGCATGACCTTGGCCTGCAGGCTCGACACGGTGTCGCATTCCATCTCGCGCATGGCGACCAGGATGCGGCGCTTTTGCGAGGCGCCCGTGTAGTCCCTGAAGTCGTAGTTGTACTTCAGGTAGACGGCTTCGACGAGCATCTTGAGCTCGATGTCGAAGGCGTCCGGCGGGTTGGTCAAGGGTGGCAGGTTCAAATCCGCTCCAGGGTCGGCATCCACACGCGCAGCAGCGAGTACAGGCGCGAGAGGTCGATCGGCTTGGCCAGGTAGTCGTTGGCGCCGGCCGCCAGGCACTGCTCCTGGTCGTCCTTCATGGCTTTCGCCGTGATGGCGATCATCGGCAGGCGGTCGAAACGACCGTCGGCGCGGATGCGGCGCATCGCTTCCAGGCCATCCATGCCCGGCATCATCACGTCCATCAGCACCAGGTCGACATTCGGCACTTCGTCGAGCTTGGCGATCGCTTCGAAGCCGTTCCTGCCGACTTCGACCTTGGCGCCGCGCGCCTCCAGGGCGCTGGTCAGGGCGAAGACGTTGCGCACGTCGTCGTCCACCAGCAGGATGGTACGCCCTTCGAAGACGCGGTCGCGTCCGCGCACGGCCTTGAGCATGGTCTGGCGCTCGGACGAGAGTTCGCTCTCGACCTTGTGCAGGAACAGCGTGACCTCGTCCAGCAGGCGCTCCGGCGAACGGGCGCCCTTGATGATGATCGAGCGCGAATACTTGAGCAGCTCGGCCTCCTCGTCGCGGGTCAGGTTGCGGCCTGTGTAGACGATCACCGGCGGGAAGGAGCACAGCTCTTCCTGCGACATGCGCTCGAGCAGCTCGCCGCCCTGCATGTCGGGCAGTTTCAGGTCGATGATCATGCAGTCGAAGATCTCGGCATGCAGTAGTTCGAGCGCCTCGCCGCCCGTGCCGACCGCGCGGATCTCGACGTCGGCGTCGGTGATCAGCTGCACCACGCTTTCGCGCTGGCGCTCGTCGTCCTCGACCAGCAGCACGCGCTTGATTTTCTGGCTCGATTTTTCCTGCAGCTTGCGGAACACCTCTTCCAGCTGCTCGCGCGAGGTCGGCTTGAGCGCATAGCCGATCGCGCCCAGGTGCAGGGCTTCGCCGCCGTTCTCCATGCTCGACAGGATGTGCACCGGGATGTGGCGGGTGGCCGGGTTGTCCTTCAGCTGCTGCAGCACCGACAGGCCCGAGCTGTCCGGCAGGCGGATGTCGAGCAGCACCGCATCCGGCTTCTGGCTGGCGGCCAGGGCCAGGCCCTCGCCGGCGCTCAGCGCCACCAGGCAGCGGTAATCCATCTCGTGGGCCAGGTCGAACAGGATGCGCGCGAATTCGGGTTCGTCCTCGATCACCAAGACGGTGCGCGTACCATCGGCGGGCGCGTCGCGGTCGTCCGGGAACACGGCCGGCGGATCGACATCGAGGGGCGCCGGCACGGGAGCCGCAGCGCCCGGCGCGGGCGCGGCCGGCAGCGCATGCCTCACCGGCTGGGCTGCCGGCATGGCCGGTGCGGCAGGCGGCGTCGCCGCCACCGCGCCATTGCGCGGCAGGCTGAGGGTGAACAGGCTGCCCTCGCCCGGCGTGCTGGCCACGCCCAGCGAGCCGCCCAGCAGGTTGGTCAGGTCGCGCGAGATCGACAGGCCCAGGCCCGTGCCGCCGAAGCGGCGGCTGGTGGTGCCGTCGGCCTGGTGGAAGGCATCGAAGATCTTGTCCTGCTGCTCGGGGGCGATGCCGATGCCGGAATCGCGCACGCCGAACTGCACCCAGCCTTCCGGCGTCACCGACACCGCCATGCTGACCGCGCCCTGGTCGGTGAACTTCA
Organism: Massilia sp. BKSP1R2A-1; assembly: GCF_050586525.1. Lineage (NCBI taxonomy): Bacteria > Pseudomonadati > Pseudomonadota > Betaproteobacteria > Burkholderiales > Oxalobacteraceae > Massilia > Massilia sp. BKSP1R2A-1. The sequence continues at coordinate 202,425 of NZ_JBOBRE010000008.1, read as the reverse complement.
CCGCGTTGGACAGCAGGTTCTTGAGGATCTGCTCGACGCGCTGGCGGTCGGTGGTGATCGCCATCGGCACGTTCGGATCGACCGTCACACTGAAGTCGAGCGCCTTCTGGCGCGCCAGCGGCTCGAAGGTGCGCGCCATGCCCTCGACCATGCGGCGCAGCGGCACCTCTTCCGGCACCAGTTCGAGCTTGCCCGCCTCGACCTTCGAGATGTCGAGGATGTCGTTGATGAGGTGCAGCAAATCGTTGCCGGCCGAGTAGATGGTCTGGGCGAAGCGCACCTGTTCTTCGTTCAGGTTGCCGGCTGCGTTATCGGCCAGGAGCTTGGCCAGGATCAGCGAGCTGTTGAGCGGCGTGCGCAGCTCGTGCGACATATTGGCCAGGAACTCGGATTTGTAGCGGCTCGCGCGCTCCAGTTCCAGCGCGCGCTGGCGCAGCTGCTCCTGGGCGTTGGTCAGCGCCGCGTTCTTCATGTCGAGATTGAGCGCCTGCTCTGCCAGCTGGTCGTTGGTGGCGCGCAGCTCGGACTGCTGGTTTTCCAGCGCCGACTGCGATTCTTCCAGCGCACGCGACTGCTCTTCGAGCTCCTCGTTGGCGGTGCGCAGCTCTTCCTGCTGCACCTGCAGCTCCTCGTTGAGCGTCTGCGTCTCTTCCAGCGCATGCTGCAGGCGCAGGCGGTACAGCACCGCGGCCATGGATGCGCCCACGGCCGGGGCGATTAGGTCCATGAACTCGCGGTCGCGATCCGTCACCGGATGCAGGAAGCCGATCTCGATCACCCCCTTGATCTTGCCGTGGTTGTGCACCGGCGAGATCAGGAGTTCGCGCGGCGGCGTCTCACCCAGGCTGGAAGCAACCTTGATATAGCCGGGCGGCAGGTCGTGCAGCACCAGCAGGCGGTTTTCGCGCACGGCGCGGGTGGCCAGCGAATCGCCCGGCTGGATCACCTGCTTGTCGTCGCTGCTGTCGTAGGCGAAGCCGTAGGCGCCGATGCGGCGCAGCACGCCGTCCTCGCCGTTCACGTACATCGCGGCCACCACGCCGTCGAGGTAGCGCGTCACGTGGCCCAGCACCGCATCGGCCAGCGGCTCGAGCGAATGGATGCCGGTGCTGACGGCCGCCAGCTCGGCCTGGCCGGAGCGCAGCCAGTCCTGGTGGCGCAGCTGGGCATTGTGCTCGGCCTCGTGTTCGAGCGTCTCGTTGTAGGAATTCGACAGGGTGACCAGCTGGCGGCGGCCGAACAGGGCCAGGCCGATGCCGACCGCCAGGCTCAGTAGCAGGAAGCTGACTACCGACCAGGTGGTGACGCGGCGCGCGGCATCGTTTCTCTCCTGCAGCAGGCGGCGCTCGGCATCGAGGAACAGTTCGAAGGTACGGCGGATATCGTCGGTCAGGTTCTTGCCGCGGCCGGTGCGCACCGGCGTGACCACGTCGCCATTGATGCGGCGCAGGCTGATCATCTCCTCGGCGAACTGGATCCACTGGTTCTCGAGCGACTGGATGCGGCGCACGCGATCGGTCTGGACCTGGTTGTCCTTGACCAGCTCGGCGAGGTTGCGCATGCCGTCTTCCGTGCGCTGGCGGGCCAGCATATACGGCGACAGGAAGTTCTCTTCGCCCGCGATCAGGTAGCCACGCATGCCTGTTTCCATTTCGGAGGACAGCTTGCTGACTTCCTGCGCCTGGCCGATGACGCGTTCCGAGTGCTCCACCCAGTTCAGGACATTGATCAGGTAGGCGATGATGCCGACGAAGACGATCGCCGTCACGACACTCATTACCAGGGGCAGGGCCACATTACGGGTCAGGATGCGGCGAAACTGTGAATTATCGATGGAGGGGCCGACCATGCGTGACGAAATGTTAGGAAAAAAATATCCTAAGTGTAACGCATGAGCGTGCTTTTACCCCACACAATTGAATGTCTGTTTCTACACATTCATTGTATGGACAGAAATTCAATTGATACAAGTTTATGTCGGCTCACGGAAGGTGGGCAGCCAGGTAAGGCGCCGTGCGGCTCGCCTTGCAACGGGCAACCTCCACCGGCGGCCCCGCGCAGATCAGCTTCCCGCCCTCGTCCCCGGCGCCCGGTCCGACGTCGATCACCCAGTCGCAGCCGGCCACCACCCGCATCGTGTGCTCGACCACGATCACCGTGTTGCCGGCGTCGACCAGGCGGTTCAGCTGCAGCATGAGGCGGTCGGCATCAACCGGGTGCAGGCCGGTGGTCGGCTCATCCAATACATAGAGGGCGTTGCCGCGCCCGGCGCGTTGCAGCTCGGACGCGAGCTTGATGCGCTGGGCCTCGCCGCCGGACAGCTCGGTGGCCGGCTGGCCCAGGCGCAGGTAGTCCAGGCCCACCTCAGCCAGCACTTCCAGCGAACGCTCGACCAGGGCCTCGCCCTCGAAGAAGCGGATCGCCTCGCCCACCGTCATGCCCAGCACCTCGGCGATGTTCTTGCCACGATAGCGGACCTCGAGGGTCTTGGCGTTGTAGCGCGCGCCCTCGCAGGTCGGGCATGGCGCGTAGACGCTGGGCAGGAACAGCAGCTCGACCATCACGAAGCCCTCGCCCGCGCAGTGCTCGCAGCGTCCCTTGGCGACATTGAAGGAGAAGCGGCCGGCGTCGTAGCGGCGCTTCTTCGCATCGGGCGTGGCCGCGAACAGCTTGCGCACCTGGTCGAACAGGCCCGTATAGGTGGCCAGGTTGGAGCGCGGGGTGCGGCCGATCGGCTTCTGGTCGACCCGCACCATGCGCCGGACACCCTCCATGCCGGCCACGATGCGGCCTTCGAGCGGCAGGGCCGCTTCCTGTTCCAGGCCCGGTTCTTCCGGCTCGGATGCCTCGGCTTCCGGCGCCGCCTGGCCGAGCGCCGCCCCGACCAGCTCGACCAGCACCTGGCTGACCAGGCTCGATTTGCCTGAACCGGAGACTCCGGTCACCGCGCTCAACACGCCGAGCGGGAAGGCGGCGTCGATGCCGTCGAGGTTGTTGCGGCGCACGCCTTCCAGGCGCAGCCAGCCGCTGGGCGCGCGCGGCGTGCGCGGCGCCAGGGGCGCCTCGTCGAACAGGTAGCGGCGGGTCTGCGAGGCCGCGACCTTCTTCAGGCCATCGGGCACGCCGCTGTAGAGCACCTGCCCGCCCTGCTCGCCCGCCCGCGGGCCGACGTCGACGATCCAGTCGGCGCGCCGGATCACGTCCAGCGCATGCTCGACCACGAACAGGGAATTGCCCGCGCTCTTCAGCTGGGCCAGCGCGCCCAGCAAGGCCTCGGTATCGGCCGGGTGCAGGCCGGCCGAGGGTTCGTCGAGCACGTAGACCACGCCGAAGAGATTGGAGCGCACCTGGGTCGCCAGGCGCAGGCGCTGCAGCTCGCCCGGCGACAGGGTCGGCGTGCTGCGGTCCAGCGCCAGGTAGCCCAGGCCCAGGTCGAGCAGCACGCCCAGGCGCGCGCACAGGTCCTGGGCGATGCGCTGGGTGACGATCATCTGTTCCGGGTGTTCCTTCGCGCGCGCCTTGTCGACCCGTGCCTCGCCCGCCGCATAGGGTTTCAGGAGCTCGGCCAGGCGCGCCAGCGGCATGCGCGACAGTTCCATGATGTCGATGCCGGCGAAGGTGACGGACAAGGCCTCCTGGCGCAGGCGCTTGCCGCGGCAGAGCGGGCATCCGGTGCTGACCATGTAGCGCGCGACGCGCTTCTTCATCGAGGCGCTTTCCGTGTTGGCGAAGGTCTGCAGCACGTAGCGGCGCGCGCCGGTGAAGGTGCCCTGGTAACTGGGCGTTTCCTTGCGCCTGAGCGCGGCCTTGGTTTCCTTGGGCGTCAGGCCCGCATAGACCGGCACGGTCGGCGTCTCGTCGGTGAACAGGATCCAGTCGCGGTCCTTCTTCGGCAGCTCGCGCCAGGGCGTGTCCACGTCATAGCCCATGGTGACCAGGATGTCGCGCAGGTTCTGGCCATGCCAGGCCGGCGGCCAGGCCGCCACCGCCCGTTCGCGGATGGTGAGGGAATCGTCGGGCACCAAGGACTGCTCCGTCACCTCGTAGACCCGGCCCAGGCCCGAGCATTGCGGGCAGGCGCCCTCGGGTGTATTCGGCGAGAACGATTCGGCGTAGAGCAGCTCCTGGCCGGGCGGATAGTCGCCGGCGCGCGAATACAGCATGCGCAGGGAATTCGACAGGGTGGACACGCTGCCCACCGAGGAACGTGCGGTCGGCGAGCCGCGCTGCTGCTGCAGGGCCACGGCGGGCGGCAGGCCGTCGACCTCGTCGACTTCCGGCACGGGCATCTGGTGGAACAGGCGGCGCGCATAGGGCGAGACCGATTCCAGGTAGCGCCGCTGGGCTTCCGCATACAGGGTGCCGAAAGCCAGCGAGGACTTGCCGGAACCGGACACCCCCGTGAACACGACCAGGGCGCCGCGCGGAATGTCGACGTCGACGTCCTTGAGGTTGTGTTCGCGGGCGCCGCGCACCCGGACGTAGCCCGACAGGTCGGCGTCCTCGCCCGCCCCTTGCTTCTGTTTCTTGCGCATGCTGCCCTCGGCATCCTGAACTCGATGCCGTATTTTTCGCCAATCTCGGGAAATCTACCGTGCGCTCACCCACAGTCGCGCACTCCGTGGCGCCGGCACATGGCCGTCATCTTCGACTCGATCTTGTCACGTAGCAAGTGATGCAAGCTGCGCGCACAGCGGGCCCAACTCGGCCGGCTCGGTCATCGCCGCGACCCTGCGGCAAGCCTCGGCGACCGCGGTTTCGCGCAGCAGGCGTTCCAGTCGCCGCCGCAGCCGCCCGCCTGTCAGGCTGGACGCGTGCAGGCTGTCGCCGACGCCGAGCGCCCTCACCCGCGCCGCGTTGTCGAACTGGTCGTGGGCCAGCGGCACGACCAGCTGGCGCGTTCCGGCGCGCATGGCTTCGGCCGTGGTGCCGATGCCGCCGTGGTGCACCAGCGCGGCGACGTGCGGCAGCAGCGCGCGCAGCGGCACATAGTCCTGCCACAGCACCGGGGTCGGCAAGTGGCTGGGAAGCTGAGCGCGGTGCGGCGTGAGCAGGATGGCGCGCAGGCCCAGCCGCGCCGAGGCATCGAGCGCGCAGCGGAAGTAATGGGTCGCCTGCCGGTTGCCGGTGCCGGGCGTGAACACCACCGGCGGCGCGCCTGATTCCAGGAAGCGCGCCACCTCCGGGGACAGCGCGGCATCCGGTGCGGGGTCGTAGAGCGGAAAGCCGGTACGCGCCAGCGGCTGCGGCCAGTCGGGCTGGGTGGGCGCGAACCAGTCGGGGAACAGGGTGATCGACAGATCCGGCACCGCCATGATGTGCTCGACCAGACTGGCGACGGGCGCCAGGCCGTGGGCAGCGCGCGCGGCGTTCACGTCCGGCAGCGCTACCGGATCGATCAGTGCGGCCGTCAGACGCCGCAGCAGCCAGCGCCGCGCGCCCAGCGGCACCCAGCGCGGCACCGGGTAGGGGCCGAGCAGCAGCGGGTCGTGTACGGTGGGCAGGTTCGACGGCGCCAGGTAGGCCGCGGCCACGCGCACGTCTGGGCGGCGCGCGCGGCACAGGTCCGCTTCGGGCAGGGCCAGGGGATGGGCCAGCAGCACCAGGCGTTCGCCAGGCGGCAGCGAGGCGACGAAGGCGGGAATCTGCGCCATCGCCGGACGCGTCGCGCGCCACACCACGGCCAGGCCGCGCGTCGGATGCCACAGGTCCGGATGGTCGAGCACCGCCTCGTCGGCCGGCAGGCCCTGGAAGGCCAGGCCGGTCGGCGCGACGAAGGGCCGGTGCTGCTCGGGGCCGAGCATGGTGACCCGGTGCCCCGCGGCGCGCAGGGCCAGCGCCACGCGCATGAAGGGGAACAGGTCGCCGGCCGAACCGATGGTGACGACGAGGAAGTGCGCCACGCTTCTACAACGTAAAAGCTAGAAGGTCAGGGTGCCCTCGATCGAATCGTCGAGGGTCTTGCCGATCACGGCGCCCACCACCATCTTGGCGCCCGCCACCGCGTCCCCGTGCTTGTTGTCCCAATAGTAGCCACGGCGCGGGGTGACGCGGATCGCGGTGATGCGCGGATCGTCCTCGCCTTCGGTGAACCAGGTCTTCAGCATGAAGTTCCACAGGTCCTTGATGCGCTGGCGGTCGAGCACGATCTCGGCGTGGCCCTCGACTTCGAGGAAGCCCGCATGCGCATTCTTCTGGAAGTAAAGTGTGACGGCGGGATTGGCCTCGATCTCGGCATTCTTGTGGCTGTCGCTGGCGCTCAGGAACCACAGGTGGCCCGCTTCGTCCGCCTCGCGCACGCTCATCGGGCGCACGCCGCGGTTGTCGCTCAGTCCGCCTTGGGTAACGAAAAAGCAGGAATCGGCATCCTGCGCCATCTCGCGCAGGCGCTCGGCAGCGTCCGCGCCGCTCAGGTCGCGCCGGTTGGCTTCGGGTTGATTACGGTTGATCGAATCCATGGTGGCTCCGGTTGGCAATGATTGCCGACTATAGCTGCGAACCGGCAGCCGGTATGTGGGCGCGCGTACGCTGCCCGTCCATGGATCGGGTCAATCGCGCGGCAGCGCAACCTCGAGCGCGGCCGCCTGCGCCAGCCAGCGCGCCACCGTCTGCAATTCCTCCTGCGTGAAGCCGGCTGCCAGCCGGCCGTTCAGGTCCGCCAGCGCACTGCGCGACAGCTCGGCCGCGCCAAGGCCGGTCGGCGTCATCTGCAGCCGGGTCAGGCGCGCGTCGCTTGCGTCGGCCACGCGCTCCACCAGGCCCGCCGCCTGCATGCGCTTGGAGAGATTGGTCACGGCGGCGGGCGCCACGCCGAGGTCCTGGGCGATCTCGCCGATGGCCGCATCGCCACGCGACCTCAAGACGAAGAGCAGGCCGACCTGGGCCGCGCTGATGCCCTCCCAGGCTTCCGGACGTCCCTCGATCCAGCGCTGGGTGGCCCTCTGGGCGCGGTTCAGCAGCTGGACGAAACGGTGCTTAACCGGGGACATGCACCGGCTCCTCGACCTTGGCCAGCAGCCAGTCGGCGACTGTCTTCCACAGCACCGCCTCGCAGCGGCGGCGGAAGAATCCCATATGCCCGACTGCCGCCACACCGGCCTCGCGGGGATGGATATTGCGGCGCTCGATGCTTGCATTCGGCAGGTGCGAGAGCAGGATGTCGACGGCCTGCCGGTTGGCCCAGGGGTCGTCTTCGAAACCCAGCACCAGCAGCGGGACGTCGACCTTCGCCATGCGCCGCACCGCATCCACTGCCGGATCGTCGAAGAAATACCGCGGCAAGGCGGTCCATCCCGCCCACTGCAGCATCACGCCGCGCGGCAGGTCTTCGCCGAGACCGATGCGGCGGCCCGGCATGTAGCCGAACAGCGCGCACAGGATCGGCGCCAGCACGCGCAGCACGAAACGCACCCGCAGCCGCTCGCCGAAGCCGCGCACCAGGGCGCTGACGCCCGCATGCGAGGCTACCAGCACGGCCGCACGCAGGCGCGCCGTCTCGCTCGACAGGCCGATCGCATGCCCGCCCACGCTGTGCCCAAGCGCCAGCAGCGGCACGCCTGGCCAGCGATTCGCGGCCCAGCGCGTGACGGCGCCGACGTCCTCGTCGACCCATTCGCGCATGGTGGCGTGGTAGCCGCGCAGGCTGCGCGGACGCGAGCGGCCGGTTCCTCGGTAGTCGTAGGTGAGGACGTTGAATCCCCGCCCCGCCAGGTAGCCGGCGAAAGCCGTGTAATAGGCCTGGGTCACTGCCGTGGCGGGATGCAGGATGACGGTGGCCCGGGCATCGGGAACCTTCCAGCAGCTGGCGCCGAGCGGCGTGCCGTCGGCGGTGGAGATCGAGAGGAGTTCGGGTTCCATGGCGCGGATTTAGTTAACGTGTTAACGACTTTAGCGCAATGGCGCCGGCCGCGCAAGCGGTCGGCGCAAGCAGCTCAGGGAATCAGGCGGGCGGCGCGCAGCTGGGCGAACAGGTCGAAGAAGGATTCGTCGGTGGCCTGGTAAGCGCTGAAGCCGAGCTTGCGGCTCTTCGCCATGTCGGTCATCACCTCGATCGGCCGGCCCAGGTCGAGGTCGGTGTGCCAGGGCGACGCCAGGCGATCCAGGTCGGGTTCGACGAGGCCGTGGCGCGCGGCGATGTCGCGCCACAGCGCGTGGTCGTTCGCCATCGCCGCCTCCAGAGGCTGGACCGTGCCGCTGAAGCCCGCGGCCTGCACGCCGAACCAGTCCGCGATGCGGCCCCACAGCCAGCTCCAGCGGAACAGGTCACCGTTGACGATGTTGAAGGCCTCGTTGCGGGCGGCATCGGTGTCGGCGGCCCAGACCAGCTGCCGGGCCAGCATGCGCGCGTCCGTGACGTCGGACAGGCCGTTCCACTGCGCGTCGGAACCGGGGAACTGGAAGGGACGCCCCGTCTCCTTGCAGATGGTCGCATACACGGCCAGTGTCGTACCGAGGTTCATCGCATTGCCGACCGCCATGCCGATGACGGTGTGCGGGCGGTTCACGGTCCAGCTGAAGCGATCGCGTGCGGCCGCCGCATAGACCTCGTCTTCCTGGGCGTAATAGAAATTCTCGATGGGAAGCCGCGGCTGGCTTTCGCGCAGCGGCGTGTCCGGCAAGGTGCCGGAAGCGGCATAGGCTTCGAAGGGACCGAGATAGTGTTTCAGGCCCGTGACCAGGGCGACGTGGCGCACCGTGCCCTTGCCGGACAAGGCGTCCAGCAGGTTGTGCACCATGGCGGCGTTGACGCGGATGTTTTCCGCTTCCGTATCCTGGCGCATCCAGGTGGTGATGAAGACGTGGGTCGGCGCCACATCGGCCAGCGCAGTGGCGAGGCCGCCCGGATCGAGCAGGTCGGCCGCGACCGGCAACAGTCCCGGCATGCCGGTATCCGGCCGGCGCGCCAGTCCGTAGACCGTCCACCCTTGCTCGAGCAGCGCCCGGGCCGTGTAGTTACCGCCGATCCCGCTTGCTCCCACCACCAGTGCCGTTCGCTTCATCGCCGCCTCCTCTATCCAGGAGGAAGACCATAGCACGGGCGGAAGAAGCGCCGCGCTTCCAAGGAAACTACAGGAAGCGGTCGAGGATCTTGCGGCTGTGCTTATCGATGCGGAACATGTCGCGCACCAGGAAGTTGATGCCGTGGTTGTCCGCGATTAGCAGCGACGTCTCGCCGACGCGGCGGATGTCCTCGTCCACCTTCAGCACGAACTCGGTGTCGCCGCGGTCGGTCGTCACATACCAGGTGCAGGGCGTGGCGAAGCTCGACACATCCTTGATCGTGAGGATCTCGGGGATGAACTCGCGGCCCTCGATCTCTTCCTGCACCAGGGTGCGGATCTGCTCGGGGAGGTCGGCCAGGTCGTCGATCCAGGCCGCTTCCTTGCCGCCATCGCGCACCAGCGAGATGCCGCGGGTAGGCGCCTGGATCGGGAAGGCGCGCACCGGGATGACGCCGACGTGTTCCTCGCCTTCGCTTGTCGTCAGGACCAGTTTGCCGAATGGGTCGCGGCGCAGTTGAAAATTCACGCTCATTATTTTTAATCCTTGTCGTCCGGGTCCTGGTCCACGTTGCGCGCCTGCGCTTCGTAGAGGCGGTGGTAGGCGCCTTCACGCGCCATCAGTTCGTCATGGCTGCCCTCTTCCACCACCACGCCGCGGTCCAGCACCACCAGGCGGTCGGCCCGGTGCAGGGTCGACAGGCGGTGGGCGATGGCGATCGTCGTGCGGCCTTGCACAAGATTGTCGAGCGCCTTCTGGATTTCTTTCTCGGTCTCCGAGTCCACCGAGGACGTGGCCTCGTCGAGGATCAGGATCGGCGGATCGATCAGGAGCGCACGCGCGATCGAGATGCGCTGGCGCTCGCCGCCCGACAGGCCCTGGCCGCGTTCGCCCACCATCGAATCGTAACCCTGCGGCAGGCGCAGGATGAACTCGTGGGCGTGGGCCGCGCGCGCCGCCGCGATGATCTCTTCGCGGGTGGCGCCCGGCTTGCCGTAGGCGATGTTCTCGGCGATGGTGCCGAAGAAGAGGAAGGGCTCCTGCAGCACCAGGCCGATGTTGCGGCGGTAGTCGCTGACGGCGAAGGTCCGGATATCCTGGCCGTCGAGCAGGATCGCGCCTTCGGCCACGTCGTAGAAGCGGCAGATCAGGTTGACCAGGGTGCTCTTGCCCGAACCCGAATGGCCGACCAGGCCGACCATCTCGCCGGCCCTGATCTTCAGCGAGATGCCGCGGTTGACGGCGCGGTTACCGTAGCGGAAACCGACTTCGCGCAGCTCGATATTGCCCGCCACCTTGTCGACCTTCACCGGATTGGCCGGATCCGGCACGCTCGAGACGTGGTCGAGGATGTCGAAGATGCGCTTGGCCGCCGACGCCGACTTCTGGGTGACGGACACGATGCGGCTCATGGAGTCGAGCTTCACGTAGAAACGGCCGCTATAGGCGATGAAGGCGGACAGCGTCCCGACCGTGATGTCGCCCTGCGAGACCTGCCAGATGCCGAAGCACCAGATCACGAGCAGGCCGATTTCGGTCAGCAGCGACACCGTCGGCGAGAACAGCGACCAGACCTTGTTCAGTTTGTCGTTGACGGCCAGGTTGTGCTTGTTCGCCTCGCGGAAGCGCCGCGCTTCGCGCTTTTCCTGGGCAAAGGCCTTCACCACGCGGATGCCGGGGATGGTATCGGCCAGCACGTTGGTGACCTCGCCCCAGACCCGGTCGATCTTCTCGAAGCCGGTGCGCAGCCTGTCGCGCACCACGTGGATCATCCAGGCGATGAAGGGCAGCGGCACCAGCGTGACCAGCGCCAGCCAGGGATTCATGCTGAACAGGATCACGCCCGTCATGATGATCAGGAGGACGTCCGACAGGAAGTCGAGCAGGTGCAGCGACAGGAAGACACTGATCCGGTCCGAGCCGCTGCCGATGCGCGACATCAGGTCGCCCGTGCGTTTGCCCCCAAAAAATTCGAGCGAGAGGCGCAGCAGGTGCTCATAGGTGGTCGAGCGCAGGTCGGCGCTGATGCGTTCGGACGCCAGCGCCAGTACATAGGTCTTGCCCCAGCCCAGCGCCCAGGCCAGCAGCGAGGCGCCCAGCAGCCCGCCCATATAGAGATAGATGAGCGAGGTATTGATCTCCTGCCCGTTCTGGTACGGGATCAGGACGTTGTCCATCAGCGGCTTGGTCAGGTAGGGCGGAATCATGTGCGCGCCCGTCGAGCCCACCATCAGGAGGAAGCCGAGCAGCAGCTGGCCCTTGTACGGCTTGGCGAAGCGCCACAGGCGGAACAGGGTCCAGGTCGATGGCGGGGTGTGCAGCACCTTGGCGCATACGGCGCATTCGGCGTCGTCGGCTTCCAGCGGGGCCTTGCAACTTGGACAAGTATGCTGCTCGGGCGGGACCACCGGCACCCCGGTGGCCTGGCTTTTCGCCTGCTCGGCGAAATGGTCGACCACGCGCACGGCGTTCAGGTTCTGCCCCAGGGTGAACCGCCAGGCGCCCAGGCGGCTGTGTTCATCGACCAGCTCGAGGTGGCCGATGCCGGCGTGGTCGTGGTGATGCAGGGCCAAGCCGGGGCGGTAAGCCCAGTCGGCCCAGGCGTCTTCGCCGGGCGCGCGCGCGAGCAGGCGGCGGTTCGTGACCACCACCAAACCCTTGGTGAAACGTAATTTCGCGTCGAGGTCAACCTCCACGCTGGCTAAAACGTTTTCCCCTGGTGCAAGCTGTTTCGTAACGTCATTTTGCCAATGTTCAGGCAAGAGTCCGGCGGACACCGCCAGGGACGACGGAATAGCAAGTTGTTGAGTTGTCATGTATTGCGCCCGAAATCAGGCTTTTCATTCTGGTAAGGGGAGGACAAGGCAGTCGGCTCGCCAGTGCACAAAAAAGTGGCCGGGCGCCTGTTTGCGTGAAACGCTCCATAAACAGGCATAACGTTTCAACATATCCTTTGGATGACAGGAACGGTACTGGCAGAAAAGGTTTCGGCCCAGTAAGCTGCGGGCCGGCAAGTATACAAGATGTGCGCTGCGGTATCCCGGCTTTGGGTACCGTAGTGACAGGCAGGCAAACAAAGGTAAAACGCCGGCGATGCGCAGCAGACCCGCCGCCGGCAAACACAACTTCATGAACAAGAAGAACGACATCAAGTTCCTCCGCGTCAGTCACCTGCGCGGCCCGAACATCTGGACCTACCGACCGGTGATCGAAGCCTGGCTCGATATCGGCGAACTCGAAGACTGCCCCTCGAATACCCTGCCCGGCTTTACCGGCCGCCTCGTCGCCTGGCTGCCCGGCCTGGTCGAACACCATTGCGGCGTCGGCCACCGCGGCGGCTTCATCGAACGCCTGGAGAGCGGCACCTGGGCCGGCCACATCCTCGAACACATCGTGCTCGAGCTGCAGAACCTGGCCGGCATGAAGACCGGCTTCGGCAAGACCCGCTCCACCGGCGAGCACGGCATCTACAAGATGGCCTTCCGCACCCGCGACGAGACGGTCGGCCGCGCCGCCCTGGAAGCCGGCCACGCCCTCATGATGGCCGCGATCAACGACACGCCCTTCGACCTGGCCGCCACCGTCGCGCGCCTGACCGAGCTGGTCGACCGCTGGTGCCTGGGCCCGTCGACGGCCCACATCGTCGACGCCGCCACCGAGCGCCGCATCCCCTCGATCCGCCTCACCGAAGGCAACCTGGTCCAGCTCGGCCACGGCGCCGCCCAGCGCCGCATCTGGACCGCCGAGACCGACCGCACCAGCGCCATCGGCGAAGGCATCGCCAGCGACAAGGACCTGACCAAGACCCTGCTGGGCGCCGTAGGCGTGCCGGTGCCGGAAGGCGCCCTGGTGAGGAGCAGCCAGGCGGCCTGGGAAGAAGCCCAGGACATCGGCCTGCCGGTGGTGGTGAAACCGGTCGACGGCAACCACGGCCGCGGCGTGACCCTGAACCTGATGAGCGAAGCCGACGTGACGGCCGCCTATGCGATCGCCGCTGAAGCGGGCGACAGCAGCGCCGTGCTGGTCGAGCGCTTCATTCCCGGCAACGAGCACCGCCTGCTGGTGGTCGGCCGCGAAGTCGTCGCCGCCGCCAAAGGCGAATCGCTGTGGGTGACGGGCGACGGCGCCTCCACCGTGCTGCAGCTGTGCGACAGCCAGATCAACACCGACCCGCGCCGCGGCGAAAGCGAAGAGCACCCGCTCGGCCGCGTGAATCCGCATGACCACGAGATCATGCTGGACCTGAAGCGCCAGGGCCTGACGCCTGAATCCGTGCCGCAGGCCGGCCAGAAGGTGCTGATCCAGCCGAACGGCAACGTCGCCGACGACGTCACCGACCTGGTCCACCCCGAGGTCGCCCACGTGGCGGCGCTGGCCGCGCGCGTCGTCGGCCTGGACATCGCCGGCATCGACCTGGTGTGCGAAGACATCTCGCGCCCGCTGGCCGAACAGCGCGGCGCCATCATCGAAGTCAATTCCAGCCCGGGCCTGCTGGCCCACATCAAGCCGGCCAAGGGCACGCCGCGCAACGTGGGCAAGGCGATCGTCGACAACCTGTTCGCACAAGAAGAAACCGGCCGCATCCCGGTGGTCGGCGTCACCGGCACCCTGGGCGCGAGCCTGATCGCGCGTCTGGTCGGCTGCCTGGTCCACATCACCGGCAAGCACGTGGGCGTCGCCAACGGCGAAGGCCTCTACCTCGACGCGCGCCGGGTGACGAACAAGGACGCCACCGGTTTCGAAGCCGGCCAGCGCCTCCTGATCAACCGCACCGTGCAGACGGCCGTGTTCGAATCGAATGCGCGCACCATCCTGGCTGAGGGCCTGCCCTACGACCGCTGCCTGGTCGGCATCGTCACCGACATGGAAGGCCTGGCCGAACTGGACGAGTTCTACGTCCGCGACGAAGACGCGCAGTACAACGTCATCCGCAGCCAGGTCGACGTGATCCTGCCGGAAGGCGCCGCCGTGCTGAACGCGGCCAACGAGCGCGTCGCCGCCCTGGCCGAACTGTCCGACGGCCGCGTGATCTTCTACGCGCTGGACGAAGCCAATCCGATCATGGCGGAGCACCGCGCGAAAGGCGAACGCATCGTGTTCGTGCGCGACAACCGCATCGTGCTGGCCGAGGGCAGCGAGGAAACGGTCCTGCTCGAACTGTCGAAGATCCAGCCGGCGACGGTGAAGCATCCGGACAGCGTGCTGGCGGCGGTGGCCGCGGCATGGGCGCTGGGCGTGCCGTCCGACCTGATCTGCGGCGGCCTGCGCGCATTCGACGCGACGCCGAAGAAAACGAATTACTAAACATCTCGATGCCCGTTGTGCGGGCACTGGCGCCCTTCGACTCTGCGGCGGGCGCCGCGAAAGGAATGAAGGTTTATGGAAGTATCACGCGTACGGGCCCTGCGTGGCCCCAATCTCTGGAGCCACCACACCTCGGTCGAGGCGATCGTTTCGTGCACGCCTGAAGAAGAATCGATCCGCGAACTGGGCGGCTTCGAGACCCGCCTGCGCGCACGCTTCCCCCAGGTCGGCGAGCTGCAGCCCTACGGCCATGACGACATCGTGTCGCTGGCCCATGTGCTCGAGCAGGTTGCCCTGACCCTGCAGGCCGAAGCCGGCTGCCCCGTCACCTTCAGCCGCACCACCGCCACCATCGAACGCGGCATCTACCAGGTGGTCGTCGAGTACAGCGAGGAAGACGTCGGCCGCCTGGCGCTGGAACTGGCCGAGCAGCTGGTCGACGCCGCACGCAAGGACGCCGCCTTCGACCTGGCCGGCGCGCTGGCCCGCCTGCGCGAAGTCGACGAGGACGTGCGCCTCGGCCCGTCCACCGGGTCGATCGTGCAGGCTGCCGTCGCCCGCAACATCCCCTTCCGCCGCCTGACCGAGGGCAGCCTCGTGCAGTTCGGCTGGGGCAGCCGCCAGCGCCGCATCCAGGCCGCCGAGATCGACGCCACCGGCGCCATCGCCGAGACCATCGCCCAGGACAAGGAACTGACCAAGAAGCTGCTCGACGCCGCCGGCGTGCCGGTGCCGATGGGCCGCAGCGTGAGCGATCCGGAAGACGCCTGGGCGGCCGCGCTCGAAGTCGGCCTGCCGGTCGTGATCAAGCCGAAGGACGGCAACCAGGGCAAGGGCGTGACCGTCAACGTCACGACGAAAGAACAGCTGACCGCGGGCTTCCATACCGCTTCCGAATTCCGCGACGACATCCTGGTCGAGCGCTACCTGCCGGGCCACGATTACCGCATGCTCGTCATCGGCGACAAGCTGGTCGCCGCCGCGCGCCGCGATCCGCCTTTCGTCGTCGGCGACGGCCTGCACACGGTGCGCCAGCTGGTCGAGGAAGTGAACAAGGACCCGCGCCGCGGCGAGGGCCATTCCACCTCCCTGACCAAGATCCGCTTCGACGACATCGCCCTGGCGACCCTCGCCGCGCGCGGCCTGAACGCCGACTCCGTGCCGGACCGGGGCCAGCGCGTGGTCCTGCGCAATAACGCCAACCTGTCGACCGGCGGCACCGCCACCGACGTGACCGACGACGTCCACCCGGACGTCGCGGCGCGCTGCATCGCAGCCGCCCACATGGTGGGCCTGGACATCTGCGGCGTCGACCTGGTGTGCGACTCGGTCCTGAAACCCATCGAAGAGCAGCACGGCGGCATCGTCGAAGTGAACGCCGCGCCGGGCCTGCGCATGCATCTCTCGCCCTCCTTCGGCAAGGCCCGCCCGATCGGCGAAGCGATCGTGGACACCCTGTTCGCGGAAGGCGACGACGGCCGCATTCCGGTGGTGGCCGTGACCGGCACCAACGGCAAGACCACCACCGTGCGCCTGATCGCCCACCTGCTGACCGCATCGGGCCTGCGCACCGGCATGACCAATACCGACGGCGTCTACATCGAGGGCCGCCGCATCGACAGCGGCGACTGCTCGGGCCCGCGCAGCGCGCGCAACGTGCTGCTGCACCCGGACGTCGACGCGGCCGTTTTCGAAACCGCGCGCGGCGGCCTGCTGCGCGAAGGCCTGGCCTTCGATCGCTGCCAGGTGGCGGTGGTGACGAATATCGGCGCGGGCGACCACCTGGGCCTGAACTACATCACCACGCTGGAAGACCTGGCCGTGCTGAAGCGCGTGATCGTGCAGAACGTGGCGATCGGCGGCATGGCCGTGCTGAATGCCGCCGACCCCGTCGTGGCGGCGATGGCCGAGGTCACCCGCGGCGACGTCACCTTCTTCGCCCTCGACGTGAACAACGCCCTCATGGCGATGCACCGCGCCCAGGGCCGCCGCGTGGTCTTCGTGGAAGACGGCCACCTGGTGGCGGCGCAGGGCAAGATCGAGCACCGCGTGCCGCTCGGCGACGTGCCGATCACCCGCAACGGCGCCATCGGTTTCCAGGTCGAGAACGTGATGGCCTCGGTGGCCGCCGCCTGGGCCGTGGGCATCGACTGGGACCGCATCCGCGTCGGCCTGAAGACGTTTGTCGGCGAAAGCGACAATGCGCCGGGCCGCTTCAATGTGTTCGACTACCGCGGCGCGACCGTGATCGCCGACTACGGCCACAACCCGGACGCGATCGCCGCCCTGGCCAATGCCGTGGAAGCGATGCCGGCCAAGCGCCGTTCGGTGGTGATCAGCGGCGCCGGCGACCGCCGCGACCAGGACATCACGCAGCAGACGCAAATCCTCGGCAAGGCGTTTGACGACGTGCTGCTTTACCAGGACCAGTGCCAGCGCGGCCGCGCCGACGGCGAAGTGATTTCCCTGCTGCGCAAGGGCCTGGATGGCGCAACCCGCACCAGCCACGTCGAGGAAATCAACGGCGAATTCGTCGCCATCGACCGGGCGCTGGCGCGCCTGGAAGCCGGCGACCTGTGCCTGATCCTGATCGACCAGGTCGACGAGGCCCTGGCGCACATCGCACGCCGCGTCGCCGAGGGTTGATGCCCGCCTCTTCGACCCATGTGCCGGCGCTGCCGGCCATGGGCGTCGACATCCTGCTGCGGGCCCTGTTCAAGCGCCCGCAGCATCCGCTTCCCGATTCATTGCCGGAACTGGCAAGCAGCTATCGTCTCGACGGGCTGCCGCTGGACGACATCGCCCGCTACCGCGCGGCCTTCGGCTTCGAAGGCCAGCATGTTCCGCTGACCTGGTGGTACCTGCTGGCCCAGCGCGCCCACCTGGCGACCATGCTGGCGCCCGGCTTCCCCTTCCGGATCGTCGGACTCGTCCACATGGACAATGCGCTGCGCGTGTTTCAAGAGCCCGCACCCGGCCAGCCCCTGCTGATCGACACCGTGCTGCGCCTGCTGCCGCCCTCCTCCAGCGGCGCCCTGCGCTGCATGCTCGACACCACGGGCTACAGCGATGGCGTCCCGGTGTTCGGCTGCACCAGCACCTACCTGATCCGGCGCGGTTCGCGCAGCAGCGCAAAACAGGAGGAGTCCGTCCTGCCGCAGGGTGCGCCGCTCACGCAGTGGACCCTAGGCGTCGGCGCCGGCCGCCGCTACGCGCAACTGTCGGGCGACTGGAATCCGATCCACCTGACCCGCTGGAGCGCACGGCTGATGGGCATGCGCGCGCCGATCATCCATGGCATGCACACGCTGGCCTCGGCCTGCGCGGCGCTGGAGCGCTCTGCAGGCCGGCACGCGCTCGCCATCGACTGCCGCTTCCGTGCGCCGGTGGCGCTGGGCAGTACGGCGGCGCTGTCGTTCGACGCGGTATCGGGGGAATTCGTGGTGGCAGCCGCCGGCAAGCCGGCGGTGACGGGATCGGTCACGCTGGCGTAAAGCCAGCGCGGATTCAGGCCTGGCGGCGCTGACGGCGGCGCAGCGCGCCCAGTGCGAAAAGGCCGGCGCCGAACACGGCGAGGCCGGTCGGTTCCGGCACGTCGGCCGGCGCATCCGCACTGTTGAAGATCAGGCTCGACGAGAACACTTCGAGCGGGTCGCTTCTGGTGGTGTCCTCGAAATACAGCTTCCACTCGCCGAACATGTCCATGCCGTCGAACAGGCTCAGGGACTGCACCGGACGGAAGGCGCCGGCCTGCACGCGCTTGCCCAGCTTGGCGCCTTCGTCATCGAAGGTCATGGTGATGCGGCCGATGCCTGGCGTATCGCCCTGGTCGAAGGTGCCATATTCGACCAAGCTGAGCACTCGTCCATCCGGGCCGACCAGGCGCATGACGATTTCGTTCTCAAAAGGCGTGTCCCGGCCGACGCAGGCGCTGCCCGCCGGATCGATATACGGGTTGTCGCATTTAGAGAACTCGACGGCGATATTCAGGTCGTCGACCAGGCCATGCGTCGCAACGTTGAAGGTCACGTATGCCGACGAGGCGTCGAAGTCGCGGTAGGTCTTGTCGGTATAGATGACGTCGGCATGAGCAGCACCTGCGGCGAACAACATGGCGATGCCGGAGAACAGTGAAGTAATTGCTTTCATAGAAATCCCTTTAGATTTCCTCAGTTCAAGCAATATTCGGACCAGCCGGTAATTTTTTAATTAATACAGTTACTTACTAAAATTCCTTATCCGAATTATTTCCAACTGTAAAAATTTCCGACACTAGTCAATAGCATCGGCGTCACATACCCTTTGCCGCGGTAGATTTCGCGCGCTTTCTTATGTTGGTCCGTCGCCCATGGACGCGTCTTCTTGTAGCCCGCATGACGCGCGAACTGATGGCAGACGTCGACCATGGGCATGGCAACTCCAACGATTAGTCGGCCCATTCTGGAATAGATTGCTGACTCAGGCAACAATCCCTTGCGCCGATGCGGGTATGCCGAATTGTCCGTTTTGCAGCGCTGAGCTACCTGATCGCGGTAAAATGACTGGCCTTGGCTCCGCCCTCGCTTTGCCGCACGACCACCGAAGAAATGAACGCTCCCTCCGAGATCAACGCCGCCGCCCTCAAGGCCAGCACGGCCGAAAAGCATACCCCCATGATGCAGCAGTACCTGCGCATCAAGGCCGACTACCCGACCATGCTGGTGTTCTACCGCATGGGCGACTTCTACGAACTCTTCTTCGAGGACGCCGAGAAGGCCGCCCGCCTGCTCGGCATCACGCTGACCGCGCGCGGCAAGTCCGACGGCGAGCCGATCAAGATGTGCGGCGTGCCCTTCCATTCGCTGGACGGCTACCTGGCCAAGCTGGTCAAGATCGGCGAATCCTGCGCGATCTGCGAGCAGATCGGCGACCCGGCCCTCTCGAAAGGCCCGGTCGAGCGCAAGGTCGTGCGCGTGGTCACCCCCGGCACCCTGACCGACAGCGACCTGCTGCCGGAAAAAGCCGACCGCCCGCTGCTGGCCCTGTGCATGCACAGCCAGCGCAAGACCATCACGGTCGGCATGGCCTGGCTGTCGCTGGCGAGCGGCGTGCTGCGCCTGATGGAATTCTCGGGCGAGCAACGCGCCGTGGAGTCGCGCCTGGCGCACGAACTCGAGCGCATCGCCCCGGCCGAGATCCTGCGCGCTGAATGTAACGGCGGCGCCGACCTGTTCGAATCCGAACCGGTAGCCCACACCCAGCGCATGCCCGAGTGGCACTTCGACGTCCTCAAGGGCCACCAGGCCCTGCTCGACCAGCTCAGCGTGGCCACCCTCACCGGATTCGGCGCGGACGGCCTGGGCGCCGCTTTCGGCGCGGCCGGCGCGCTGCTGCGTTACGCGCAGTCGACGCAGGGTCGCGGCCTGCAGCACGTGAAGAGCCTGGCTTGCGAACAGGAGAACGAATACATCGGCCTCGACGCCGCCACCCGCCGCAACCTGGAACTGACCGAGACCATCCGCGGCCAGGAATCGCCGACCCTGTTCTCGCTGCTGGACGGCTGCCGCACCGCCATGGGTTCGCGCCTGCTGCGCCACTGGCTGCACCATGCGCGCCGCAATCAGCGCGTGGCCCGTTCGCGCCATGAAGCCATCGCCGCGCTGGCCCAGGCGGAAGCCACGCATGGCCTGTCCGCGACGCTGGCCAACGTGCCCGACATCGAACGCATCACCACCCGTATCGCCCTGCTGTCGGCGCGCCCGCGCGACCTGTCCTGCCTGCGCGACGGCCTCAAAACATTGCCGCTGCTGCGCGAGCAGGTGGCGCGCTGCTTCGTCCCGGGCGACACCAGCCTGCTGCGCGAAATCCACGACCTGCTCGAGCCGCCAGCCAGCTGCCTCGACCTCTTGAGCCGCGCGATCGCGGAAGAGCCGAGCGTGCAGGTGCGCGACGGCGGCGTGTTCGCGCGCGGCTTCGACGCCGAACTCGACGAACTGCGCGCCCTGTCCGAGAACGCCGGCCAGTTCCTGGTCGACCTCGAAACGCGCGAGCGCGCCCGCACCGGGATTGCCAACCTGCGCGTCGAATACAACCGCGTGCACGGCTTCTACATCGAAGTCACCAACGGCCAGGCCGACAAGGTGCCGGTCGACTACCAGCGCCGCCAGACACTCAAGAACTGCGAGCGCTACATCACGCCGGAACTGAAAGCCTTCGAGGACAAGGCCCTGTCCGCGCAGGACCGCGCGCTGTCGCGCGAGAAGATGCTGTACGACCTTCTCCTCGGCGAGCTGGCGCCTTTCATCACGACCCTGCAGTCGGTCGCGGGCGGCCTGGCCCAGCTCGACACCCTGGTGGCCCTCACCAGCCACGCGGTGCGCAACAACTGGTGCGCACCGCAACTGGTCGACGAACCCTGCCTGACCATCGTCGAAGGCCGCCACCCGGTGGTGGAGAACCAGATCGAACGCTTCATCGCCAACGATTGCCGTTTGTCGGACGACCGCCGCCTGCTGCTCATCACCGGCCCGAACATGGGCGGTAAATCGACCTTCATGCGCCAGGTCGCCCTGATCACGCTGCTGGCCTATGTGGGCAGCTATGTGCCCGCTAGCCAAGCAACCATCGGCCCGATCGACCGCATCTTCACCCGCATCGGCGCCAGCGACGACCTGGCCAACGGCCGCTCGACCTTCATGGTCGAGATGACCGAATCGGCGGCCATCCTGAATGGCGCCACCGAGCACTCCCTGGTGCTGATGGATGAAGTCGGTCGCGGCACCTCGACCTTCGACGGCCTGGCGCTGGCCTGGGCCATCGCGCGTCACCTGATCGAGAGCAGCCGCAGCTTCACGCTGTTCGCGACCCACTATTTCGAGCTTACCCAGCTGCCCGAGACCCACCCGAGCGCGGTCAACGTGCACCTGTCGGCGGTCGAGCACAAGGACAGCATCGTCTTCCTGCACGCGGTGCAGGACGGCCCGGCCTCGCAGAGCTACGGCCTGCAGGTGGCGCAGCTGGCCGGCGTGCCGCCCGCCGTGATCCGCGCCGCGCGCAAGCATCTGGCGCGGCTCGAGTCGCAGGCGCTGGATGCGACGCCGCAGCTCGACCTGTTCGCCGCGCCGAGCGACGACGATGCCGGTGAGCCGCCCGCTCCGGTCATGGAAGCCGCCCGTGACGATGCCCTGAAGTCCGCGCTCGATGCGATCGATCCGGATGCGCTCACGCCGCGCGAGGCGCTGGAACGGCTCTACGAG
The DNA here is from genome assembly GCF_050586525.1 of Massilia sp. BKSP1R2A-1. NCBI lineage: Bacteria > Pseudomonadati > Pseudomonadota > Betaproteobacteria > Burkholderiales > Oxalobacteraceae > Massilia > Massilia sp. BKSP1R2A-1. The sequence goes on along the minus strand of NZ_JBOBRE010000008.1, from coordinate 180,886 downwards.
CTGAAACGGCTGGCCGCCTGATGCGGGCGCGCCGTCCCTTCGTCTTCGCCGCACTGCTGGCGGCCGCGCTGCTCGCCAGCGGCGGCGCTGGCGCCGCGCGCGACAAGAAGAAGGACAAGGACGGCAACGCCCACCACTTCGCCATCGTCGGCCACCGCGCCGCCACCGATGGCGAAGATGGTTTGAAAAGCGCCCTCGACGACGCGAAGGACGAGGACCTCGCTTTTGTCGTCGTCACCGGCATCAAGGGCGCGAACGAAGCCTGCGGCGACCGCGTCTACCAGAAGCGGCGCGATCTGTTCGACAAGGCCAGGCGCCCGGCGATCCTCTCGCTGTCAGGGAACGACTGGACCGGCTGCCGCAATTCGGCGGGCCGCACCGCCGCCATCGAACGCCTGAACCGCCTGCGCGAGCTGTTCTATGGCGAGCCCGAATCGCTGGGCAAGCAAAAAATCCCGATGACGCGCCTGTCGAGCAGCCCGCGCTTTCGCAGCTATGCCGAGAACGCGCACTGGCGGGTCGGCAAGGTGCTGTACGCGACCATCAACCTGCCGGCGGCGAACAACCACTACCTGCCGGCGGCGGGGCGCAACAGCGAATTCGAAGACCGCGCGGTGGCAAACCGCTTCTGGCTCAACCGCCTGTTCGCGATCGCCAAGCAAGACAAGGTGAGCGCCGTGGTGCTGTTCGCCGAAGGGAATATGCAGCCGCTGCTACAGCCGGCCAACGGCCTGCGCGCCCTGCTGCAGCGCTCGCCGACCGGCTACGACGGTTTCGCGGACACGCGCCGCCAGGTGCAGATGCGCGCGGCGAAGTTCTTGGGCCAGGTGCTGGTGGTGGACAGCGCGGGGCTGCCGAAGGAAGCGAAGCCGGCGGTCGAGTGGCACGGCAATGTGGGACATCTGTCCGTCGGGGCGCACGCGGTCGAGGTGCGCGTGGCGGAGGATGGGAAGAACGTGTTCAGTCTGGGGCCGGTGCGCTGAGGAGCGCCGGCGGGCGGTCATCCAAACATGGGTTCCGGCCTTCGCCGGAACCCAATTTCCATAGCAACCCCGTAGCGCAAGGCGCGATCAGTTCAGCGGCTGGCTGCGGAAGTGGTCGCCTTCGTCGCTGTCGTCCATCTCATGATGGTGGCCATGCTCGCCATGCACGTGGCCGTGGGCGATTTCTTCGTCCGAAGCGGCGCGCACATCCACCACCGACAGGTCGAAGCGCAGGGCCATGCCGGCCAGCGGGTGGTTACCGTCGAGGACGACCTTGTCGTCGGCGATGTCGGTGACGGTAAAGATGGTCGGCTCTTCGTCCACGCCTTCCGCCACGCCTTCGAACTGCATGCCGACTTCGAGCGGCTCAGGCAGGCGCTTGCGGTCTTCGACCTTTACCAGCGCCGGGTCGTAGTCGCCGAATGCATCTTCCGGCTCGACCTGGATCGTCGACGAATAGCCCTTTTCCTTGCCGTCGAGCTCTTCTTCGATCTTCGGCAGGGTATTCTCGTAGCCGCCGTGCAGGTACACCATCGGCTGGGAGCCCTCTTCGATCAGGTTATTCTGGGCATCCGACAGCTTGTAGTTCACCGTCACGACCGTATCCTTGGCAATTTTCATCGCAAATCCTTTCGTTGTGAGGTCGGGATTATAACCCCTGCCCGGCCGTGGCTTCGGCCTGGCTGGTTATAATGGCGCATGAAAAAATTACAGCTCCTTGGGAATATTACTCCCGCCCAGTTCCTGCGCGATTACTGGCATAAAAAACCGCTGCTGATCCGCGGCGCCATTCCTGACTTCAAGCCGCTGCTCAAGTTCGAGAAACTGGCCGAGTTGGCCAAGCTGAACCACGTCGAATCCCGCCTCGTGACCATGAAGGGTGGCCAGTGGGACATGCAGCACGGCCCGCTGCCCGAGCTGCCTTCGCGTAGCGAGCGCGAGTGGACCATGCTGGTGCAGGGCGTCAACCTGGTCGACGAGCGCGCCGACGAACTGCTGCGCCAGTTCCGCTTCGTGCCGGATGCGCGCCTGGACGACCTGATGGTCAGCTTCGCCACCGATGGCGGCGGCGTCGGCCCCCACTTCGATTCCTATGACGTGTTCCTGCTGCAGGCCCACGGCAAGCGCCGCTGGCGCATCGGCGCCCAGCAGGACCTGAGCCTGGTCGAAGGCCTGCCGCTGAAGATCCTGGCCAATTTCGAACCGGAAGAAGAATTCGTGCTCGAGCCCGGCGACATGCTCTACCTGCCGCCCCACTACGCCCACGACGGCGTGGCCGAAGGCGAATGCATGACCTACTCGATCGGCTTCCGCTCGCCTTCCTTCCAGGAACTAGGCGAAGCCTTCCTGCAGTTCATGGCCGACTCGATCGACCTGCCGGGCCGCTATGCCGATCCGGAACTGCAGCCGGCAAAGAGCCCGGCCGAAATCCCGCGCGAGATGCTGAGCACCATCACGGAAGAGCTCAACAAGGTGCGCTGGGACGAGGAAGACGTCACCATCTTCCTGGGCGAATACCTGTCCGAGCCGAAGCACAATGTCTTCTTCACCGGTCCGGCCAAGCCACTTGTGGTAGGCAAGTTCATGGAGACTGCGGCCAAGCGCGGATTGAAGCTGTCGAGCAAGACCCTGATGCTCTACCGCGGCAAGAACGTCTTCATCAACGGCGAATCCTTCGCCGTCGGACGCGCCGACAAGGCGGTGCTGGACGTGCTGGCCAACGAGCGCCGCCTCGATGGCGCCGTCCTGGCGAACGCGACCGACGACGTGCTGGAAGCGCTTTATACCTGGTACCAGGACGGCTGGGTGGAACTGGGCTGATTGCAGACCGGGAAGGAGGCAGGCATGCAGGAACCGACCAAGGAAGGGAGCGCGCGCTTCGATACCCGCGCCGGGTTCGAGACCCACTTGCGTGCCTGCCTGGCCGCCGCCCACGTCACGCTCGATCTCTTCGATCCGGACTTTCGGGTCTACCCGCTCGGAAGCATCGAGAGCGACACCCTGCTGCGCGCCTTCCTCGGCCGTGGCGGCATGCTGCGCCTCGCCATGCATTCGCCGGCTCACATCGACAGGCATTACCCGCGCCTGCTGCGCCTGCTGCGCGACTACAGCCATGCCGTCGAGTGCCGCGCCACGCCGAAGGCGCTGCACAATCTGACCGATTCCTTCTGCATCGTCGACAAGCGCCACGTTCTCCGGCGTTTTCATAGCGACCACACGCGTGGCGAGATGGCTTTCGATGCGCCGGGCGCCGTCGATGTGCCGGCTCATCGTTTTGAAGCGATCTGGGTCGAATCGCGCCCTGCTTTGCAGCCGACGATAACCGGTTTATAGCCTGTCAACCGATCTCTTGGTCAGTCCGTTAACAGCGCAGTTACCTGGGAATTTGCTGCGGTTGCATCTTGTAACAAGATAAACCTTAGCAAGGCACAAATTACTTTCGCCAGAGCATGAGTTTCCTGTTGCGATTCAGTAAATTTGGCTATAATATCAGGTCAGGAGATTCCGTTGCTTATGCGGCAGTATTGCCTCATATGTAAGCGTCAGAATTCCTCTGAGCAATAATTACCGGTAATTATTATTCAAACAAGCAGTACTTACTTTTAAGATATTAAGGAAAATCATGAAAAAATCCCTGCTGATCGTTTCCCTGATGGCTGTTGCTCTGGCTGCTTGCAGCAAGAAAGAAGAAGCCGCTCCGGTCGCTCCGGCTGCTGTCGAAGCACCGGCTGCAACCACCGACGCAGCTGCTACCACCCCGGCCGTTACCGACGCTGCTGCCACCACCGCTCCGGCTGACGCTGCTGCTGCCGCTTCGGCTGCTGCTTCGACCGCTGCCGACGCTGCTGCTGCTGCTTCGACCGCTGCTTCGCAAGCTGCTGACGCTGCTGCTACCAAGTAATCAGCGCAAGCTCGATTCGAAAGACCGGCCTGCGGGCCGGTTTTTTTACGCCTGTACGTTTTACCGTAGGGTGGGCCTGGGCGGCCCCGCAGTTTCTGCCCACGCGGTCGACGAACCGATGTGAGCCACGGCGCGGGCCAAGATACGTGGTTTGAACGCGTGGGCGGAGGACCGCCCACCCTACATAAAAAAACCGGCCGATGCAGGCCGGTTTTTCACTTAAAGCGCTGAAACCGATTACTTCAGCTCGTCCGTCAGCAGACGCAGGATCTTCGCGCCGGTCTCGCCGGTTTCCGACTTGCCGTCGTTGGTCTGCACGGTCACGTCGCTGGCTGCAGCACCCTGCTCGGCCTTGACGATCACGCGGTAGCGCTGGGCTTCCTTGGCCTTCTCGTCGGCGCCGAAGGTGAACAGGCGCTTGAAGAAGCCGTCCTTGTTGGTGGCATCCGGATCGACGTAGCGGACGAAGTACACGCCCTGCACGCGGTCGCGGTCTTCCACGGTGAAGCCGACGCGGTCGAGCGCCAGGCCGACGCGGCGCCAGGCGCGGTCGAAACCTTCTTCCAGGCGGATCACGCCACCGTCGAGCTTGGCTTGCGGGGCGGCGACCGGTGCGTTGGCGACCATGGTCTCGGCCTGCCTGGTTTCCTTCTGGCCGGTCAGCTGGGCCACCAGGCGGCTCAGGAACTGCGACTCCAGGCCCGGATCGTTCGGACGCACGGTCCAGATCGTGGTTTCCTTCTGGCTACCCTGCAGCACTTCTTCGGCGCCGCGGTGGCTGACCCAGATCTCGGTCGAGCCGTCCGGCAGGCGCTCGAGGCGGGTGCGGAACTTGTCGCGCTCGCCGGTCGAGTAGGCGCGGTCGAAGACCTTGCCGATGGCGCCGCGGATGAAGTCCTGCGGGATCTTCGAACGGTTCTCGACCCAGTTGGTTTCCATGGTGCCGGTCGTGAGCGATTCGGTCTCGACGGCGAAGCCCTGGTTTTCCCAGAACTGGCGCAGTTGCGGCCACAGCTGTTCCGGAGTCTGCTTGACCACCAGCCAGCGCTGGTCGCCGTTGCGCTGCACGCTGACGGCATCGGTCGAGATCGGGCCGACGGTGCCGGCGATACCCGGCACACCGGCAACTGGTGCACCTGCCTGTGCGCCCACCTGCTGCTGGTAGCCCGAAGCGGTCGCGACGCCCTTGCCGTCGGGGATGGCGTAGCGGTTGTCGCGCTGCAGCGCGGTCAGGTCCGGCGGGACTGCCAGGTCGGCGGAACGCTTGGCGCCACGGTAGTCGACCTTGTCCGATTCGAAGATGGTGGTACAGGCCGAGACGCTCAGCGCGATCGCGGTAAGCGTCAGCACGCGCGCGGCGGCAGGAGTCGTGATAGTGCGTTTAGTCATGTGTTCGATATCAGGTAAGGAACCCTCGCGGGTTCAGGCAGAGAGAAGGCCCGCCTGGGCCAGTGCGCCGCGCACGGTATCGTGCCAGGACGAAGACAGCGGCGCCAGCGGCAGGCGCAGTCCGGCCGGCATCTTGCCCATTTCGGCCAGCGCCCACTTCACCGGCACCGGGTTCGGCTCGACGAACAGCTTGGCGTGCAGGTCGAGCACGCGGTTGTTGATGTCGACGGCGCGCTTGACGTCGCCGGCCATGGCGGCGGCGCACAGCTCGTGCATCGCGCGCGGGGCCACGTTGGCGGTCACCGAGATATTGCCGGCGGCGCCGCAGAACATCAGGGCCATCGCGGTCGGGTCGTCGCCCGAGTAGACCGCGAAGGAGCTGTCGACGCTGCGCAGCAGCTCGATGCCGCGGCCGACGTTGCCGGTGGCGTCCTTGATGCCGACGATGTTGTCGATCTGCGCCAGGCGCACGACGGTCTCGTTGGCCATGTCCGCCACGGTGCGGCCCGGCACGTTGTACAGGATCACTGGCAGGTCCACCGCTTCGGCGATGGCGCGGAAGTGGCGGTACATGCCTTCCTGGGTCGGACGGTTGTAGTACGGCACCACCTGCAGGGTGGCGTCGGCGCCCACTTCCTTGGCGTGGCGGGTCAGTGCGATGGCTTCGACCGTGGAGTTGGCGCCGGCGCCGGCGATCACCGGGATGCGGCCGGCGGCGTGCTCCACCGCGAGCTTGATCAGTTCGCCGTGCTCTTCCGGCGACACGGTGGCCGATTCGCCCGTGGTGCCGACGATGACGATGCCGTCGCTGCCCTCGGCGATGTGCCAGTCGATCAGCTTGCGCAGGGAGTCGCGGTCAAGACTGCCGTCCTCGAACATCGGGGTGACGATTGCTACGATGCTGCCCTTAATCATATGCGTGACGCTGCCAGTTAGTTAAGAAAATACATAAAACGCTGATTGTAGCGGATCACCCGCCTCTATGGTTCATTCGCTACCAGATTATGGTCGAGCTTCGCCTCGGTTTTAAGGAAGGCCGGGCCCGCCGCGCACAGGCGCTGCACCTGGGCGGGCATCGGCCGGTCGACGTGGCCATCCTCGTAGGCGAGCACTTGCAGGCCGCCCTCCCGCGCCAGGCCCAGCAGCTCTTCCGGCGCCAGCAGGAAGGCCGGATTCGACGGCTTTCCGTAGACCTGGTTGCCCTGCGCGAAGGTTTCGTAGATCAGCACGCCATCGGGCGCCAGGCTGCGCGCCAGGTCCGCGAACAGCGGGCGGTGCAGGTAGTTGGTGACCACGATCAGGGCAAAACGCCCCGCTTCGAAGGGCCAGACGGCGTCCTCGGCTTCCAGGTCGTGTTCCCACGTCTGTACATTGTCGCCGGCCAGCGGCGCCAGCAGCTCGGCATTCCGGTCCAGCGCCACGACCCGCAGGCCGCGCGCGGCGAGCATGCGCGTATGGCGCCCGCTGCCGCAAGCCAGGTCGAGCGCCTCGCCGCTTGTAACGAGCGGGGCGAACCGCGTGACCCACGGCGACACCGGCAGGTTCATCATTGGGCTCATGTGAGCAGCAGCGAGAACGGCGAGGCAAACAGCTGGATCAGGATCCGGCCCAGCTGCATCACCGGCATGACCCAGAAGGACAGCAGGTTAAAGAACAGCAGCGCGAGCACGATGTAGAAGCCGTAGGGCTCGATCCGCGCATATTTATAGGCCAGGCGGTTCGGCAGGAGGCTGGTCAGCACGCGGCCGCCGTCCAGCGGCGGGATCGGCAGCAGGTTGAAGGCGAACATCAGCAGGTTCGCGATGATGCCGGCCTGCGCCACCTTGTGCGGGAAGGCCTCGTCCACGTTCAGCGCCACCAGCAGGATGCCCAGGATCAGCCATCCCAGGGCCATGATGAAGTTCGCGCCGGGTCCGGCCAGCGCCACCCAGGCCATGTCGCGTTTCGGATTGCGCAGGCGGCCGAACTCGATCGGCACCGGCTTGGCGTAGCCGAACACGAAGCCAGTGGTCAGATACAGCACCAGCGGAATGATGATGGTGCCGAACAGGTCGATGTGCACCAGGGGATTCAGGGTCATGCGCCCCGCGGCATAGGCGGTGTTGTCGCCGAAATAGCGGGCGACGTAGGCGTGGGCGGCTTCGTGCAGGGTAATCGCAAAAAGAACGGGGAGCGCGTAGACAGCGATGTTGCGTATCGTTTCATCCATACCGGGATTCTATCAGAGCCGATTGCCCGCAGCCTGTGCCTTCAGGCAAGCTTAAGGACCGCTTATAAGCCGAAGGCGGCAGGATCTCCCCTGCCCTCGCGCACCAGTTCCGGCGTGGGGCCGGTCAGATCGACCACGGTGGTCGGCTCCAGCGTGCCGGCGCCGCCGTCGATGACGAGCTCGATCTGCTTGCCCAGGCGTTCGATCACCTCGTCCGGATCGGACAGCATGTGGTCGTCGCCCGGCAGCTGCAGGGTGGTGCCGATCAGCGGTTCGCCCAGCTCCTCGAGCAGACCGAGCAGGATGGCATTTTCCGGCACCCGCACGCCGATGGTCTTGCGCGAAGGATGCGACAGGCGGCGCGGCACTTCGCGGGTCGCTTCCAGGATCACCGTGTAGGGCCCCGGCATGGCGGCCTTCAGCAGGCGGTACTGGGCATTGTCGACGCGCGCGAAGTGGGCGATCTCGGACAGGTCGCGCACCAGGAGGGTCAGGTGGTGCTTGTCGTCGATGCCGCGGATGCGGCGCAGCTTCTCGACCGCGGCCTTGTCGTCCAGGCGGCAGACCAGGGCATAGGCCGAATCGGTCGGCGCGGCGACGATGCCGCCGCTGCCGATGATCTGGGCGGCCTGCTTGAGCAGGCGCGGCTGGGGATTCTCGTGGTGGATCTGGAAATGCTGGGCCATCGCAACCTTTCTTTATGCGCCTTGGCGCAGCGCCTGCAGCGCGGCAATGCGCTGCTCCATCGGCGGGTGGGTGGAGAACAACGCGCCCCAGCCGCCGCCGCTGCCCGAGATGCCGGACGCGGCCATCGACGAAGGCAGCGCGCCGGGCACCAGGCCGCCGAGGCGGGCCAGCGCGTGCTGCATCGGCACGGACGAGCCCAGCAGCCTGGCGGAACCGGCGTCGGCGCGGAATTCGCGCTGGCGCGAGAACCAGGCGACGATGATCGAGGCCAGGATGCCGAACAGGATCTCGCAGACGAAGACCGTGACCATGTAGCCGATGCCGGGGCCGCGGTCTTCGCTGCGGAACAATACCTTATCGACAAAGAAACCGACCACACGCGCGAGGAACACGACGAAGGTGTTGACCACGCCCTGGATCAGGGTGAGCGTGACCATGTCGCCGTTGGCGATGTGCGCGACTTCGTGACCGATCACGGCCTCGACCTCGTCCTGGTTCATGTTCGCGAGCAAGCCCGTGGACACGGCCACCAGGGCGGAATTCTTGAAGGCGCCGGTGGCGAAGGCATTCGGCTCGCCATCGTAGACCGCCACTTCCGGCATGCCGATGCCGGCGCGCTCGGACAAACGGCGCACGGTATCCACCAGCCAGCGCTCGGTGGGTGTGGCGGGCTGCTCGATGACGCGCGCGCCCGTCGACCATTTGGCCATGGGTTTGCTCATCAGGAGCGAGATGATGGAGCCGGTGAAGCCGACCACCAGCGAGAACACGGCCAGCGCGCCGACGTTGATTCCCTCTCCCGTGACGGCACGGCCCACGCCGAGCAGGTTGAGCACGAGCGACACCACCAGCACGACAGCGAGGTTGGTGGCGAGGAACAACACGATACGTTTCATGGACGAGTCTCCCGGCAGCTGAAAAAGATATCAGGCTGCCAAGATAGGGCTGAGATGGGGAAAACTCAAGGGCTCGGCGATGAACTTAAGTCTGCCCTCAGGTAGGGTGGGCGGTCCCCCGCCACCCTACCAGTCTTGCCAGACCGGCGTCAGGTTGCCGGGCAGCGGCGGCAGCTCGGCAAACTCGACGCGCGACTCGCCCGGCGCGTGGAAGTCGGTCCCGCGCGACGCCAGGAAACCGTAGCGCCGCGCCTTTTCGGCGTACTCGCCGTACTGGTCCGGCGTGTGGCTGCCGGTCACGACCTCGATGGCCGTACCGCCCAGCTGGCGGAATTCGTCGAACAGCGCGCCTTCGGCCGTATCGCTGAAGGGATAGCGGCCCGGGTGGGCGATCACCGGGATGCCGCCGGCGCCGCGGATCCAGCCGACCGCCTGCTCGAGCGTGGCCCAGCGGTGCGGCACATAGCCGGGTTTACCTTCGGTCAGGTATTTGCGGAACACTTCGGCCGGCGTGGCGCACACGCCGATCTCGACGAGGTAGCGCGCAAAATGGGTACGCGACATCAGGTCCGGGTTGCCGACGTAGCGCAGCGCGCCCGCGTAGGCGCCGGGGATGCCGGCGCTTTCCAGCTGGGCCGAGATTTCCATGGCGCGCGCCTGGCGGCCGTTGCGGGTCGCGGCCAGGCCGGCGGTCAGGGCGGGGTTGTCTTCGTCAATCCGCAGGCCGACGATGTGCACGGTCTCGTTGGCCCAGGTGACGGAAATCTCGACGCCGGCCACGAAGCGCATGCCGAGCTCGCCGGCAGCCTGGCGCGCGGCCTTGATGCCGCCGACTTCGTCGTGGTCGGTGAGGGCCCACACGTCGACGCCGCTTTTACGGGCGTAGGCCGCCACCGCGGCGGGCGCGAGCACGCCGTCGGAGACGCTGGAATGGCAGTGGAGATCGACTTTCATGGTGCGGCGGTTCGCAAGAGCAGTAAAGCGGAACATTGCATTGTACGCGTCAATGGCCTGCTCCGCTTCCAGCGGGCCGCGGTGGAACGACCTAGTTGGATTGCAGCATCGAACGCACCGTCGCCTCTTTCGCCAGCACGTAATCGTGGCCGGCGAGCACGAGGTTGGTGGTCGGCTGGATCACCTTGATGTTCACGAACACGGCTTCGCGGGTCTCGGCATAGGAGCCGACCACGACCGCCTCGGCATTGTGGGTATGCGCCACGTCGCCGATCTCGCGCGTGAGCATGAGTTCGCCCTGGCCGCGCTTCAGGTAGACGCTGTTGCGCAGCTTCATCTCCAGCATCTTCATGCCGCCCTGCGCCAGGCGGGTCGACAGTTGCTCGGACACCAGGCGGCCCAGCATCGAGGTCTGCTCGAGCGCGTCGATGTTGACGATGGTGGCCATGATCAGGGGCTTTTCGTCGGACAGCTTGCCACGCAGCTGCAGCGCCAGCGCATCGGCGGCGCGGTAGTTGGCGGCGACGAAAGCATTCGCCGAGACCGAGGTGTAATCGGTGTCCGCCTGCTGGGTCGAGCAGGCGCCCAGCAGCAGCGGAAGCACGAGGACGGCGGCGCGCATGGTCGGGAATCGCATCATGGCCTCAATAGTTGCGGACCGCGAAGGTCTTCGATGGCTGGAAGGCGGCGTCGTACAGGGCGCGGTCGGAATCGACCGTGTAGTACACCATGGTGCTGCGTGCGTAGTAGCGCGAATCGTCGGCCAGCGAGAGGTTGACGATGATCTCGGTCTTCGGCGTGGCGCCGGTGGCGAACTGCGCGCGGAACCAGGTGTAGGCATCGTGGCCGGCGATCGCGACCGTGGCGAGCCATTCGACCGAATGGTCGATGCCGGTCAGCACCCAGGCGCCGGCCACCAGGGCGGTGCGCTCGCCGGCAAACTTGTACTGCGGACGCTTGGGCGAGAAGGCCACTACCTGGGTGTCGAGCTCGATGCGCAGCGCATTAGCGTCCGGCACCTTGACCACGGCATAGCCCTGGTTGACGAGGGCCGTGACCAGGTGGGAACTGACGCCCTGGGCGAAAGCGCTCGACTGCTGCGAGGTCACGTAGAGCGGACGCTTGGCGTTCACCTTGAGCGAAGGCGCGAGCTGGCCCGTCATGTGGCGCGCGATGACGCCCCAGTGGGCGGCCGCCTGCAGCTTGTCCTGCTGGGTGCTCGGGAAATTGGTGGCCACCGGGGCCGGGCTGTAGGGAACGGCGCAGCCTGCCGTCAGCAGGGCGCCAAGAAGCGCGAGGCCGGCTCGAAATCGCATGAAGATGAAGGTCCTGTCAGTCTGTCTCGATGGCGCCGGAACGGCGCGGGTTCGGGATGGGACTGTAGCACAGGAGTTTCCCTACAGCAATTACGCCATATGGCTGTGATGGCTGCCAGCAACGGTCGATGCTCAGCCTGGCACCTCGGCCTCAAGCAGGAAGGCTTCGATCATCGCCGCCAGCAATTCCGGCTGATCATGGTGCAACATGTGCCCGGCCCCCGGCATCATGCGCGCCGTCACCTTCGCCAGGTGCTCGCGGCGGCGGTCGATTTCCGCCCTCGCCTGCTCCTTCGGCCCCATCCAGCGCCACATTTCCGTCTCTTCCGCCTCGACCCACAGCACCGGCGCCGTGATCTGGGTCCAGCAAGCCAGCACCTCGTCCGCGTGATAGAGCAGCGGCCCGGTCATCTTGTGCGCCGGGTCGCCCAGGATGCGCCATTGGCCGTCCGCATCCTGGGCCGACCAGTGTCCGGCCAGGAAGGCGGCGCGTTCGCCGGACAGGCGCGGGTTGGTCTTCTGCAGGCGGCCCGCCACCTCGTCCAGGCTGGCGTAGCCGCGCATCTCGGGTTTGGCGCGCAGTTCGTCCAGCCATTTGGCGTATCGGCCCGGCGCTTGCGAAGCACGCGTGGCCGGCAGGCCGAAGCCTTCCAGGTTGATGAGCTTCGCAATGCGGGAAGGTCGGATGCCCGCGTACAGGCTGACGATGTTGCCGCCCATGCTGTGCCCCAGCAGGTTCACGGCTTCGCCCGGCGCGTAATGGTCGAGCACGGCCTCGAGGTCGGCCAGGTAGTCGGGGAACCAGTAGGTGTCGCCGTGGGTGCGCTCGCTCTGGCCAAAACCGCGCCAGTCGAAGGCGATCACATGCCAGTCGCCCTCGAGCGCGTCGACCACGAACTGGAAAGAAGCCGCCACGTCCATCCAGCCATGCTGCATGAAGATCTTGGGCGCACCCTCGCGGCCCCAGTGGCGCACGTGGCACGTCAAACCGCGGATGGTCAGGAATTCGGAACGGGAGGCGTGCATGGCTTTTCAATAAAAAGAACGATCGTTCGCATTATACGGCGATGAACTTGATTTCGCACGGGATGCCCCCATTTGCTCGCGACCGGACGATGGCGGACGCAGGGTTTACAATAGCGGCATTTCAACCTTCCGCGAGCACATCCATGGCGATTTACCAGCTGGGCGAGCATGCGCCCGAGATCGACGCCTCGAGCTTCGTGGCCGATTCGGCTACCCTGATCGGCAAGGTCACGCTCGAAGCCAACGCTTCGGTGTGGTACGGCGCCACGCTGCGCGGCGACAACGAACGCATCACCATCGGCGAGAACAGCAATGTGCAGGAAGGCACGGTGATGCACACCGACATGGGCTTTCCCCTCACCCTTGGCAAGAACGTGACGGTCGGTCACCAGGCCATGCTGCATGGCTGCACGGTCGGCGATGGCTCGCTGATCGGCATCCAGGCCGTGATCCTGAACGGCGCGAAGATCGGCAAGGGCTGCCTGGTGGGCGCCGGCGCCCTGGTTACCGAAGGCAAGGAGTTCCCGGACGGTTCGCTGATCCTGGGGTCGCCTGCCAAGGTCGTGCGCACCCTGACGGAAGAAGACATGCTGCGCCTGCAGGCCAGCGCCGCGAGCTATGTGGCGCGCGGCCAGCTGTTCAAGGCGCAGCTCAAGCAAATCGGATAAGACAATGATAGAAGCAATGACCACCCCGCGCGACACCCTGCAAAAATTCATCTTCGACAACGCCGCCGTGCGCGGCGAGCTGATCGAGATTTCCGACACCTGGCGCGAGATCCAGGCGCGCCACGCCTACCCGAAAGCGGTGCGCTCGGCGCTCGGCGAGATGGTCGCGGCCAGCGCCCTGCTCTCGGCCAACCTGAAGTTCAATGGCGCCATCGTGATGCAGATCTTCGGCGACGGACCGGTACGCCTCCTGGTGGTCGAATGCGACGCCCAGCTGCGCATCCGCGCCACCGCCAAGCTCGCGCCGGACGCCGAGATTCCCGAGACCGCCTCGCTGACCGACATGTTCAACGTGAACGGCAAGGGCCGTTTCGTGATCACCCTCGACCCGGCCGACAAGGTCCCGGGCCAGCAGCCCTACCAGGGCGTGGTGCCGCTGATCGGCGAGGACATGGCGACCGTCATCGAGAACTACATGCTGCGTTCCGAGCAGATGGACACGCGCCTGTGGCTGGCGGCCGACGACAGCGTCTCGCGCGGCCTGCTGCTGCAGAAGCTGCCGCGCCACAGCGGCAAGGACGACCAGCAGAAGCAGGCTTCGGAAGCCGAGGACCTCGAGACCTGGAACCGCGCCGTGATGCTGGGCCAGACCCTGAAGCGCGACGAACTGCTCTCCACCGGCATCGAGACCCTGCTCAAGCGCCTGTTCTGGGAAGAGACCATCCGCGTCTTCGATCCGCAGCATCCGCAGTTCCACTGCAGCTGCACGCGCGAGAAGGTCGGCAATATGCTCAAGATGCTGGGCCAGCCGGAAGTCGAGTCGGCGCTGGCGGATCTCGGCGAACTGGGCATCAATTGCGACTTCTGCGGCAAGCACTACGCCTTCGACAAGGTTGACTGCGCCCAGCTGTTCGCCAGCGATACACCGGTGGAAACCATGATGCCGGCCAGCGGCAGTATCCAGTAAGGACGGCGATGCGCGACACGCCCCGTAGCGAATTTCCCCACTTCCTCGCGATTTCCACGCGCTGGATGGACAACGACAGCTACGGGCATGTCAACAACGTCAACTACTACAGCTTCTTCGACACGGCGGTCAACCGCCACCTGATCGAGCAAGGGGTGCTGGACATCCACCAGGGCGGTGTGGTCGGCCTGGTGGTGGAAACCGGCTGCCAGTATTTCAGCCCGATCTCCTTCCCCGACACCGTGCATGCCGGCGTGCGCGTGGCGAAGCTCGGCAACTCGAGCGTGCGCTACGAGATCGCGCTGTACCGCAACGACGACCCCCTGCCCTCGGCGGCCGGCCATTTCACCCACGTCTACGTGGACCGCGGCACCAACCGGCCGACGCCGATTCCCGCCGCGACGCGCGCGGTCCTCGAAAAGCTTATGTAGGGTGGGCGGCTTTGCCGCCCGCGCGTTCAAGCGGCTCTCGGGCATCCGCGTCGCATCCGTTCACACGGGAGTTGAACGCGCGTTGGGCAAAGCCGAACACCCTACAACCCCAACGCCTTCATGACTTTGCCGATATCCGCCGCATACACCTGCGTCATCGGCTGGTACGGCGTCCGGCACGGCATCGCCAGCGTCGACCCATCCTCGAGTCCCAGCTCCACCACATGCCGCGCGGCGCAGGCCGCGACAATGGCCGGCAGCGCCTCGGCTCCGCCGAACACCGGCAGACCTTCGACACGCTTCACCACCGCGTCCTTGCGCAGCGTACTGCACTTCGGCAGGGTGTCGAGCAGGATCCTGTCGGGCGCCGGCGTGATGCTGCGCCCGCCCGCGCAATCTTCCTGCATCAGCCGGGTGATCGCCTGCAGCATCATGGCGTCGACGTGCGCCTGGCGCGGCGCACGCGGCGTCGCCAGGCCGGTCTCGCCGAGCACCTCCGCCCACCGCGCGCGCATCGGGCCGGCGCCATCCAGCAACGCCGGCAGCACACGCGGCGCGCAGGAAGCTTCGCCGCATTCCAGCGCGCGCATGAACTCCGGCCGGGCGCCAAGCCGCAACTGCGCGTAGAAGCGATCCAGCCGCGCGTAGGGCCTGCCCCCGCCCTGGCGCGCCGCCAGCGCGTAGACGTAGGCCGGCAGGCCGCAGCCGTATTCGAGCCGGCGCGCATCGATCTCGCGGGCCGGCATCGCGCGCCAGCTGCGCTCACCCGTGCCGAGCATGCAATCGGCCAGCGCGTCGTCGAGTTCCGCGGCCGCCTGCCCAGGGGTGAGCCAGCCCTGGCGCAGCGAGACGCTCCAGCGCAGGAACTCGGCCCCGCCTTCGTGGATGAGCCGCGCATCCGGATAGCTGTCGACCGCGTCGCGCATCTGGAAGCGGTGGCTGACTTCGTGGGCCACCAGCTTGTTCAGCTTGCGCTGGTACTCGGGCGCGGGGTCGGCCGGCCAGTTGAACAGGGTGAGCAGCAGCACGTCGCCGGCGCTGCCGCCGATGTTCGGCCCGCCCGGCTCCTCGGCCAGGCCCGCGGCGATGATGGGAGGGATGTAGTCCGCCTGCGGCATTTCCCGCTTCAGGGCGCGCGTGACGCCTTCGGCCACGCTGCGGATCCGGGCGACGGCCGACCTGCTCAGCGCCGGGTCGAAGTAGTCGAGGCCGGCGCCGCTCTGGCGGGCCGGGAACAGCAGGCTTGAAGCGTCGGCGTGCGCCGGGGCGCTGCGATCGAAGGTCCGTCCCGCTGCGCGGATCGTGGCCGGGCCGGCGAAACGGTAGCTGACCGGCCCGCATTCCTCGCCCACCGCGTAGTTCGACATGTGGGCGTACAAGGCCTGGCCCACCGGGAAGGAGCCGGGATAACCGGCCACCTTGTCGCTGGTGGCCGGCACCCGGAAGCGCAGTGCGGCGCAAGCCTGGGCGCCGCGCGCGAGCGTGTCGCCGCCGGCGGCTCCGCAGCCATCCGGGGCCTGCCAGCGCGCACGGATGCGTGCGGCGTCCGCGCCCTTCTTCAGGAAGGACAGCCCGGTGCAGGCGGCCGGCAACTCGTATGCGGCCTCGAGCGCGTCGGCTGCGGCCAGGCGCACCGTGACGGCAACGCCGCCAGCCGTGGCCTGCAGGCCGATGGCGAACAGGCCGCAGGCCAATCCGGCGCGGATCATGGCTTGCCGGACGGTTCGGGCTCCGCGAAGGTGTACACGATCAGCGCATCGTTGTCCCAGCTCTTGTCGCGCAGCGGCGTCTGGAAGACATGGCCGTTATCGCGCAGCGGCAGTCCGGACTTGCGGTCTCCGGAAACCACCGTGGCCGAGAGCAGGCGTTGCGGCGCGCGATACAGGTAGGCCGTCATCGGCAGGTTGCAGATGCCGCCGGCCGCCACCGCGCCGGCGCGGTACATCAAGGGAATCTCTTCCTTGCGCACCGCCGCCCGCACCTCGCATTCCATGCGCAGGTCGCCCAGCCGGCGCGCGTTCGCCGGCACGCCTGGCGTATTCACGCGCGGACGCCAGCGGAACTGGTCCTTCTTGCGGTTCAGGATCAGGTCCGCATTGTCCGACAGCGCTTCCGGGCTGCGCGGCAGCAGGAAGGTGCTGTCCTGGTCGAGCGGCAGCGCGATATCGACCGTGTTGCCGGCAAGGCGCAGCTGCAGGCCCTCGGCGTTCGCCATCTTCCCGTCCCTGGTCCAGAGCTCGAAACGCAGGCTGGCCTGGGGCGCCAGGCGCGCGCGCTTGTCATCCCAGACGTCCAGGCCGCGCACCATGTGCCGGTAGGGCTGCAGCTCGGGGTCCTTGACGCTGCTGACCTGCACCTGTTCGGCCGGCGGGTCCTGGATTGCCGCGTCCTGGGCGGACGCTGGGGCGGCCATCGTCAGCAGGACGGCCATGATCGACAAGGGTTTCATGCGTCTCCAATCGGGATTTCGATCCATCGATTGTAAAGACTTCCACGCTCCGAAAATACGCACATCCTCACGACCCGCTGATGAACCGGGACACCCAAAACACGCGATTTTCAAAGGAGTGCTAAGCTGATGCATCTTTGACAGTGTTGTCGATTTATACAAACACTGCAGTACTCACCACAGGAGAAATGCGATGCACATGGATACTGGAATCAGCACCGAAGACCGCGCCAAGATCGTCGAATCCCTCTCGACGGTCCTGGCCGATGCCTACATGCTCTACCTGAAGACCCACAACTTCCACTGGAACGTGACCGGCCCGCTGTTTTCGAGCCTGCACGTGATGTTCGAAGAGCAGTACACCGAGCAGTGGAATGCGCTGGACGAGATCGCCGAGCGCATCCGCGCCCTGGGCCACTTCGCCCCGGCCACCTATAAACGCTATGCCGAGCTGTCGAGCATCAAGGAAGAGCCGGAAGTGCTGTCGTCGAAGGACATGCTGCGCCAGCTGGTCGACGGCAACGAGACCCTGATCCGCACCCTGCGCGCTGGCGTCAAGGTCGCCGACGAGCTGGAAGACTATCCGACCGCCGACATGCTGACCACCCGCATGGAAGTGCACGAGAAGAATGCCTGGATGCTGCGCTCCTTCCTGGAGCAGGGCGCCGGCGCGCAACAGGGCGACGCGTCGTCGGACTGATTCGGCAACCGCAGTAAGTAAAAACGCGCCTTGTGGCGCGTTTTTTGTAGGGCGGACGGGGGCGCCTGGCCGGCTCAGCCGTGCGCGCGTTCAACGTCGGTTTGCGTAGTTGCTGCGCGTCCGTGAGCTGAACGCGCGGACGGGAAACCCGTCCACCCTACGGAAACCCAGCGTTCATTTCAAGCGCGGCCACCCGACATGTGCAGGTCGACCACCTTCATGATCTCGAGGGTGAGATCGAGGTTGAACTCCTCGGCCATCAAGGCCGCCTGCAGCTCCTCGCGCGGCATGCCGACGCCTGCCGCCAGTTCGCCCAGGCCGGGCGCTGCGGCCACCGCCTTCATGGCCGCCGAGATGGCGGCGCCGTCGCCGTCCTCGAAGGCGTCGGCCAGCAGATCGGCGATGGCGTCGAGCGAATCGAGTCCGCCCTGGTTCCTGGTTGCGCTCATGATGTTCCGTGGTTCCCTGGCGCCGCTCAGTGCGTCACCTTCTGCTTGTCCTTGTTCTTCGGCTCGGGCGGCGGCGGCGGCACGGTCATCGAGACCGCGGGCTGCTCGTCCTTGCGCAGCACCTGCACGAAGATTTCGTTCTGCTTGATCATGCCGAGATCGAAGCGTGCGCGCTCCTCGACGGCGCCGAGGCCGTCGCGCAGGTCGCGCACTTCCGATTCGAGCATGGCGTTGCGCGCCTTGAGCTGTTCGGTCTTGAGGCGGGTCGCCTCGACCTGGTCGCGCATGTCGGCGACCAGCAGCCAGCTGCCCTTGCCCAGCCACAGCGGGTACTGGATCAGGATCAGCAGGGCGGCAAGCGCAATGGTGATGAGTCGCATGAGGGGTACAAAAAAGGCCGGCCCTGGACTGCAAGGCCGGCCGGCTTGACATTACTTCAGGTTGTAGAAGGCGTCGCGGCCCGGGTAGCTGGCGACGTCGCCCAGGTCTTCCTCGATGCGCAGCAGCTGGTTGTACTTGGCCATGCGGTCCGAACGCGACATCGAGCCGGTCTTGATCTGCAGGGCGTTCAGGCCCACGGCGATGTCGGCGATGGTCGAGTCCTCGGTCTCGCCCGAACGGTGCGAGATCACGGCGGTGTAGCCGGCGCGCTTGGCCATCTCGATGGCGGCGAAGGTCTCGGTCAGGGTGCCGATCTGGTTGATCTTGATGAGGATCGAGTTGGCGATGCCCTTCTGGATGCCCTCTTTCAGGATCTTGGTGTTGGTGACGAACAGGTCGTCGCCCACCAGCTGGACCTTCTTGCCCAGGGCGGCGGTGAGCGTTGCCCAGCCTTCCCAGTCGCCTTCGGCCATCGCGTCCTCGATCGAGATGATCGGGTACTTGTCGCACCAGGTGGCCAGCATGTTGGTGAAGTCTGCCGCCGACAGCGACAGGCCTTCGCCTTCGAGCACGTACTTGCCGTCCTTGTGGAACTCGCTGGCGGCGCAGTCCAGGCCGATCGCGATCTGCGGACCGGCGACGTAGCCGGCCTTCTCGATCGCCTGCATGATCAGCTGGATCGCTTCCTCGTGGCTGCCGACGTTCGGCGCGAAGCCGCCTTCGTCGCCCACCGAGGTGGCCAGGCCCTTGTCGTGCAGGATTTTCTTCAGCGAGTGGAACACTTCGGCGCCCCAGCGGATCGCTTCCTTGAAGCTCGGCGCGCCGACCGGGATGATCATGAATTCCTGGATGTCCAGGTTGTTGTCCGCGTGCGCGCCGCCGTTGATGACGTTCATCATCGGGACCGGCATCTGCATCGCGCCCGAGCCGCCGAAGTAGCGGTACAGCGGCAGGCCGGCTTCCTCGGCCGCGGCCTTGGCGACGGCCATCGACACGGCCAGCATGGCGTTCGCGCCCAGGCGGCTCTTGTTCTCGGTGCCGTCGAGGTCGATCAGGGTACGGTCCAGGAAAGCCTGTTCGTTAGCGTCCAGGCCCATGATCGCTTCGGAGATCTCGGTGTTGATATTCTCGCAGGCCTGCAGCACGCCCTTGCCGAAATAGCGGGACGGATCGCCGTCGCGCAGTTCGATCGCTTCGCGCGAACCGGTCGAGGCGCCCGAAGGAACGGCGGCGCGGCCCATCACGCCCGACTCCAGCAGCACGTCGCACTCGACGGTCGGATTGCCGCGCGAGTCAATGATTTCACGGCCGATAATATCAACGATGGCACTCATGTTCTACAGTCTCCGGAAGTAAAAAGTCAGTGTATGCGGTACGCGCGTGCGCCCAGCCGCAGGGGCGCACGCGGCAGGTGGTGCTGTTACTTGAAGTCCGCTTCGAGGAAGCCGGTCTTCTTGACGATGCGGTCGATCTCGACCAGGGTCGTGAGCAGTTCCTTCATGCGGCCGAGCGGCACGGCGTTCGGGCCGTCCGACATGGCGTTTGCCGGATCCGGGTGCGTCTCCATGAACAGGCCGGCGACACCGGCGGCGACCGCCGCACGCGACAGCACCGGGACGTGCTCGCGCTGGCCGCCCGATGAGGTGCCCTGGCCGCCCGGCAGCTGCACCGAGTGGGTCGCGTCGAACACCACCGGGCAGTTCGATTCGCGCATGATGGCGAGCGAACGCATGTCCGACACCAGGTTGTTGTAGCCGAAGGAAGCGCCGCGCTCGCAGGCCATGAAGTTATCTTCCGGCAGGCCGGCTTCGCGCGCTGCCGCGCGGGCCTTGTCGATCACGTTCTTCATGTCGCCCGGCGCGAGGAACTGGCCCTTCTTGATGTTGACCGGCTTGCCCGAACGCGCGCAGGCGTTGATGAAATCGGTCTGGCGGCAAAGAAAAGCGGGAGTCTGCAGCACGTCGACGACGCTCGCCACCTGCGGGATCATCTCTTCGTCGTGCACGTCGGTCAGGACCGGCACGCCGATCTCCCGGCGCACGTCGGCCAGGATCTCGAGACCCTTGTCGATGCCCGGGCCGCGGAAGGTCTTGCCCGACGAACGGTTCGCCTTGTCGAAAGACGACTTGTAGATGAAGGGGATGCCCAGCGCGCTGGTGATTTCCTTCAGGGTGCCTGCGGTGTCGAGCGCCATCTGGCGCGATTCGATGACGCAGGTACCGGCGATCAGGAAGATCGGCTTGTCTAGGCCGATGTCGAATCCGGCGAGTTTCATGCAGCATCTCCTTGCAGTGCCGAGGCGCGGTCCTGCGCCTGCGCGGCCACGTTGGTGTTGGCGGCCTGGTGCTTCAGAGCCGCCTGGATGAAGGCGGTGAACAGCGGATGGCCGTTACGCGGGGTCGACTTGAACTCCGGGTGGAACTGCACGCCGATGTAGAACGGATGGGTGTCACGGGAGAGTTCCATGATCTCCAGCAGGTCTTCGTTCGGGGTGCGCGCCGACACCACCAGGCCTGCCGCTTCGATCTTCGGCAGGTAGTAGTTGTTGCCTTCGTAGCGGTGGCGGTGGCGCTCGGTCACGACATTGCCGTAGATCTCGGCAGCCAGGGTGCCCGGGTTCACCGCGCAGGTCTGGGCGCCCAGGCGCATGGTGCCGCCCAGGTCGGAGTTGACGTCGCGCTTCTCGACCTTGCCGTCATGGTTCTGCCACTCGGTGATGAGGGCGACTACCGGCTGGTCGGTCTCCGGATCGAACTCGGTCGAGTTCGCGTTCGGCAGTCCGGCCACGTGGCGCGCGTATTCGATCAGCGCGACCTGCATGCCCAGGCAGATGCCGAGGTAGGGGATCCTGTTTTCGCGGGCGTAGCGGGCAGCCATGATTTTGCCTTCCACGCCGCGCTTGCCGAAGCCGCCCGGCACCAGGATGGCGTCGTACTTGGCCAGGTGCTCGCAGCCTTTCGATTCGATCTCTTCCGAGTCGAGGTATTCGATGTTGACGCGGCTCTCGGTGTGGATGCCGGCGTGGCGCAGCGCCTCGGTCAGCGACTTGTACGATTCGATCAGGTCGACGTACTTGCCCACCATGCCGATGGTGATCTCGTGCTTCGGGTTTTCCAGGGTGTGGATCAGCTTGGTCCACATCGACAGGTCGGCTTTCGGTGCTTCCAGGCCGAGCGCTTCGAGGATGATGTCGTCCAGGCCCTGGTCGCACAGCACCTGCGGCACCTTGTAGATGGTGTCCACGTCCCACACGGAGATGACGGCCTGCTCTTCCACGTTGGCGAACAGCGAGATCTTGGCGCGCTCGTCGTCGGGAATGCGGCGGTCGGCGCGGCACAGCAGCGCGTTCGGCGAAATGCCGATCTCGCGCAGCTTCTGCACCGAGTGCTGGGTCGGCTTGGTCTTCAGTTCGCCGGCCGATGCGATGTAAGGCACCAGGGTCAGGTGCACGAAGGCGGCGCCCTTGCGGCCCGAGCGCAGCGACAGCTGGCGCGCGGCTTCCAGGAAGGGCAGCGACTCGATGTCGCCGACGGTGCCGCCGATCTCGACCAGCGCCACGTCCACGCCTTCGGCGCCGCGGCGGATGTAGTCCTGGATCTCGTTGGTAATGTGCGGGATCACCTGCACGGTCTTGCCGAGGTACTCGCCGCGGCGCTCCTTACGAATCACGGATTCGTAGATCTGGCCGGTGGTGAAGTTGTTCACCTTCTTCATGCGGGTGCTGATGAAGCGCTCGTAGTGGCCCAGGTCCAGGTCGGTCTCGGCGCCGTCGTCGGTGACGAACACTTCGCCGTGCTGGGTAGGACTCATGGTGCCCGGGTCCACGTTGATGTACGGGTCGAGCTTGAGCATGGTGACCTTGAGGCCGCGCGATTCGAGGATCGCGGCCAGGGAAGCGGCCGCGATCCCCTTGCCCAGGGAAGACACGACGCCGCCAGTGACGAATACGAATTTGGTCATTTGTACTGAAGGTGCCGAATGGCACGCGCGGGAAATAGAAATTATACCTTAAACGGCGCAAATACTCCCGGCCGCCCGGCCAAATCCTGATAAAAGCGTCCATTGACAGAAAAAAACACCGCATCTCGCCAACCCTCTTTCCAATTGCAGAGCAGGCCCCGGCCTCACTCTATGCCTGGCAAATTGACCGCCGGGTGGGGGCGCATCCTATACTGCAACTTTTTGTGGCGCCGCCATGCACACACTCATCGACCAGCCCGCCGACGCCATCGCCGCTCCACCGGATCCCGGACCGCGCACCCTGGCCCTCTCCTTCACCGGCGACGGCCGCGAGTATTTCCGCATCTGGGTGGTCAACCTGCTGCTCTCGCTGGCCACGCTCGGCATCTACTCGGCCTGGGCCAAGGTACGCCGCCTGCAGTATTTCGACCGTAACACCCATCTTGCCGGCGCCACCTTCGATTTCCACGGCAACCCGCGCGCAGTGCTGGTCGGGCGCCTGCTCTCGGTCGTGCTGCTGGGCGCCTACCATTACGCCTTCGGTTTCTCGACCGCCTTTGGCCTGGCCGTCATCGTCGGCCTGCTGGCGGCCTTTCCCTACCTGATGCGCGGCGCCCTGCGCTTCCGCCTCGGGAACACCAGCTACCGCGGCCTGTGGCTGGGCTTCGACGGCTCCATCGCCCAGGCCTACCTGGCCTGGCTGCCACCCGCACTCACCTTCGTCCTGCCCGGCGCCCTGCTGGCGCTCAATCCCGGCAGTCCGGAACTGGCGGCCGCGGTGCTCCCCCTCTACCTCGCCTGGCCGCTGATGCACGGGCAGCTGCGCCGCTTCCAGCATGCCCACCTCCTGCTCGGCGACCAGCACTCGGGCTATACCGTCAAGGCGCGCCGTTTCTACAAGCCCTACCTGGTCGTCAGCCTGCTCGGCCTGGGCGCGATCGTCGCCGTGGCGCTGGTCGCCGGCATCGCCTCCTTCGCCGCGCAGGGAAGCCGCGGGCTGGTCTTCGCACCCATGATCGCTGCCATCCTCATGGTCTACGTCATGTACCTGCTGGCCGGCCCCTATATGGTGGTGCGGGTCTCGAACCTGGCGTGGTCGAACACCACCTTCCCCGGCGTGCGCATCCGCTCCACCCTGCCGGCGCGCGCCTTCATGAAGCTGCAGACGAAGAACGTGCTGCTCACCCTGCTCACCCTGGGCCTGTACCGGCCCTTCGCAGTGGTGAGCGTCTACCGCTTCCGCCTCGCCCATGTGCACATCGAGGTCGACGGCGATATCGAAGCCTTCGCCACCCACGTCGCGAAACGCGGCGGCGCGGCCGGCGACGGCGCCGCCGACGGTTTTGGCATCGACCTTTCCTGGTAAGGACATCATGAGCGCAGCCCATTATTTCGACGGCCACAGCGCCCGTCTGCACGTCGTCCAGCTCAGCACCGGCAACGGCGCCATCCACCTGCACGGCGAGACCTCGCGCAGCTATTCGCTGGCCGGCACGCGCCTGGCCGAACCCTTCGAGCATGCCCCCACCGTCCTCTACTTCAAGGACGGCAGCCATGCCGAAGTCCTCGACCCGGGCGTGCAGCAGCATCTGATGGAGGCCCTCGGCTACCGCAAGTCCTGGGTGGTGCGCTGGCAGGAACACATGGCGGCCAGCCTGCTTGCGCTGGCGCTGCTGATGGCCCTGATCGTCGCCACCTGGTTCTGGGGCCTGCCGGCGGCGGCCGAGCACCTGGCGCGCGAGGTGCCGCCCTCGGCCGACCGGGCCCTGGGCGAGAATGCCCTCGCCCTGCTGCAGAAGCAGAACCTCCTGCAGCCCTCGCGCTTCAGCGAGGACCGGCTGGAGGCGCTGCAGGGCCTGCTCCAACGGGTCCAGCCGGCGTCGCCGCGCATCCCGCTGCGCCTGAAGGTGGTGGATGCGCCCCTGCTCGGACCGAACGCGCTGGCCTTCCCGGACGGGACCATCGTCCTCACCGACCAGCTGGTGCGCACCGCCCTCGGCGAGAGCGGCGACCTCGATGCGCGCGCCGCCGCCATGCTGGCCGGCGTGCTGGCGCACGAGGTCGGCCACGTCGAGATGCGCCACAGCGTGCGCAGCATGACGCGCGCCTCGCTGACGGCGGCCCTGTCGGCGACCCTGTTCGGCGACTTCAGCGCGGTCGCCGCCGGCCTGCCTGCCCTGCTCGGCAATATGGAATATTCGCGCGACATGGAGCTGGCCGCAGACGGCTACGCGGCGGCGGCATTGAGCCGACGCGGCATCTCCACCCTGCCCCTGGCCGACCTGTTCGACCACCTGGACGAGCAGGCGGACAGGACGACGCCGAAGATGCTGCGCCAGGTAATGTCCTATGCCTCGACCCATCCGGACGGTTATGCGCGCAGCCAGCGCCTGCGCGAGGCCGAGCCTGAAACCGACGGAGAAGCCGCGGAGTAGTCACGAATTGTTGCAAATCGTCTATACAGGCAGCCGTGGGTGCTTGTTTTGGGTGCGTTTACGTTTCAGTTGGGCAATAATCCTTACTTTCCGTTCTTGAGAAAGTAAGCGGCGCCTGGCAACAGGTCGCCAGCCCGACCGCCCCATGCGCACCTTCAACAATCTCACCATCGGCGTGCGGCTTGCCGCCGGCTTCGCCCTGACCCTGTTCATGGCCGTCCTGATCGCCGGCACCGGCATGTGGCGCCTCGAGCAGGTTGCCACCGCCGCCCGCGTCACCCTGGCCACGCCGCTGGCCAAGGAGCGCCTGATCGCCGAGTGGTACACCCAGATTTTCGGCGCCGTGCGCCGCACCGCCGCCATCGTCAAGAGCAGCGATCCTTCGCTGACCGCCTACTTCAAGGAAGACGCGGCGGTGACTGCCAAGGCCGCCGCCGAGCTCGTCAAGCAGATCGAGACGCTGGTTGCGGGCGAGAAGGAAACCGCCCTGTTCCAGCGCATCATGGAGCAACGCAAGCAGTACGGCGCCGCGCGCGACAACGCCGTCAAGGCCAAGGAAGCGGGCGACCAGGCGCTGGCCGACCAGATCCTCGACGAGAAGTTCACGCCCGTGTCCAGGGCCTACCAGGAATCGATCCACGAACTGCTGGCCCTGCAGCGCGACAGCATCGCCGTCACCGCCGCCGAGATCGACGCGACCGCCGAGCGTGGCGAGACCTGGATCGCCAGCCTCACCGCCCTGATGGTGGTGCTCGGGGCGCTGTTCGCATGGACGCTCACGCGCGGCATCACCCGCCCGATCCGCGAAGCCGTGCAGGCCGCCGAGACCGTCGCCGCGGGCGACCTCACCGTGAGCATCGCCTCGAACAGCCGCGACGAGACCGGCGCCCTGCTGCGCGCCCTCTCCCACATGAATGACAGCCTGGCGAAGATCGTCAGCGAGGTGCGCAGCGGCACCGACACCATCGGCACCGCATCGGGCGAAATCGCCGCCGGCAGCATGGATCTCTCGAGCCGCACCGAGCAGCAGGCCGCCTCGATCGAGGAAACCGCCGCCTCGATGGAAGAACTGACCGGCACCGTGCGCCAGAACGCCGACAACGCGCGCCAGGCCAACCAGCTCGCCATCACCGCATCCAGCGTCGCGACCCAGGCCGGCACCGTGGTCGAGCAGGTCATCGCCACCATGGGCTCGATCAACGATTCCTCGAAGAAGATCGTCGACATCATCGGCGTCATCGACGGCATCGCCTTCCAGACCAATATCCTGGCGCTGAACGCCGCCGTGGAAGCGGCGCGCGCCGGCGAACAGGGCCGCGGCTTCGCGGTCGTCGCTTCCGAAGTGCGCACCCTGGCCCAGCGTTCGGCCGCCGCCGCCAAAGAAATCAAGGGCCTGATCGGCGACTCGGTCGAGAAGGTCGAAGCGGGCACCAGGCTGGTCGACCAGACCGGCGAGACCATGGACCAGGTGGTCAGTGCGATTCAGCGCGTGACCGACATCATGGCCGAGATCTCCTCGGCCAGCCAGGAGCAGATCCACGGCATCGACCAGGTCAACCAGGCCATCGGCCTGATGGACGAATCGACCCAGCAGAACGCCGCGCTGGTCGAGGAATCGGCGGCCGCGGCCGGATCGCTCCAGGAACAGGCTTCGCGCCTTGCCGGCCTCGTGAACGTGTTCAAGCTCGACGCGCGCAGCAGCGCCGGTGCAGCGCCGGCTTCCTCGCGCGCGGTTGCGGTGCGCAGCCAGCCGGGCGCGCGCGCCGTCAAGACTGGAGCAGGCAAGTCACAGTCCGCCAAACCTGCCAAACCCGCCAAAGCGGTCGAAAGCGAAAGCGAGTGGGAAACCTTCTAAGCAGTCCGCTTCGTCAAATGAGCCCGGTTCGCCGGGCTTTTTTGTTTCCCTATCGTCATTTGAATAGACAAATTGGTCAAAATTTGACGATTCTGCGCGACACTTTAAGGCGTCCTGGTCGTGTTTCCTTGACGCACTATCTGCCCTCCGGCACAGTCGTGGTGAAAGCGCCCTCGTCCGTTTATTCTTGCTTCGCCATCGCCCATGCCCATCGATTACCAGCAGCCTCCCGCCGAAGTCGTCCAAGCCGCCACCGCCCCCACCGCCTCTTTCGACGAACAGTACGAGGCCGCCCGCAAGCTCGCCAACGAGGGCCAGCCCGAGCTGGCCGTGGCTGCCTACAACAGCTTGCTGGCCCGCTCGCCGGGCAATGTGGACGTGCTGCTGGGCCGCGGCATCGTGCTGTCGCGCCTGGAGCGCTGGCAGGAAGCGGAAGCCGACCTGGCGGCCGCCGCCAAGGCCTCGCCCGACTATGCGGACGTCTGGTTCGCGCTGGGGAATGTGTGGCAATGGCAGGACCAGTATGCGAAAGCCGCCGACGCCTACGGGCGCGCGGCCGCGCTGCGCCCGCAGGATGGCGCCACCCGCCTGGCCCAGGCCCGCGCCCTGCGCGCCGCCGGACAGCCAGACCAGGCCCGCGCCGCACTCGAACAGGCGCGCGCCGCCGGCGGCGACAGTGCCGAGGTGGATGCGGCGCTGCGCGCCATGCAGCCTCCCCGTCCCGGCAATCCGGAAGCGGCGATCGCCTCCGGCTACACCTGGTCGACAGGCCTTTCCGGCAGCTGGCAGGACGTGGGCGACGGCCCCCGTTGGAACGACCAGACCCTGAGCGCGCGCCGCTATTTCAAGAACGGCTCGATCGGCTTTGAAGCCCTGCGCGCCCACCGCTTCGACCAGACCGGCCGCGCATGGGCGATCGACGCCTATACCGGCTTGTGGAATGGCGCCTACGCCAACCTGCGCTACCAGCGCGCGCCGAGCGAGCGCCTGTTCCCGGCCAACTCGGGCCGCGTGGAGATCTACCAGTCGCTGGGCGACGGCTGGGAGGCCTCGCTCAGCGACGACGTGCTCGGTTTCGAGTCGCGTGTGAACATCTACGGCGTCGGCCTCGGCAAGTACGTGGGCAACTTCTACGTCCAGCTGCGCCACCAGAACATCGTCTCCGAAGGATCGCACAGCTCGGGCGACCGCCTGCTGGCGCGCTGGTACTACCGCGGCGACGGCGACAGCTACCTGGAAGCGACGGCCAACCGCGGCCGCAGCGACGATCCGCTCTCGCTCACGGGCGGGCGGGCGCGCTCGGGCGGCGGCAGCGTGAACTGGGTCCACTACTTCTCGCGCGACTGGGGCGGCAAGATCGGCGCCAGCTACGCGCGCAGCGGCGGCGCCGACGGCGACCGCGAACACGGCGTCTCGATCGGCCTCTACCGCCGCTGGTAAGCGCGCATGGAAAGCCCCACCCTCAAACAGCGCCTGCGGGCCGCCCTTGGGGCCGCGCTGGATGCCTGCGCCTTCGTGCTCGAATGCCTTCCCGCCCTGATGGCCGCCTGGCTCTGCCTGCGCATCGCCGAGGGCATCCACGCGGGCGCCGCCGGCGTGCCGCAATCGACGCTGTTCGGCGTCGGCGTCGGCAACGACGCCCTGGTGCTGCTGCGCTATGCCTTCGTCTTCCTGCTGGCGGCCCTGCCGCTGGCCTTCGTCGCCGCGCGCAAGCGCCGCATCGCCTGCATCGGCCTGCTGTGGAGCGTGCTGCTGTGCGCCCAGGCGGCGCTGCAGCAGTATCACTGGGTGTCCGGCGTGCCGCTCGGCGCCGACCTGTTCGCCTACAGCGGCAGCGAAGTGGCAACGACCGTCGCGGGCGGCTGGCAGGCCAGCCCGCTGCTGGTCGCGGCCCTCCTCGCCTCGCTCGCCGTCCTGTGGGGCGTGCTGCTGCTTACCCGCCACGAGCTGTGGCCGCGCGCCAGCCGCCAGCAGGCCGGCATCGTGCTGGCCGCCAGCCTGCTGGCCTTCGCCTTCGCGCCCGGCCGCGTCGCCCCCGCCGTGGTGCGCACCGACGCCGACCTCGATTTCGTCGCCAACAAGACCGGCTTCTTCCTGGACGCGAGCCTGGCCGCCCTGCGCGGCGAAGGCGGGACACAGGCAAGCCACGCCCAGCCCAAGGGCCACGCTCCCTGGGACGGCGCCGACCCGCGCCACCCCTTCCTGCATGAAGAACGCACGCCCGACACCCTCGGTCCGCTGTTCGACAAGCGCGCCGGCACGCCACCCAACCTGGTCTTCATCATCGTCGAAGGCCTGGGCCGCAGCTTCTCGGGACCGGGCGCGCGCCTGGGCAGTTTTACCCCCTTCCTCGACGAACTCGCGGGCCGCAGCCTGTACTTCGAAAACTTCCTGGCGGGCCAGGGCCGCACCTTCGGCGTGCTCACCACGGTGTTCGGCTCGCTCCCCTTCGGCGAACACGGCCTGGCGGCCCTGGGCGAGCGCATGCCGCGCCACGATTCTCTGCTGTCCATCCTGAAGGGCCAGGGCTACGACCTGCGTTTCTACTCGGGCTCGAACATGGAGTTCGACAACGAGGGGGTGTTCCTGCGCCGCCAGGGCGTCGACACCATCGTCAGCGAACAGGACTACCGCCTGCCGGCGCGCCGCGCCAACGACTGGGGATACGCGGACCGCGAGCTGATGGAGATGGCCTTGCAGCGCGAAGCGTCGGCGCGCGCCCAGCCTTTCGCGAGCATCATCCAGACCACCAGCATGCACAGCCCCTTCACTTTCCCGGGCAAGGACGACTACCTGGGCCGTGTCGACCGGCATGTGACGCGCATGAAACTGGGCGACCGTCCGGAATACCGCAACGGCCGCGAGATCTTCGCCAGCGTCCTGTACACCGACGACGCATTGCGCCTGTTCTTCGAGCGCGCCGCGCAGCTGCCGGGTTTCGACAACACGGTGTTCGTCATCACGGGCGACCACCGCCTGCCGGAACTGCCGATGGACACGCGCATCGAGCGCTACCACGTGCCGCTGATCGTGTATTCGCCGCTGTTGAAGCGTCCACGATCGATCAAGTCGGTGTCCTCCCAGTTCGACATCGCGCCCTCGCTGCTGGCCTGGCTGTCGAAGCAGCACGGCATCCGCACGCCAAAGCAGGTGAGCTGGCTGGGCACGGGCCTGGATCTCGAACCCGCCTTCCGCAACCTGCACGCGATCCCGCTCAAGCAGACCAAGACCGAGATGAGCGACTTCGTCTCCGGCACCGCCTACCTGGTCCAGGGCCAGCTCTACACCCTGAGCGACGGCATGGCCATCGACCGTGCCGAGAATCCGGCCGCCCAGGCCCAGGCCAAGGCCCAGTTCAGCGCCTTCCTGAAGGCCAACCGCCTGGCGGGACAGGCCGAGGCCCTGGCCCCGAGCGGCGCGCCGCTCGCGCCCTACGGGGGCGAACGCAGCCTGCACTGCGTGCCCCTGGTGCAGACGCTGGGGGCGGTTGGCGTGCGTGGCGTGCGGGCCCGCCCGGGCGCCGGCGCCCTGGCGGTCGAAGCCACCTTCACCAACAGCGCGGACGTGGAATCGCGCGCCTTCGCCCCGCTGCTCGTCATCACCAACGAACACGGCCTGGAACTGGGCGAAACCACGGGCGAGGTGCGCACCCTGGCCGCCGGCGAGGCGGCAACCCTGTCCCTGCGCCCGGACCTGAAGAAGCTGCCGCCGGGCACCTATTACCTGTCGGTGATTCCGTCCAACCCCGAGACCGGCCACTCGATCGGGGTCGGCCAGTACCACGTGGAGATCAAGCTGTGACAACCCTGTTCAGGCACTTGCTGGCCTGCGTGGCGCTCGCAGCCGGCGCCCACGCCGCCGCGGCGGACGGCCCGGCCGCGCCGCGCGCGATCTGGACCTGGGAGGAAGACAGCTATGCCATGCTGCAGCAGCCGGCCCAGGCCGGGCGCGCCATCGCCTTCCTGCGCGCGAAATCGGTCGACACGGTCTTCCTGTACGCCGACGCGCTGCAGGGACGCAACCTGATCGTGAGCGAACCGGCCCTGTACCGGCGCCTCCTGCGGCGCATGCATGCCTCCGGCCTCAAGGTCTATGCCCTGCTCGGCTCGGGCTACCTGCACACCGAGCGCTACGTGCTGCCGCAGCACCATGCGCGGGCGCAGGCGATGCTGCAGCGCGTGCTCGACTACAACCGCGCGGCGGCGCCGGAAGAACGCTTCGACGGCGTCAACGTCGACATCGAGCCGCACATCCTGGACGCCTGGTCCACCCGCAAGATGGAACTGCTGGCGGGCTTCCTCGACATGTCGGAGCTGCTCATGCGCACCGTGCGCGCATCCGGCCAGGCGCTGCCGGTGGGCCCTGCCATCCCCTTCTGGCTCGACGGCATCGAGCTCGAATGGAAAGGCAAACGCAAGCCGGTCAGCCAGCACACCCAGGACACCTACGACTACGTGGCCCTGATGGACTACCGCGACCGCGCCGAGGGCGGCGACGGCATCGTCAGCCATGCGATGGACGAGCTGGAATATGGCGGCGCGATCGGACGCAAGGTGATGATCGGGGTCGAAACCCTGCCGAATGCGATCAGGAAGGTTTCCTTCCACCACCTGACCGAGGCCGATATGGAGCGCGAACTCGGCAAGACCCGCGCCGCGGTGGGTGCCATGCCTGCCTATGGCGGCTTCGTGGTGCACCATTACGGTTCGTATCGGCGCTGGCTGGGGCTGGACTGAGCCAGGTAGCATTTCCCGCTCCCCTGCAATGCACACGGCGCTACCTTGCCGGCTCCGGATGCGCGTTCCGTGCAGTAGCGCTATGATCGGCCCCGCATTGCAGCCCCCAAAGCCGGGCGGCGCAATGCGCTCCCCTACCAGCGACACGGAACCATGCACACCATCCACCGGCCTTTGCCACTTCGTTTCCTGCGCCGCGGCGCCCTGCTCACCGCTTTGCTGTCTCCCGTGGCCGCCGCGCCGGCGGGCGCCGGCATCCTGGACGACGTCCCGGACATCAAGGCCGTCACCGACTACCAGCCCAAGATCCCGCTGCGGGTGTACTCTGCCGACAAGGTCCTGATCGGCGAATTCGGCGCCGAGCGCCGCGAATTCGTGCCGATCGCGAAGATCCCGGCCCTGATGAAGGCCGCCGTGCTGTCCATCGAGGACGCGCGCTTCTACGACCACGGCGGCATCGACTGGATCCGGGCGCTGGGCGCCGCCAAGGCGAACCTGTCCGGGAGCTTCCGCCAGGGCGGCTCCACCATCACCATGCAGGTCGCCCGCAACTTCTTCCTCACCCGCGACAAGACCCTGCCGCGCAAGCTGACCGAAGTGGCCCTCGCCTACAAGATCGAAGAGGCCTTGAGCAAGGACCAGATCCTCGAGGTCTACATGAACCAGATCTACCTGGGCCAGCGCGCCTATGGTTTTTCCAGCGCCGCGCGCACCTATTTCGGCAAGGGCCTGGACCAGCTCTCGCTGGCCGAGATGGCCATGCTGGCCGGGCTGCCGCAGAACCCCTCGCGCCACAATCCGGTCGCCAATCCCGAACGCGCCCAGGCGCGCCAGCGCATCGTCCTGCGCCGCATGTTCGAGCTGAAGCACATCACGGAAAGCCAGTACCGCCGCGCCCTGGCCGAGACCCTGGTCGTGCGGCGCGACGGCGGCGGCCCCTTGCCCGGCGCCGAATACGTCGCCGAAATCGCGCGCCAGGCGGCCTACGCGCGCTTCGGCCAGGCGGCCTACGAGCGCGGCTACAGCGTGACCACGACCGTCCTCGCGGCCGAGCAACGCGCGGCCTATGAGGGCGTGCGCAAGAGCGCCATCGCCTACGACCGCCGCCACGGCTACCGCGGCCCCGAAGACCGCATCACGCTGCCGAAGGAGAGCCAGGCGCGCCAGGAAGCCATTGCCGAGGCCCTGCAGAAGCGGCCGGCGGTGGACGGCTTCACGCCGGCCGTCGTGCTGGCGGCATCGCCGAAACGGGTGAAGGTGGCGCTGCGCGACGGCGACATCATCGACATCACGGGCGCCGGCCTGGCCCTGGCGGCGCCCGCCCTGCCGGCCAACGCGAAGGCCGGCCTGCGGCTGTCCGCGGGCGCCGTGGTGCGCATCAGCAGCACCGGTAAAAGCTGGGCGATCAGCCAGGTGCCGCAGGTGGCGGCCGCCTTCGTTGCCCTGGACGCCCAGACCGGCGCCTACCGCGCCATGGTCGGCGGCTTCGACTACGGCCTGCAGAAGTTCAACCACGTGACCCAGGCCTGGCGCCAGCCGGGTTCCGCCATCAAGCCCTTCGTGTATTCGGCGGCGCTCGAGCGCGGTTTCTTCCCGGGCACCCAGATCCTCGACGAGCCGATCGATTTCTCCGCCGAGCCGGCCTATGCCAACTGGTCGCCGCGCAACGACCATGGCGGCTTCGAGGGTCCGATCACGGTGCGCTACGCGCTGGCCCATTCGAAGAACGTGCCGGCCGTGCGCCTGCTGCGCACCCTCGAAATGGATTACACCCGAGACTTCCTGACGCGCTTCGGCTTCGACGCGGCGCGCCAGCCCAGGACCCTGAGCCTGGCCCTGGGCACCGGCACGGTGACGCCGCTGCAGCTGGCCGGCGCCTACGCGGTGGTCGCCAATGGCGGCTACCGGGTCGAACCGTGGCTGGTGACGGGTATCCTGGACCGCGAAGGCAAGCCGGTGTTCGAGGCGAAGCGCCCGGCAGCGCTTGGCGATGCGGCCCGTGTGCTGGACGCGCGCAACGCCTTCATCACCGACAGCATGCTGCGCGACGTGACCCGCTACGGCACCGGCGCGGAGACGGTGCGGCAGCTGAAGCGCGGCGACATCGCGGGCAAGACCGGCACCACCAGCAATGCGGTCGACGGCTGGTTCGCGGGCTACGGCGGCAAAGTAGTGGCGGTGGCCTGGATGGGCTACGACGAGCCGCGCTCGCTCGGCAGCCACGAGTATGGCGCGACGGTGGCGATGCCGGCCTGGATCGACTACATGCGGGTGGCGCTGGCCAAGGTGCCGGAGCGCGCGCCGCTGGTGCCCGAGGGCGTGGTGCGCTCGGGCGAGGACTGGGTGTATGCGGAGTTCGCCGAGCAGGCCACAGGCCAGGAAGCGCCGCCGCCGCCCGTGCAGGATGCCGGCGCGGCGCCGGCCGGCGTGCAGCTGCCCTGAGGCTTACTTCGGCGGCGCCGGGAACTGGATGAAGGGGCCGGCCGGGGTGCGCTCCGGCGGCACATAGCCCGGGGCCGGCTTGCCGGCCTTGCCGAGGTGGCGCACATAGCGGTAGATCGCGCGCAGGTCTTCCTCGTCCATCGCGTGCAGGGTGAACCAGGGCATCGGCGGGCGCGTCTTCATGGTCTGCGCCATGCGGATCCAGTCGTCCTCCTTGACCGCGTTCATCGACAGGCGCAGATTGGTCGGGTAGGTCGTCCCCCAGGGGCCGCGCCAGCCGAGGCAGTCGCCGGTCAGCCATTCCTTTTCCGGCACCTGGCCGGCGCTCATGCCGTAGCCGGGCGTGTGGCAGTCGTTGCAGCCGCCGACCTTGACCAGGTAGCGGCCCCGTTCGATGTAGTTGCCGTGCGATTTGTCTTGCGCCAGCGCACCCGCAGGCAGCGCGACGGCCAGCGCCAGCAGCATCGCGGCGCGCGTGGTGGTTCCCGTCATCATGGTGGTCTATCCTCCGATCGTGTTGTCCTGCCGGCGGCGCCGGCGCCATGACACGCCACGCCGGTGGAGGCGCGACGGGCCGATATGCATGACGATATACGGCCTGGCCCCGGACAGACAGCCCCACGCAGGGGGGATTGACTTAGTCGATACCGGGCTCCGGCAGGGACAGCAAGGCCTGCTCGACCAGCTTGTCCGGCGGATCGCGCACGTCGAGCGTGACCCCTGCCTCGTCCGGCTGCAGGGGTTCGAGGTCGCGCAGCTGGCTGTCGAGCAAGGCTGCCGGCATGAAGTGGCCCGTGCGCGCGTCCATGCGCCGCGCGATCAGCGCGCGCTCGCCATGGAGGTGCACGAAGCGCACCTCGCCCCCACCGGCCCGCAGGATGTCGCGGTAGCGCCGCTTGAGTGCGGAACAGGCCAGCACCGCAGGCTTTCCTTCCTCCCAGATCCGCGCGATCTCGGCCCGCAGGACGTGCAGCCAGCCGAGGCGATCGTCGTCGCCGAGTGCGATTCCAGCCGCCATCTTCGCCAGGTTCCCGGACGGATGAAAGCTGTCGCCCTCGATGAAGCTTGCTTCGAGCGCCTCTGCCAGGCGCATGCCGACCTCGCTTTTGCCGGAACCGCTCACACCCATGACCACCCAGGCAATTTGTGTCATCTGTATTTACTCATGTTTCAATTGTTGCGTTTTAGCGAATCAAGATTGTTTCACTTTTACTGGATTGAGCGTGGCGCTATACTCGTCTTCGAAATTTCTCATAAGAATGATCTCCTGCCCTAACGCATTCAGAAGGAAAAGTCATGCGCCTCAATACGCCAGTTACAGACAGGGAAGTCATCCTCGCGGAAGGCAAGACCATCGTCTCCACCACCGACCTGCAGGGTAACATCCAGTTCGCCAATCCCTACTTCGTGGAAGTCAGCGGTTTCACCGAGGAAGAGCTGATCGGCGCCCCACAGAACCTGGTGCGCCACCCGGACATGCCGGTGGAAGCCTTCGCCGACCTGTGGGCCACGATCCGTGCGGGCATGCCCTGGAGCGGCATGGTCAAGAACCGTTGCAAGAACGGTGACTACTACTGGGTCATGGCGAACGTCACCCCGGTGATCGAGAACGGCAAGGCGGTCGGCTACATGTCGGTGCGCACCAAGCCCTCGCGCGAGCAGGTGACGGCCGCCGGCGCGCTGTACGCCGAATTCAAGGCCGGCAACCCGCGCAAGCTGGTGCTGCAGCGCGGCCGGGTGCGGGAAACGGGCCTGCTTGGCCGCCTCGCACGCCTGCGCCGCCTGCCGCTGCGCACCCAGGTCAACGTCGGCATGGGCCTGGTGTCGGCGGTCATGATTGCTAACCTGCTCCAGGCCTGGCAGCTGCAGTTGTCGCCCTGGAGCGCGCTGGCGATGGGCGTCTCGCTCGTCATCGTCGTCAATCTCTGGCTCAGCCTGCGCCGCAACGTGCTGCGCCCGCTCGAACGCGCCACCGACTTCACCCGCCGTCTGGCCGGCGGCGACCTGACCGGCCGCATCGACCACGTTGCCGACAACGAGATGGGCCAGCTGGTCGCGGCCCTGCGCCAGACCTCGGTCAACCTGTTCAGCGTGATCGGCGACGTGCGCGCCAACTTCGACGAGATCCGCCATGCCACCGGCGAGATCGCCAACGGCAATATGGACCTGTCCAGCCGCACCGAATCGCAGGCCTCGAATCTCGAAGAGACCGCGGCCAGCATGGAGCAGCTGACCCAGAACGTGGCGCAAAACAGCGACAACGTGAAGACCGCCAACGAGCTGGCGCTGCGGGCGTCCGGCATGGCCACGCGCGGCGGCGAGACCGTCGGCGAAGTGGTCAGCACGATGGAAGCGATCAGCGCCTCCTCACACAAGGTACTCGACATCATCGGCATGATCGACGGGATCGCCTTCCAGACCAATATCCTGGCCCTGAACGCGGCGGTCGAAGCGGCGCGCGCCGGCGAACAGGGGCGCGGCTTCGCGGTGGTTGCGGGCGAGGTGCGCAACCTGGCGCAGCGTTCGGCGGCGGCAGCCAAGGAGATCAAGGGCCTGATCGACGTCTCGATCGCCACCGTCGCCAGCGGCAGCCGCCTCACCGCGGCGGCCGGCCAGACCATGGGCGAAGTGATGGACGCGGTGGAGAGCGTCAAGCGCGTGATGGAAGAAATCGCGGCCGCCACCCATGAACAGGCCGGCGGCATCAAGCAGGTCAACCAGGCAGTGGGCCAGCTCGACGGCATCACCCAGCAGAACGCGGCGCTGGTCGAGGAAGCGGCGGCCGCGGCGGCGACCCTGGCCGAGCAGGCCGAGAGCGTGGCGCAGGCGCTGGCGGTGTTCCGGCTGGAGACGGGTGCGTCGGCGCGTGCCCTCCCCGCGCGAGGCGCGCAGCAGTTGCGCCTCGCGTCCTGAAACTAGGCCTGCGCCGCGTCGACCAGCTGGCAGGCGATGGCCTGGCCGGCCAGCAGGCGCGGCGCAGGGCTGCAGCCGCACAGGCAGAGATCGTCGCCCAGGGCGACTTCCCTGCCGTCCAGGGTCTCGCGCAGGCGTGGCCCGTCAAGGGCGATGACCCCCTCCGCATCGCAGGCGGGACAGCGCACCTTGTCCCCCTCGAGCGCTATGGGGACACCGTCGATGCGGTCGCCATGGCTGGCCGAGATCACCGTGCCGCCGGCCGTGGTCTGCGCGCCAAGCGTGATGTAGTAGCGCCTGATCATGCTGTTTCCTCCGCTTGCCGCTTGCAAGCAGCCAATCTAGCTGCGCTCTGGCTGTCATGTTTTGAGAAGCGGCAAAGCCGCAGGCATCAGCAGAAATCGCGGCTCGGCGCCCGCAGCTTGCCCAGCAGGTGCGACATGTCGACCAGGCGCTTGGCCACCAGGTGGCGGACCTCGCCCTGGCGCTGCCACACCCCATACACCCCGAGCAGCGGTGCGTTCAGCACCTCGCGCCGCTGCTGCTCCACCAGGGTCGGCCAGACGATCACATTGACGTTCCCGGTCTCGTCCTCGATGGTCATGAAGAGCACGCCCTTGGCGGTGCCGGGCCGCTGGCGCACCGTCACCAGGCCGCAGGCGCGCGCCAGCTGGCCGTTCTGGTAATCCATCAGGATCGAGGCCGGCATGAAGCGCCTGGCCAGCAGGCCTTCGCGCAGCAGCGCCAGCGGATGGCGGCCGAGCGTCAATCCCTGGGAGCGGTAGTCGCCCACGATCTCGTCGGCCTCGGACGGCGCCGCCAATATCGGCGTCTCCTCCTGCGGCGTGGTCGGGCGCAGCAGGTCGCGGTCGGGCACCGCGCCCACCGCCTGCCACAGGGCTTCGCGCCGGTGTCCCGCCAGCGAACGCAGGGCATTCGCGGCCGCCAGCACCTGCAGGTCGGCGCGATCCAGGTTGGCCCGGCGCGCCAGGTCGGCCACGCTCTCGAAAGGCCGGATGGCGCGCGCATCCTCGATGCGGCTTGCCGCCTCCTGCTTCAGGCCGCGCTGCAGCGATAGCCCGAGCCGCACCGCGGGCTGGCGCGAGCGGTCGACCGGGTCCAGCTCTTCCAGGGTCGAGTCCCAGCCGCTGATGGTGACGTCGCAAGGGCGCACCTCGATGCCGTGGCGGCGCGCGTCCTGCACCAGCTGCGAAGGGCTGTAGAAGCCCATCGGCTGGCTGTTGAGCAGCGCGCACAGGAAAGCCGCCGGCTCGTGGCACTTGAGCCAGGAGCTGGCATAGGCCAGCAGGGCGAAGCTGGCCGCATGCGATTCCGGAAAACCGTATTCGCCGAAGCCCTGGATCTGGCTGAAGATGGCCTCGGCGAATTCCAGCGTGTAGCCGCGCTCCAGCATGCCCTTCACGATGCGCTCGTAGTATTTTTCGAGCCCGCCCTTGCGCTTCCAGGCCGCCATCGCGCGGCGCAGCTGGTCGGCCTCGCCCGGCGTGAAGCCGGCGCCGAGGATGGCCACCTGCATCACCTGCTCCTGGAAGATCGGCACGCCCAGGGTGCGCTCCAGGGCGACCTTCATCTCCGGACTCGGATACACGACCGGCTCGAAGCCCTGGCGCCGCTGCAGGTAGGGGTGGACCATGCCGCCCTGGATCGGCCCCGGGCGCACCACCGCCACCTCGATGACGAGGTCGTAGAAGCGGCGCGGCCGCATGCGCGGCAACATGCTCATCTGGGCGCGCGACTCGATCTGGAACACGCCCACGGTATCGGCCGCGCAGATCATGTCGTAGGTGGCGGTGTCGTCGGCCGGGATGTCCTGCATCTCGAACAGGTTGCCGTGGCGCTGGCCCACCAGCTCCAGGCCGCGCCGCATCATCGACAGCATGCCCAGGGCCAGCACGTCGACCTTCATCAGGCCGAGTTCCTCGAGGTCGTTCTTGTCCCACTGGATCACGCTGCGCTCCGCCATGGTCGCGTTCTCGATCGGCACCAGGCGCGAGAGCTTGCCGCGCGCGATGACGAAGCCGCCCGGGTGCTGGGACAGGTGGCGCGGGAAGTTCAGCAGCTTCTCGGCCAATGTCGCCCACTGCTGCGCCAGGCGCGATTCGGGGTCCAGTCCCGCCTCGGCCAGGCGGCCCAGCAGATCGGCGCGGCTGTCGAACCAGTGGTGGGTCTTGGCCACCTTCTCGACGATGGCCAGGTCGATGCCGAGCGCGCGGCCGCTGTCGCGCAGCGCGCTCTTGGGACGGTAGCTGATCACCACCGCGGCCAGTGCCGCCCGCTCGCGTCCGTATTTCGCGTAGATGTACTGGATGACTTCCTCGCGCCGCTGGTGCTCGAAATCGACGTCGATGTCGGGCGGCTCGTTGCGCTCCCTGGAGATGAAGCGCTCGAACAGCAGGCTGGCGCGCGCCGGGTCGACCTCGGTGATGCCGAGGCAGTAGCACACCGCCGAGTTGGCGGCCGAGCCGCGTCCCTGGCAGAGGATGTGCTGGGAACGCGCGAAGCGCACGATGTCGTAGACGGTGAGGAAGTAGTGCTCGTACTTCATCTCGGCGATCAGTAGCAGCTCGTGCTCGATCTGGGCCTGCACCCTGGCGGGAATGCCATCGCGGAAGCGCCGGTGCGCCCCGATATAGGTTTCCAGGCGCAGGTAGCTGGTGGCGTCGTGGCCGGGCGGGACCACCTCGTCCGGGTATTCGTAGCGCAGCTCGTCGAGCGAGAAGGTGCACAGGCGCGCGATGCGCACCGTCTCGGCCAGGGCCTCGCGCGAATGGATGTTCGCCAGGCGCAGGCGCGCGCGCAGGTGCTGCTCGGCGTTCTGCGCCAGGCCGTAGCCGCATTCGGCCACCGGTTTC
Organism: Massilia sp. BKSP1R2A-1; assembly: GCF_050586525.1. NCBI lineage: Bacteria > Pseudomonadati > Pseudomonadota > Betaproteobacteria > Burkholderiales > Oxalobacteraceae > Massilia > Massilia sp. BKSP1R2A-1. The sequence continues at coordinate 141,265 of NZ_JBOBRE010000008.1, read as the reverse complement.
TTCAGGCGCGTGGCGGTGAGCGTGTCCTGCAGGGGTTTGCGCGAGCGCACGTGCATCACCACGTGGCCGAGCGCCGTGATCGGCAGGCCGTGCTGCCAGCCCACCTCTTCCACCGTGGCGCGGTGGGCCTCGTCGAAAGCGCGGTGCAGCAGGGTCAGGCCGAGCCAGGCGCGGCCCGGAAAGGTATTCGCGACCCAGGCGGCCTGCGCGTGCAGGCGGTCCACGTCCTGGGCCTCGTGGCCGGGATAGGCCGGCAGCAGGATCGCCAGGCAGTCGGGCATGTGCTTCAGGTGGGCATACTCCGGCGCGGGGTCGGCCAGGTCGCCGGGTGTCAGGAAATACGTGCCCTTCTCGGCGCGGGTGCGGCCCAGGGTGATGAACTCGGCGAGGTTGCCGTAGCCGTTGCGGTTCTGGGCCAGCAGGATCAGGGACAGGGCCGGGCTGCCGTCGCGGTTCTTCAGGTGGAAGTGGGCGCCGATCACCAGGGGCAGGCCGGCCTTCTTCGCCTCGGCATGAGCGCGCACCACGCCGGCCAGCGAGCATTCGTCGGTGAGCGCCAGCGCGAAATAATCGAGCTGCACCGCCCGCGCCACCAGCTCCTCCGCATGCGACGCCCCTTCGAGGAAAGAGAAGTTCGACAGGCAGAACAGCTCCGCATAGGGAGGCAAAACCTGGTTGGGCGGCTGGAGCGGGTCGGTCATCGGCAAGGCTGGAACAAAGGGACTACAATGCAATCGAAAGCAGCAATACTGTATAAAAACACAGTATAACCGACGCGCGTCGCACAACAAGGAGAAGTCATGCAGGTCCATGCATTGAAGTGTTTCGGGGAGCGCCCGGGCGACGGCAATCCGGCCCTCGTCATCGAAGGCGACGCGTCCGGCGAAGAAGCGCGCCGCGCCTTCGCCCGCTCCCGCAACACCACCTGCGTCTTCCTGGATGGCGACGTCGTCGACTTCTACTATCCCCACACACGCAGCCCCCTGTGCCTGCACGCGACGCTGGCCGTGGCCCATGTGCTGTTCGCGCGCCAGCCCGGTGCGCCCCTGCTCGCGGTGAGGACGGCGATGCGTGGCCAGCGGCTGGAACTCGTGCGCGATGGCGAGTCCTTCTTCATCCGGCTGCAGGCGCAGGACGTGACCCAGCCCGCGCTCGAAGCAGGCCTGCCCGCGCGCCTGCTCGCCATGCCGGGCCTGACGCCCGCGTCGATGCCGCGCGTGGCCTCGATCGGCAGCCCCAAGCTGCTGGTCGAAGTGCCGGACGCCGCCACCCTGCACGGCCTGCGCCCCGACCTGCAAGCCATCACGGCCTGGGGCAAGGAAGCGGGCGTCAACGGCATCTATGCCTGGTGCCGCCTTCCCGACGGGCGCTTCGAGGGCCGCAACTTCAACCACCTCGACCCGCTGCTCGAAGACGCGGCCACCGGCGTCGCCGCCGGTGCGCTCACGGCCCTGCTCGGGCAAGGACTCGTGCTGCTGCAGGGGCGCGCCACAAGCCAGTCCTGCCTGATCGCCACCCGCATCGAAGACGGCGCCATCCTGGTGGGCGGACGCGCCGAAACGGCGGCCGTCGTGACCTCCTTCGCCGCATGCTGAATCCGCAACGCCGCCCGTACTTACAGGGAAATTTGGCTGTTCTCCCCCGACAAGCTGGTATACACTTTCGCGCACAATAAAGCGCCTATCCCGGGCGCATACCAGACCGCAGAGATGAAACCTACCTTCCTTGCCTATGCCCTCCCCGCGCTGTTCGCTCCCCTTCTGCTCGGCGCCAGCGCCACCGCGCGCGCCGACGTCGACTACCAGCTGAAGATCACCGACGCCGCCCAGCACCTGGCCGAAGTGCGCGCCACCTTCCCGGCCGCCACCGGCACCACGCTGGACGTCTCGATGCCGAACTGGCGCACCGGCCGCTACAACATGCTGAACCTGGCCAACGGCGTGCGCCTGTTCAAGGCCTTCGACGCCAAGGGCGCGGCGCTGCCGGTGGAGAAGACCGACAAGGGCACCTGGCAGGTCAAGACGAAACCGGGCGACGCGGTCACCGTGCAGTACGAGCTGTATGCGAACACCCTGGGCGAGCGCACCCGCCACATCGACGACACCCACGCCTACCTGGACGCCAGCGGCGTGTTCGTCTACGCGGCGCCCTTCCGCAAGGAGAAGGTCAACGTCAAGCTGGACGTGCCGCAGGGCTGGAAGTCGCGTTCGGGCATGGATGCGGGGAACTGCGACCACTGCTTCGTCGCCGCCGACTACGACGTGCTGATCGACGCGCCGATCGAGACCGGCCTGCACGAGTTCTACACCGATAAGGTCGATGGCCGCACCATCGAACTCGCCATCTGGGGCCGCGGCAACCACGACGGCAAGCAGATGATGCTGGATCTGAAAAAGATCGTCCATGAAACGGCGAAGCTCTACGACGGCAAGTATCCCTTCCAGCGCTACCTCTTCATCGTCCACGCGACCGACGGCGCCGGCGGCGCCACCGAGCACGCCAACTCCACCGTGATCCAGAAACCGCGCTGGACCTTCGCGCCGCGCAAGCAATACCAGGGCTTCCTGCGCGTGGCCGCCCACGAGTTCTATCACACCTGGAACGTCAAGGCCTACCGTCCGAAGGAGATGGTCCCCTACGACTACCAGAACGAGAACTACAACCGCCTGCTGTGGGTCGCCGAAGGCCACACCTCCTACTTCGAAGAGCTGATCGTGCTGCGCGCCGGCCTGGTCAAGCGCGACGAGTTCTACGAGGAATACGCCAAGCTGATCGACGATTACCAGCACCAGCCGGGCCGCTTCCAGCAGAGCGCCGCCGATTCCAGCTTCGACGAGTGGATCGCGGTCGGCGGCGAGCGCGCCCGCAACGCCTCGGTCAACATCTATTCGAAAGGCCAGCTGCTGGCCCTGATGATGGACATCGAGCTGCGCCGCCAGACCAATGCGAAAAAGGGCCTGGAAGACGTGCACCGCATCCTGTTCGAGAAGCACTCGACCGCCCAGGGCGGCTACGACGTGCCGGCCGTCCTTGCCGCGCTGCGCAGCGTGAGCGGCCAGGACTGGAGCGGCTGGTGGAGCCAGTACGTGGACGGCACCGCCGAGATCCCCTTCGACACCCTGCTGGCCCAGGTCGGCCTGCAGAAGCTGATCGACGTGCCGAAGGACCAGGAACAGAAGACCGAATGGTGGGCCGGCTGGACCCTGCGTGAAGGCAGCGACCCGGCCGTCGTCACCGTCGTCGAGCGCGACAGCCCGGCATGGAAGGCCGGCGTGGTTTCGGGCGACACCCTGCTGGCGGTGAACGGCCTGCGCGTGTCGGCCAAGGACATCGGCGACAAGATGTCGCTGTCGAAATCCGGCCCGTTCAAGGTCCACCTGTTCCGCCGCGACGAGCTGGTCGAACTGCCGGTCACCCCGGTGCAGCAGGCGAAGGGCAAGGCCAAGGTCAAGACCCTGGACAAGCCGAACGCCACCCAGCAGTCGATGAACGCCGCCTGGACCGGCGTCGCCTGGCCGAAGGAAGACAACAAGAAGCATTGATCGCCTCCCTATCCATGCAAACCGCGGCCCCGGTCTCCCGGCGCCGCGGTTTTTTGTTCCGTAGAACCCATGAATTTTGACTATGTAATGACAATGTTGCGTTATTAATACAAGACCACCTTGGGTATAAACAAATTTGATTAATATGCAATTTTGCCCTTGGAGATGTCCGTGTTCAAACTGAGACTGTTGCCGCATTCCGTACTGCTCGCCCTGTATGGGAGCGCCCTCGCTTTCGCCCCCGCCGCGCAGGCGCAGACCACGGACGCCCCCAGCGCGCCGACGGCCCAGAACCAGGTCATCCCGAGCGTGAGCGTGGTCGGCTCGCGGCGCGTCGGTAACGCCTCGTCCACCGACACCGCGGTCCCGGTCGACTTCATCCCGATGACCAAGGCCACCGAACAGGGCGGCCAGTTCGACCTGGCCCAGGTCCTGAACAACGTCTCCCCGTCCTTCAACTCGACCCGCCAGACCGGCGCGGACGGCGCCGACCTGGTCGACTCGGCCGCCCTGCGCGGCCTCGGTTCGGACCAGACCCTGGTGCTGGTGAACGGCAAGCGCCGCCACACGGTCGCCCTGGTCAACCTGTTCGGCGCGCGCAACCGCGGCAACACCGGCACCGACATGAACGCGATCCCGCTGATGGCGATCCGTAACGTGCAGGTGCTGCGCGACGGCGCCGCCGCGCAATACGGCTCGGATGCGATCGCGGGGGTGATCAATATCGAACTCAAGAAAACCCTGGGCTGCGAATCGGTGCTGGGCTACGGCCAGTACACCGAAGGCGACGGCGAGAACTGGCTGGCCTCGGCCTACTGCGGCGTGGCCGTGGGCGGCGGCGTGCTGGGCATCACCGGCGAATACTATGACCGCGGCCGCTCCAACCGCGCCGACGCCGACAGCCCGCGCATCATCGGCGACACCAAGTCGCAGAACCAGACCGTTTACCTGAACGGCGAATTCCCGGCGGGCCCGGGCAAGCTGTACTTCACCGCCGGCGCGCAGCGCCGCGATGCTTCCTCGGCCGCCTGGGCGCGCGAAGGCATCGGGTCCGAGGATATCCCCTCGCGCAACTCCGCCGCCATGTATCCGAACGGCTTCGTTCCCTTCATCAACGGCGACGTCGACGACCGATGGGGCACCGTGGGCTTCCGCTGGCAGCTGGGCGAATGGAATGCCGACCTGTCGCAGACCTACGGCTACAACCGCCTGATGTACACCATCGCGAACACGCTCAACGCCTCGATCGCGAACCAGAACTTGCTGGCCGGCCGCCCGGCCACCAGCGCAAGCGCCTTCGATGCCGGCGGCTTCTCCTTCCGCCAGGCGACCACCAACCTGGACTTCTCGCGCTTCTTCAACGGCATCGCGAACGGCATGAACGTGGCCTTCGGCTTCGAGCACCGCCGCGAGAACTACCAGATCTTCGCCGGCGAAACCGGTTCCTGGATCGACGCCGACGGCGTCGGCGTGGGCGGCAATGCAGGCAGCCAGGGCTTCCCGGGCTTCCAGCCGGGCGACCAGACTGACGCCGACCGCCACTCGAGCGCCGCCTACCTCGACATCGAGACCGACCTGACGGACCGCTTCAAGCTGCAGACCGCGCTGCGCCACGAACGCTATTCCGACTTCGGCTCGACCACCACCGGCAAGCTGGCCGGCGCATATCGTATCGATCCAATGGTGCTGCTGCGCGGTTCCGCGAGCACGGGCTTCCGCGCGCCATCGCTGCAGCAGGCCTGGTTCTCCTCGACCTTCACCGACTTCGTCAGCGGCCAGCCGCTCGACGTAGTGCTGGCGCCGACCGGCGGCCGCGTGGCGAACGCCGCAGGCATCCCGCAGCTGAAGGACGAGCAGTCGAAGAGCTTCACGTTCGGCGTCACCTTCACCCCGACGCAGGCGACCTCGGTCACGGCCGACCTCTACCGCATCGACATCGACGACCGCATCGTGCTGTCGGGGCGTTTCGACGCCGACAACTACCCGGCGCTGGGCGCCACCCTGCAACAGCTGGGCGTGGGCCAGGCCCAGTTCTTCGTGAACTCGGTCGACACCAAGACGCAAGGCCTGGACATCACCATGTCGCACCGCATGGACCTGGGCGCCGGCAAGCTGAACGCTTTCCTGGCCCTGAACTTCGGCAAGACCGAAGTCACCGGCGTGCATGCGCCCAGCAGCCTGGCCGGCTTCGAGGATGTGCTGCTGTCCGAGCGCGAGCGCCTTTTCATCGAGGAAGGCGCGCCGCGCCGCAAGGCCACGCTGGGCTTCGACCATACCATCGGCAAGCTGGAAACCGGGCTGCGCATCGTCCACTTCGGCCCGCAGACCCTGGGCACCTTCTCGGGCCCGCCGGTGCCGAACCAGTACTACAAGGCCAAGACCTCGGCCGACCTGTCCTTCACCTGGGCCTTTACCGAGAAAACCAGGTTCACCGTGGGCGGCACCAATATCTTCAACGTGAAGCCGACGCGCCAGGATCCGAACGAGACCGATAACGGTTTCCATTACGAAAGCGTGCAGTTCGGCCTGAACGGCGCGGCCTGGTTCGCACGCCTGGCGCACCGCTTCTGACACAGGCAGCTTCATCAAAAAGGGTTCCTCCGTGGAACCCTTTTTTTGTTGCAACAAGCGTGCCGGAACGTGAGCGTGCCTTCCTTGGGGTTTGCGTATAATGCCTCTGACCATTCTCACGATGTCAGCCACCCACCAATTCCGCGAGCTGCGGCATCCATAGGCCGTTCCATGCATACTGCAGTATCCTCCCGCATCTCCACCGGCATTCCGGGTCTCGACGACATCCTCGGCGGCGGACTGACGCCGCAGCGTGTTTACCTCGTGGAAGGCTCGCCCGGCGCCGGCAAGACCACCCTCGGCCTGCAATTCCTGCTCGACGGCGCGGCCAAAGGCGAAGCGGGGCTGTACATCACCCTCTCGGAGACGGCGGACGAACTGGCGGCCGTGGCAGCCAGCCATGGCTGGTCGATCGATGCGCTGGCCGTGTTCGAACTGGCCGGCGAGACGGCGCTCGACATCGACGCCCAGCAGTCGGTGTTCCACCCTTCCGAGATCGAACTGGGGGAGACGACCCGCGACGTCATGAGCAAGGTCGACGACGTCAGGCCGGTACGGGTCGTGTTCGACAGCCTGTCGGAGATGCGCCTGCTGGCGCAGAACCCGCTGCGCTACCGCCGCCAGATCCTGGCCCTGAAGCAGTTCTTTTCCGCGCGCGCCTGCACCGTCCTTCTACTCGACGACAAGACCAGCCAGTCGGACCAGCACCTGCACAGCATCGCCCACGGCGTCATCAGCCTCGAGCAGATCGCCAAGGAATTCGGCAAGGAGCGCCGGCGCGTGAACATCATTAAAATGCGCGGCATCCGCTTCCGCGGCGGCTACCACGATTACGTCCTCGATACCGGCGGCATCACGATGTTCCCGCGCCTGGTGGCGGCCGAACACCTGCGCGACTTCAAGCCGGCCGTGCACCCCACCGGCTCCGACGGCATCGACGCGCTGCTCGGCGGCGGTCTGGTGCGCGGCACCAATACCCTGATCGTCGGGCCGTCCGGCATCGGCAAGACCACCGTGTCGACCCGCTGCCTGCTGTCGGCCCTGGAACGCGGCGAAAGAGCGGCCTTCTACCTGTTCGACGAGGGCCTGTCCACCTTCTTCGCGCGCAGCACGGCGCTCGGCATGGACATGCGCCCCTTCGTCGACAGCGGACAGCTCGCCATCCACCACATCGACCCGGCCGAGCTCTCGCCCGGTGAATTCGCCCAGAAACTGCGCGACTCCGTCGAACAGCGCGGCATGAGCTTCATCGTGATCGACAGCCTGAACGCCTACCTGCAGGCCATGCCGGGCGAGCAGTACCTGATCCTGCAGATGCACGAACTGCTCTCCTACCTGAACCAGCAGGGCGTCACCACGGTGCTGGTGCTGGGCCAGCACGGCATGGTGGGCGAGGTGAAGTCGGACGTCGACCTGAGCTACCTGAGCGACAGCACGCTCCTGATGCGCTTCTTCGAGTCGAACGGCCGCCTGCGGCGCGCCATCACCGTCATCAAGAGCCGCGCCGCCGAGCATGCGCTCACCATTCACGAACTGCAGCTGGGCCGCGAAGGCGTGCGGGTCGGACCGCCTCTCGAAGGCTTCGACGGCGTCCTCTCCGGCCTGCCGAGCTACCGCGGCGCGACGCCGATGATGGCAAGCACGCCGCATGCGGACAGCTAGTCCCCACGACGACCGCATCCTGATCCTCGCGCCCCAGGGGCGCGACGCCGAAGTCATGTGCTCGGTGCTGGCGCGCGACGACGGCGCCTGCACCATCGTGCGCGACTTCGCCGCGCTCGCCGCCGCCATCGAGGAAGGCGCCGGCACCGCCATCGTCGCGGAAGAAGCGCTGAACGGCATCGATGCGGCGCGCCTGCATGCCTGGCTCGGGCGTCAGGAGCCATGGTCCGATTTTCCCTTCGTGCTCCTGCTCGCCAAGCTGATCGGCCTGCCGGCCGACGACGCCCGCGCGCGCCTCGAGCAGCTGGGCAACATCATCCTGCTGGAGCGCCCGCTGAACGCCCAGACCCTGCGCAGCGCCGCCACGTCCGCGCTGCGCGCGCGCCGCCGCCAGTACCAGGCGCGCGACCTGCTGGCCGAGCGCGAACGTACCGCCGCCAGTCTCCAGCACAGCCAGGACGCGCTGCTCAGCCTGAACGAGACCCTTGAATCGCGCATCGAGGAGCGTACCCGCGCCCTGGCCCAGGCCAACGACCGCCTGATGAACGAGGTGATCGAGCGCGAGCGGGTTCAGCAGGCCATGGTGCAGTTCCAGAAAATGGAGGCGGTCGGCCGCCTGACCGGCGGCATCGCCCACGATTTCAACAACCTGCTCAATGTGGTCCAGGGCAGCATGGACCTGATCCTGTTGCTGTCGAAGGACGAGGTGGCGAAGCAGCGCGCCGAGGTGGCGCGGCGCGCCTGCCAGCGCGGCGGCAAGCTGACCAGCCAGCTGCTGGCCTTCGCCCGCAACCAGAACCTCGACCTGCGCCAGTCCGAAGTCGGCGCGCTGTTCGACGGTGTGCGCGAACTGGTCGCCACCTCGCTGGGTTCGCGCATCCGCCTGCGTTTCGCGGTCGAGCCGGACTGTCCCCTGGTGATGGCCGACGCCAACCAGATGGAGATGGCGCTGCTGAACCTGGCCATCAATGCGCGCGACGCCATGGACGGCGGCGGCGAACTGTGCTTCCACGCAGGTCCCGCACGGCCGCCCGAGGGCCTGCTTCCACCCGGCGACTACGTGCGCATCGCGGTCGCCGACAACGGTCCGGGCATGTCGGCCGAGCTGGTCGCCAAGGTGTTCGAACCCTTCTTCACCACCAAGGCGGTCGGCAAGGGCACGGGCCTCGGCCTGAGCCAGGTCTACGGCATGGCGCGCCAGTCCGGCGGCGCCGCGCGCATCCTGAGCGAACCCGGCGCCGGCGCCACCGTCGAGATCTGGCTGCGCGCCTGGGACGGGGACCTGGCGGCGGCGCCCGTGCCTGCCTCCGCACCGGTCCAGCCGGTAGCCGGCGCCCGCATCCTGGTGGTCGAGGACGACAACTTCGTGCGCGAATCGATGGTATCGGCGCTCGAGGCCTTCGGCCATACCGTCACCCAGGCCGCGGATGGCGAAACGGGACTGCTTGCGCTGCGGCGCGACTGCCCCGACCTCGTGATCACCGACTACCTGATGCCGGGCATCACCGGAGCCGAGCTGATGCAGCAGGCGCGCGCGATCTTCCCCGGCATTCCGATGATCATCGCCACCGGCTACGCGGACATGCACGCGATCGACCAGGTGCTCGGCAGCGACATCCTGCTGCGCAAGCCTTTCCAGCTGGCCGAGCTTGCGGCCAGCGTCGGGCGCGCGCTCGACCGTGCCGCACGCCGGGAAAGACCGGCCTGAGGCGGACGCCGCGCGGTGCGGCTCTGTGCCACACTGTTCCCGAATCCTGTCTCAGACAATCGGGAGCCACTCATGGACAATCGACACAAGGCGCCGCAAGCGCGGGGAAAGCACGCCGACGCGCAGCGCGATGGTACAAAGGCCGAGGATGTCGACGGCTTGAAGGACAAGAAACCGGAAGAGCTCACGCCTGAAGAGCTGCGGCTGATGGCGGACACCATGCCGGGAGAAGGACCGGGCGACTGATGTTCCTGTTCTTCTCGAACAAGCTGGGTTGCCTGGGCTCGATCCTGGTGTCGGCCGTGCTGACCCTGCTGGTGCTGCTGGTGCTCGGCGTTCTCTAGGGCGCTTCAGGGAGTTGGTGCGCGCACCGGCTGGCCGCCCTTCATGACGAAGACCACCCGCGTCAAGGCCTCCAGGTCGACCATCGGGTCGCCCTGGACGGCGATGATGTCGGCGTGGGCGCCTGCCTCGATCACGCCCAGCCCCGGCACGCCGAGCAGGCGCGCGCCGTTGATGGTGGCGGCCTGCAGGATGTCGCGCGGCGCCAGCCCCGCCTCGACCCAGGCCAGCAGGGCGCGCCGGGCGGCGTCGCCCCGTTGCGGCTGGGCGCCGGCGTCGGAACCCGCGGCGAGCGTCACCCCGGCGGCCCGGGCCTGCCGAAGGCGCTCGCCGAAGGGCTGGAGCGGCACCATGGGCACCGACTCCTGGCGCATCCTGTGCAGTGTGTCGTTCGATGCGGCCTCGCCATGTTCGATGGCGTCGACGCCGGCTTCGAGCGCCCGCGCGATCGCCGCGTCGCTCGTGGCATAGGCCGTGACCTTCAGCTTTGCCGCACGGGCTTCGCCCACCGCCGCCTGCATTTCCTCGAGCGACATGGTGGCCTCATCCACGCCGTTGGCGTCGATGCGGATCAGGTCGACGCCCTCCCGGGCATGTTCGCGCACCGCGGCGCGCGCGTCATCCGCTCTGCGCACGTTGCGTTCGTCGCCGCCCGCGGCGCCGGGCGCCAGCGCGGGACCGGACACGAACAGCCGCGGACCGGGCACGCTGCCCTCCTCGATCGCCCGCTTGAGCGCCACGTCGGCATAGCGTCCCGCCTTGCCGAGATTGCGCACGCTCGTGTAGCCGGCCTCGAGATAGCGGCGCGCATGCCCCGCGCCGCGCAGGGCGCGCAGCGACTCTCCCGCCGCGGCCGGGGGCGCGGAAGCGTCCATCAGCAGGTGGGCGTGGGATTCGATCAGTCCCGGCAGCACCGTGTAGGCGCGCAGGTCGATGCGCCGCGTTCCCGGCGGCACGGCGATCGCCGTGCCGATCTCCGCGATCCTGCCGTCCTGCACCAGGATCAGGCGCGGACCCAGCATGCGCCCGCCCTCGCTGTCGAAGACGCGGCCCGCGTAGATGAGGGTGGCAGGTTCCGCCGCCGCTACCGTAGCGGACAGCAGCGCCCCGGCGAGCGCCGCCAGCGGCAGCAGCGCCTTACAGCGCGCGCGCATGGACCAGCACCTCCTCGACCCGGCCTTCGGCCACGGCCTGCGCCGGCGACTTGCCGCCCAGCGCCGCGAGCGGTGCTTCCATCCAGCCGCTCGCCGCCTCGTCGTTCTTCAAGGCGCCGCGCGCCGCATGCATGACGGTGTAGTAGGCCTGCGCCTTCTTCGACTGCTGGCCGAACCGGGCCTGCAGAGCGGCGAAGGCATCGGGCGTGACGCGGTCTTCGTCGGCCATGGCGCGCTCCTTACTTGGTGACCATCAGGAGCGACCGCTTGCCGCCCTTGAAGGTGTACAGGGTGATGGTGCCGTCCTTGATGTCGCCGCGCGCATCGAAAGCGATCGGTCCGGTCACGCCCCTGTACTGGATGTTCGCGAGCACCGGCAGGTATTTCGCCGGCTGGTAAGAGCCGGCCTTGACCATCGCCTCGGCCATCGTCATCACCGCGTCATAGGCGTAGGGCGCATTGATCTGCACGTCGATGCCGAAGCGCTTCCTGTAATCGGCGCGGAACTTGTCGAGCGCGGCGCGCGCTTCGCCCTGCACCCCGCCCGCTTCCGCGCACACGACCTGGTTATCGAGCATGGTGCCGCCGGAGAGCTTGTGGATCTCGTCCGAGCAGATGCCGTCGCCGCCGATCATGCGCACGTTCATGCCGAGCTGCTTCATCTGGCGCAGCATCGGGCCGGCGGTGGCGCTCATGCCCCCAAAAAAGACCAGGTCAGGCTTGGATGCGCGGATGCGCGTGATGATGGCGGAAAAATCGGTCGCCTTGTCGTGGGTGAACTCCTTGGCCACCACCGTCCCGCCCTGCTTCTGCAGGCTGCGCGAGAACTCGAGCGCCAGGCCCTGGCCATAGGCGGTGCGGTCGTCCACCACGGCGACGCGGCGCGCCTTCATTTCGGCCACGGCGTGGCGGCCCAGCGCCTGGCCGAGCTGGATGTCGTTGGCCACCACGCGGAAGGTGGTGTTGAAGCCCTGCTGGGTGTACTTCGGACCGGTGGTCGAGGGCGAGATCTGCGGGATGCCGGCCGTGTGGTAGATCTTGGACGCGGGAATCGTGGTGCCCGAGGTCTCGTGGCCCACCATGCCGTGAATCTTCGCGTCGGCCAGCTTCTGCGCCACGGTGGTCGCCTGCTTCGGGTCGCCGCCGTCGTCTTCCGCCATCAGCTGGAAGCTCACCTTCTTGCCGCCGATCGTCACGCCCCGGGCGTTGAGCGCCTCGATCGCCATGCGGGCGCCGTTCTCGGTATCCTTGCCGAAGTAGGCCACCGGGCCCGTCACGGCGGCCGCATGGCCGATCTTCACCACTTCCTGGGCGGTGGCCGCGCCGGCCACCAACGACATCGCCAACACGGCTGCTTGCTTCTTCATCGCTTCCTCGTCAATTCTGAATGTTCCACGGCGGGCTCGCGCCAAACGGCCCATTTTACATTCAGAGCAAGTGCGCTGCAGGACGAAGCGGCCCAATCGTCACAGGGACTGTTCCCACACCAGGCGCACGGTCGGGCGCACCTGGTACAGGCTCGTACGCGCCAGCGGCGCCGCAGCCTCGTAAACGAGGCGTTCCCGGTAGCTGCGCTGTCCGAGATTGGACAGGGCCAGGCGCAGCCGCGCCTGGGCGTCGAACTTCCAGAGCGCGTACAGGTCGAGCTGGCGGCGCGGGGCGTCGAGGCTGAAGACCGGGCTGCCGGCGCGGCTGGCGACCGTGCCGCGGTAGCTGAAGGTGCCGCCGGCCTCCAGGCGGCTGGAGGGCGCACTGAAGTCCAGTCCGAGATTGCCGCTCCATGCCGGCTGGTCCTCGATACGGTTGTCCGGGCCAGGGACGCTGTCCAGGCGCGACCAGTTGCGCGCCAGGTTGACGCGCGCCGCCAGCGGCCCGCGCGCGATGCGGCCTTCGAATTCGAGGCCGCGCGCGGTCGCGCCGCCGTGGTTGTCCGGCGTGGCGGTCCACGCGCCGCCCTGCAGGGCGATGCGGGTCAGGATGATGTCGCGGATGCGCTTGTGGTAGGCGCTGACGCTGACCATGTCCGCCTTGCCAAGATAGCGCTCCCAGGCCAGGTCCACGCTCGTCGCGAGTTCGGGCCGCAAGTCCGGATTGCCCTGCAGGTCCGGGTTGGTGGCGCTGTTGTTGTTGTCGACAGTGTAGCGGCGCGGCATGAGCTGGACGATGCTCGGCGCCTTGTACGTGCGGCCGAGTGCGAAGCGGAACTGGTCGCGCGATCCGGTATCACCTTGTTTTTGCCGCGGCTTGAAGAGCAGCTGGAAGACCGGGCTCCAGGCGCCCGCGTCGACATCGACCGGGGCCGCCGCATTGCCCTGGCCCGTCGTGCGCAGGTCTTCGCGGCGCAGGCCGATGTAGGCCGACCAGTCGGCGCCCATGTCCCATTCGTCCTGGACGAAGAAGGCGCTCCGGTCGACTTCGGCGAAGTAATCCTCGTCGCTGGTGTAGAACTGGCTGCCTGCGGCATCCAGGCGCCGTTCGCGCCGGTATTCGCTGCGGTCCTTGCGCCCGAACTCCCAGCCGGCGGCCAGGGAGTGGCTGCCCCACAGCGGCCGGCGCCAGCTGCCGCTGAAGGTCCATTCGCGCTCGACCGGGCCGGAGGCGACCAGATGGGATGCGCGCAGCCGGTCCTGGCCGTCCATGCCGAGGAACACGAAGTCGGCCTCGCGCCGCATGTGAAAGCCCGCCAGCTTGGTGCTCAAGCGGGCGCCGCCCTCGAACTTGCGGGTCCAGGCCAGGTCGGCGTAGAGGTGCAGCGGGCGCGTCTCGAAACGCTGCCGGTTATGCGGGAAGGCCGTCGGCGCGCCCCCCTCGAGGGTTTCGCTTTCGCGCTTGACGTTGTGGATGTGGCGCCGGCGCACATAGCTCTGCGAAGTGATGCTGTCGGCGGCGCTGGGCTGCCAGGAAAGGCGCGGCGCCAGTTCCGCGACGTCCTCGACCAGGTGATCGGTCCAATCCGTGTGGCGCAGCAAGGCCGGCGCCGTTCCCTCCTCGGTACTGCGGGCCTCGATCGGGTTCACGGTGCGCTTGAGCGTCGCCGCCAGGGTATAGGCGAGCGCGCCGCGCCTGCCGCTGTGCCGGGCCAGCAGCTGGGGAGCCGCGTGGCCGCGCAGGAAGGCGCTGCCGGCCTTGATCTCGTTTGCGGGCGCGCCCCTGGCCGGTCCGGCTCGGCGCATGATGACGTTGATCGAACCCGCCACCGCCTGGCTGCTGGTCTCGGCGGTGGCGGCGCGCTGGATCTCGATGCGTTCGATGAGCTCCGGGCTGATCGATTCCAGCGAAAAGCCGCTGGGCGCAGGCAGGCCGTTGAGCAAAATGGCGACGTAGCCGTTGCCGAGACCGCGCATCCGGACCTGGGCGTCCCTGCCGGGAGTCGCGTCCACGGTGACGCCGGGCTGGCGTTTCAGCACGTCGGCCAGGCTGGCGTCGCCCTGGCGCAGGAGTTCCTCGCGTCCGACGACGATGGCGGTGGTGGTGGATTGCGCGCGCTGCTGCTGTTCGTCGATCGTGGCCGCGCTGACGACGACCTGCTGCACGGGTTCGGTGGCGGTCTGGGCGCAGGCGCTGGCGTGCGCGGAGAGCAGCAGCGCGCAGGCAGAGGCGGTTCGGGTAATTCGCATGTGTGATGACGCCCTATCTGGATGGATGATCCCATTGTGGGTACAGGGCGACGCTGCGCCACCGGCTGTGTGACGAATTGCCGTTTCCGCGGGATGGCGCTTCCCGCCGCCAGGGCGTGGGGCAGGAGCGCGCTGCTATACTTTTCCGATGACGTCCTTCGCCCACCGCATACCGCCCTCCCTCAGGATCGCCGTCACCGTCCTGTGCCTGTGGACGGCGATCAGCGTGCTGGGGGCGCTCCAGACCTACAGCGACAACCTGCGTGCCGGCGCCGACAGCCACTATCCGGCGCTATTGCAGACCTGGTTCGTCGAGTACGCGGTGCCGCTGATCGTCCTGAGCTGGTCCCTGAGCATGACGCTGACGCGCTGGCCCGCCCTGCTCGACCGGCCGCGCAACGTGGTGTTCCTGTTCGCCGCGCTGGTGCTGGTGTTCCAGCCCTTGCAGTGGACCTGGATGGCCTGGCAGCGCGACTACCTCGACATCGCCAGCCTCGACGACGCGCGCCGGCTGCTGATGAAGATGCTGCTGGTGGGCTGGTTCTCGACCACGGGCACCTTCGCGGCCGTCCTCGCCTGGTTCTATTCGCGCCGGGCGAAGGAACGCGAACTGGCCTGGCAGCGCTCGCAAACCGACATGCTCAACCTGCGCCTGGCGCTCGAGGAACAGCGCATGCTGGCCCTGCGCGGCCAGCTCGAACCGCACTTCCTCTTCAATGCCCTGAACGCGATCAGCGCCCTGGTGCGCAGCGACGACAAGCCGCTGGCCCTGCACGGCATCACGCTCCTGAGCGAACTGCTGCGCTATGTGCTCTCCGCCAGCGCGCGCAACACGGCCACCCTGGCCGAGGAACTGCGCTTCGTGCAGGACTACCTGGACCTGCAGCGCCTGCGCTACGGCGAGCGCCTGCAGGTGCACGTGGAGGGTAGCCAGGACCTGGCCGGCGTCGCCTGCCCGCCCCTGCTGCTGCAGCCCCTGGTCGAAAACGCGCTGCGCCACGACCTCGAATGCTGCGAAGATGCCAGCGACATTCGCCTCTCCTTCGTCCGGGAAGACGGCGCCATGCTGGTGCGCGTCTCCAATCCCGCGCGGCGCGGGATCAAGGCCAACCCGGGCGCGGGACTGGGCATTCCCAACACCCGTGACCGCCTGCGCCTGATGCACGCCGAAGCGCGGCTGCGCACGCAGCTGGAGGGGGAGCGCTTCGTGGCCGAGATCCGCCTGCCGCTGGCCGAATGAGCATGGGCATCCGCTACCTGATCGTCGACGACGAGATGCCGGGCCGGGTCAACCTGCGCCTGGCGATGGCGGCCCATGCGGGCTGGCAGCTCGCCGCGGAATGCGGCGGGGCCGCCTCTGCCCGCGCCGCCCTGGCGCAGCAGCCGGTGGATGTCGTCTTCCTCGACATCCGCATGCCGGGACAATCGGGCCTCGAACTGGCGCGCGACATCGGCCGCCTGCAGGAGCCGCCCCTGGTCATCTTCGTGACCGCCTACAGCGAGCACGCCATCGACGCCTTCGACGTGCACGCCCTCGACTACCTGCTCAAACCCATCGATGACGCACGCCTGGCCCAGGCCGTCGAGCGCGCGGCCGCAATGCTGGGGCAACGCGAAGCCTATGGCGCGGCGCTGCGCCGCTACGTGGAGGCAGGCGAAGGCGGCCGGCCGCTCGACACCATCAGCGTGCGCTCGGTCGGCCGCATCGAGCAGGTCAAGGTGAGCGACATCCTGCGCATCGAGTCGGCGGGGAACTACGTCGAACTGCACCTGGCCGGGCGCACGGTACTGCACCGGATGACGATCAGCCGTTTGGCGAGCCTGCTGCCGCCGGGCGAATTCCTGCGCGTGCACCGGGGAACCATCGTGCGGCGCGCGCAGATCGCCAGCCTGGAAAGCGGCGGCGACGGCAGCTACGCCTTGACGCTGCGCGGCGGCGGCACGGTGGCGGTCAGCGAGCGCTACGTCGCGGCCGTGAAGCTGTTCCTACAGGCTGGAAAGTCCGTGTGACAATTGGATAGAATCCGGCGCCGCGAACTCTTGTATGCTCGCCGGCTGACCAAAAAGAGAGAGGGCCGGCGCCGCCGGGCAGCCCTCCAGCATCCGGAGACCACCATCAGAACCCCGTCGATCCGGCGCGCCCAGGGCGCGTCGCTGGCCGCCATTGTCCTCGCGGGCGCGGCCATCACGGCCGCGGCGCAGGAGCAGCTGCCCCCACCGAGCCGTACCATCTACAAATGCCAGGCAAACGGCAAGATCAGTTACGCGGACGAACCTTGCGTCGGCGCTCAGCGCCTCGACACGACTCCGACCCGTGGAGTGGACCGTCTTTCCGGCAAAAGCAGAATTGGAAGCGAAGTTGCTGGCGAAATCCGTTCCGAACAGCTAGCACAAGCCATCCGGCCGCTGACGGGCATGACGCCGTCCCAGTTTGCAACCGCGAGCCGGCGCCACCGCCTGAGCGGCGAAGCGCAGCGTGAATGTCGTGCGCTCGAATCGGCCATCCTCGAATCGGAACAGGCGGAACGCCGCGCCCGCGCGGCGATGATGGAATCGATCCAGCAGGACCTCTTCATCCTGCGCAAGCGCTTCCGCCGGCTGGGCTGCTAGGACGCCGCGGGCGCCTTGAAGGTGACCGTGGCGGCCAGGCCGCCGAGGCGCGCCGATTGGCCCAGGGCCAGGCTGGCGCCGTGCCGCTCCGCGATGGCCTTGATGATGGCCAGGCCCAGGCCGCTGCCGGCCGCCTCGCTGCCGGCCACGCGGTAGAAGCGGTCGAACACGCGCTCGCGTTCTTCCGCCGGGATGCCGGGCCCGCTGTCCTCGACCGTGACCGTGACCTGCGCGGCGCCCTCCACCACTTCGTTCTTCACCGTGATGTCGGCGGTGCCGCCGCTCGGCGTGTACTTGATCGCGTTGTCCACCAGGTTGCGCAGCAGGATCTGCAGCGCGTCCGGCTGCCCTTCCACCTGGGCCGCGTCGGCCTGCTGGACGCCCACGTCGACGCCCTTGGCGGCGGCCACGCCGGCGAGATCGGCCACGGTGCGGCGCGCCAGTTCCGCCAGGTCCACCGGCCGGGTGGCGGCGCCGCCGGCGGCGGTGGCTTCCTGGCGCGCCAGCACCAGGAGCTGCTCGACCAGGCGGGTGGCGCGGTCGATGCCCGCGGTCAGGCGCGAGACGGCCAGCTTGCGCGCTTCAGGCGACTCGGCGCGGTCCAGGCTCTGGGCCTGCAGGCGCAGGGCGGCCAGCGGCGTGCGCAGCTCGTGCGCCGCGTCGGCAACGAAAGTCTGCTGGGCGTCGAAGGCGGTTTTCACGCGCCCGAACAGCAGGTTCAGTTCCTGCACCAGCGGCCGCACCTCGTCGGGCAGGCCGTTGTCGGACACGGGCGACAGGTCGTCGGCCTGGCGCGAGGCCACCTGCGAGCGCACCCGCGCGACCGGCTCCAGCGAGCCGCTCACGACCCACCACACCACCAGCATCAGGATCGGCATCATGACCGCGATGGGGCCCAGGGTGCGCAGGGCCAGGTTGCCGGCCATGTTGCGGCGCACGGCCAGGTCCTGGGCCACCTGCACGGTCTGGTTTGCGGTCTGGATCGAGAACACGCGGTAGGTGGTGCCGTTTGACTTCACGTTGGAAAAGCCCAGCACGGCGCGCTGCGGCAGCTTGGCGCGCGAGACGCTGTGGAAGACCTGCACCCCGTCGGGGGACCACATCTGCACCACCATGTCGTCGTTGTCGCCGCCCGCGGCCTGGGCGCCGCCTTCGGCCTGGGCGGCGATGCGCTGCTGCGCCTCGGTGTTCGACAGCGGCGTGCCCGAGCGCAGCGACAGCGCCATCTGCTGCATGTGGTAGTCGAAGATCTGGTCGGCGTCGTGCAGGGCGGTACGGTAGGCGATCGAGGCCTGCGCCAGGGCGGCGATGGTGATCGCCGCCAGCAGGTACCACAGCAAGCGGCCGCGCAGCGAGTGCGTGACCCGGGACTTCAGCTTCATGCCTTGGGCACCATGTAGCCGACGCCGCGCACGTTCTGGATCAGCTCACTGCCCAGCTTCTTGCGCAGGCCGTGGATATACACTTCGACCGCGTTGCTGGAGACTTCGTCGCGCCAGCTGTACAGCTTTTCTTCGAGCTGGGCGCGCGAGAGTACCGCGCCGGGACGCGCCACCAGTGCTTCCAGCACGGCCCATTCGCGTGCGGACAGCGCCACCGGGGCGCCGTCGACCAGCGTTTCGCGGGTGGCGGGATTGATGGAGATGTTCTTGTACTCGAAGATGGGCTCGGCGCGCCCGGCGGCGCGGCGCAGCAGCGCGCGGATGCGCGCCAGCAGTTCATCGAGGTCGTAGGGTTTGAGGACGTAGTCGTCCGCGCCGGCATCCAGCCCGGCGATGCGCTGGGCCACCGAATCGCGCGCGGTGGCGATCAGCACCGGCGTGCGGTCCTTGCGCGTGCGCATCGAGCGCAGCACGTCGAGCCCGTCCTTGCGCGGCAGCCCAAGGTCGAGCAGGACCAGATCGTAGTTCTGGTTCTGCATGAGGGCCGTGTCGGCCATTTCGCCGTCCTTGACCCAGTCGACGGCGTAGTGCTCGGCCCTTAACAGGTCGAGCACTACTTCGCCGATCATCGTATCGTCTTCCACCAGCAGTAGCCGCATGAATTCCCCGTTCTTGAAACCGTGCCGATGAAGGACGCTACGCTTCCTTACCCGATCCGCACAGGAATGAAGATTTTGTCACTCCCGCGCTGGATCAGCAAGGCCACCGACTTGCTGGCCTTCGCCACCACGTCGCGGACCTGGCCGACCGAGTTCACCGGACGGCCGTTAACCGAAATGAGTACATCGCCCGGCTGGATGTCGGCCATCGCCGCCGCGCCTGAAACGTCCTCGATCACGAGGCCGCTGGCGATGCCGCTCTGGCGGCGCTCGATGGGCTCGAGCGGACGCAGGGCCAGGCCCAGCCTGGCGCTGTTGTCCTGGTTGGACGCCAGCTCTTCCTGCGGAGCGCGCCGGCCCTTCTCGTTGGCGTCGGCCAGGGTTGCATCGATGCGCACCAGTTTGCCGTCACGCCAGACGTCGAGCGCGACTTTCTCGCCCGGCTTGGACAGCCCGATGTTGCTGGACAGGTCGCCCGACGATACGATCGGCTGGCCGTTGATACGGCGCACCACGTCACCCGACTTCAGGCCGGCGCGTTCGGCCGGGCTGCCACGTTCGACGCTGGCGATCAGTGCGCCGTCCGGCGTTGCCAACCCGAAGGAATCGGCGAAGTCCTGGCCGACCTCCTGCACGCTCACACCCAGCTTGGCATGCTGCACCTTGCCGGTGGCGAGGATCTGGTCCTTGATCTTGACCGCGACGTCGATCGGGATCGAGAAGGCCAGGCCCTGGTAGCCGCCGGTCTGGCTATAGATCTGCGAGTTGATGCCCACCACCTCGCCGCGGGTATTGAACAGCGGGCCGCCCGAGTTGCCGGGATTGATCGCCACGTCGGTCTGGATGAAGGGCACCTGGCCGTCCGACAGGTTGCGGCCGGTGGCGCTCACCACGCCGGCGGTGACGGTGCTCTCGAGGCCATAGGGCGAACCGATGGCCAGCACCCACTCGCCGGGCGACAGGTTGCGCGATTTGCCGAGCGGCGCCACCGGCAGGTTCTTCGCATCGATCTTCAGCACGGCCACGTCGGTGCGCGCGTCCGAACCCAGGACCTTGGCGCGGAATTCGCGGCGGTCCTGCAGCTTGACGGTGACTTCGTCGGCGCCTTGCACGACGTGGGCGTTGGTCAGGATGACGCCGTCCGGGCTTACGATGAAGCCCGATCCGGCGCCGAAAACGGGAGCTTCGCGACCACCGCCGCCGCCGTAGCGCGGATCCTGGAACTGTCGGAAGAACTCATAAAGAGGATGGTTCGGGTCGAGGCGCGGCACGTTGCCGCGGTTGGCGGTCTTCATGCCGCCGACGACGCGAATGTTCACCACCGCCTTGCCGTTGGTGGCGGCGATGCGGGTGAAATCAGGAAGGGTCACCGTGGCCGCCGGGGCCGGTGCAACGCTGGGCGCGGGCGCCACGCTGGCTGCGGGCGCAGGCGCTGCGGCTGCCGCGGCTGCGGTTTCGGCCGCGACGTTGTTGTGGTTGACTGCAAGCGCACCCACCGCTCCGCCAACGACGCCCGCGGCACACAAGGCCAGCGTGAGGCGTTTGGCAGTGATGGCAGTGACGGCACCTTGGTTAGGCATATTGTGCTCCCGATGAAAATGGTTGACCGATGATGGTGTCTATCGATGGAAGTAGTTTCCCAAAGCTGGCTTAGAACATGCTTAAGCTGGCAACTCCGGAGGCTTAGAGCGCTCTTAAGTAGGGTGTTCGGCTCTGCCGAACGCGCGTTCAACTCCGGCTCGCGCAGTTACAGCGCATCCGTGAGTTGGACGCGCGGTCGGCGAAGCCGCCTTTCGTGGCCCGGACCACCCTACAAACCCACATTCCAATCGTCAAAAAGGGCGCCACATGGGCGCCCTCTTTCAAGCTGCTGCTAGTACCTTATGCGGCGCGCTGTTCCAGCGTCTGCACGTTGCCGGTATTGCCGTTCGCGTCGCCGATGGCGATCTTGCGCGGCTTGAAGGCTTCGGGCACTTCGCGCACCAGTTCGATGGTCAGCATGCCGTTATCGAAGGAAGCGCTGGTGACCTTCACGTGGTTGGCCAGCTGGAAGCGCTGTTCGAAGTCGCGGGCTGCGATGCCACGGTGCAGGAAGGTGCGCTGGGTCTCGTCCTTCTGCTTGCGGCCGGTGACGTGCAGGGTGTCGCGCTCGGTCACGATTTCCACCTCATCGCGGGTGAAGCCGGCGAGGGCCATCACGATGCGGTAATTGTCTTCGCTCACCAGTTCGATGTTGTACGGCGGGTAGCTCGGCTCGCCACGCTGCTCGAGCAGGCTGGCCAGGCGATCGAAACCGATGGCGGAACGGTACAGGGGAGTCAGGTCAAAAGTACGCATGGTATATATCCTCGTAAAAGTTAAGCGATATGTTGCCGGACCTCATCGTGAGCATCCGGTGAGTCCAATCTAATACCCGGTCAATGGATTTTCAAGGCATACAAAATATGGATTTTTATCCACATGTGCAAATTTTGTTTGCACTCATGCTTTAATCCACGTTTGGTCTCCGGGCCTGCGTGCTAGACTCGTCCGCCTGATTTTTCGAACGGAAGCGGCATCATGAAGACTATCGGCCTGATCGGCGGCATGAGCTGGGAATCGACCATTCCCTACTACCGCAGCATCAACGAAACCGTCCGCGACCTGCGCGGCGGCCTGCACTCGGCGAAGATCGCGATGGTCAGCGTGGACTTCGACGAGATCGAGCGCCTGCAGCGCCTGGGCGACTGGGACACGGCAGGCAGCCTGCTGGCCGACTGCGGCCGCAGGCTGGCCCTGGCCGGCGCCGACTTCCTGGTGCTGTGCACGAACACCATGCACAAGGTGGCGCCTGCGATCGAGGCCGCGGCCGGCATCCCGCTCCTGCACATCGCCGACCCGACCGCCGCGGCGATCCGCGCCGCCGGCCTGCAGACCGTGGGCCTGCTGGGGACGCGCTTCACGATGGAGCAGGATTTCTACCGCGCGCGCCTGGCGCGGCAGCATGGCCTGCGCGTGGTGGTGCCGGTTGAAGCGGGCCGCGAACTGGTGCACCGCGTGATCTACGAAGAGCTGTGCCAGGGCCGGGTGCTGGACGCCTCGCGCGAAGGCTACCGCGCCGTCATGCAGCAGCTGGTCGATGCCGGCGCCGAAGCGATCGTCTTCGGCTGCACCGAGATCGGCCTGCTGGTCCGGCCGGCCGACAGCCCGGTGCCGGTCTTCGACACCACCGCACTGCACGCGCGCAAGGCGGCCGAATTTGCTTTAATGTGACGGTCCCTGCCATGTCGACCCTCCCCGCATGTTTTCGATCGTCCTGAATATCGTCGGTTCGCTGTTCCACCTGTTCGTCGCTGCCCGCCTGTACGCCCTCGCCCCGATCCGCAGCCGCATCCCGGCGCGCACCTGGTGGATCGGCGCCCTGCTGCTCTGGTTCGTCTACATCGCCGGCGTGCACGTGGGCGACGCGGCGCTCGACTGGCGCTGGTGGCCGGCGCAGTTCGCCGTCACCTGGCTCGGCATCACCTTCCTGATGTCGATGTGCCTGCTCGCCGCCGACCTGCTGGGCGGCTTCGGTTTCTGGTGGCGCGCGCATACGCAGGCAATCCGTCTGGGGGGCGCCTTCGCCGGCGTGCTGCTCGCCGCATTTGCCCTGTTCCAGGGCATGCGCGCGCCCGTCATCGTCGAACAGGAAGTCGTGATGCGCGACCTGCCGCCGGCCCTGGACGGTACCGTCATCGCCGCCGTCAGCGACATCCACCTGGGCGCCCAGCGCCGCTCGGAATGGATGGCGGCGCGCGTCGAACAGATCAACGCATTGACGCCTGCGGCGGTGCTGCTGGTGGGCGACCTGGTCGAGGATGAACCGGTGGGAGAGCCCCAGCTGGCCGGCGTGCTGCGCGGCCTGCGCGCGCCGCTGGGCGTATGGGCGGTGACGGGCAACCACGAGTTCTACGGCGACGCCGAGACCACGGTGTCCGAGTTCGCCGAGGGCGGCGTACGCTGGCTGCGCGACCGCCAGGTAGAGCTGGCGCCCGGACTGGTGCTGGCCGGGATCGAGGACATCGGCGCCGCCATGCGCCGCGGCGGCAGCCTCACCAGGGGGCTGGCCGGCACCCTGAACGCGCAGGAGGACAAGGCGACCATCCTGATGTCGCACATCCCCGCCACCGCCATCGTCAGTGAGGCGAGCCGGCGCGGCGTGGACCTGATGCTGTCCGGGCACACCCACGGCGGCCAGATCTGGCCCTTCAGCTATGCCGTCGAGCGGCGCTTCCCGAAGTACGCGGGCGCCTATGACGTCGAGGGCATGATGCTGTACGTGACGCGCGGCGCCGGCAGCTGGGGCCCGCGCATGCGCCTGTGGAAGCCGGGCGAGATCATCAAGCTGACCTTGCGCGCGCCGGGAGGGGCATCATGACCGACTTCAAACGCGCCCTCTTCATCTGCACCCAGAACCGGCTGCGCAGCCCGACCGCGGAACAGGTCTTCTCCACCTGGCCCGGCGTCGACACCGACTCCGCGGGCCTTGGCAACGACGCCGACGTGGCGCTGTCGACCGAGCAGATCGACTGGGCTACGATCATCTTCGTGATGGAGAAGGCACATCGCAACCGCCTGTCCAGGCGCTTTCGCCAGCACCTGAACGGCAAGCGCGTGGTCTGCCTCGACATCCCGGACGACTACGCGTACATGCAGCCGGAACTCGTCAGGCTGCTCGAGGCGAAGGCAGGCCCTTTCCTGCGTTGATCAAGGCGTATCGGGCAGGCCCGCGTACCAGCCCGCATACGGCGTGTTCACAACCATCCTGCGGTTGAAGTCGGGCGCGCCGTCTGTCCACCATACCGGACCGCGCTCACCGAGGGCCCGCTTGGCCGCGTCGACCTGGCCGCGCGCGGCGCGCTCGGCAATCGTGTCGCCGGCCCTTTTCGCGATGCCGACCTCGCGGCGCGCATCCATCAGGCGCTTGACGAGGCGCTCCCGTTCATCGGGCGCGAGATCGGGATTGCTGGTGCGCCAGAGACGGCCCCTCACCACGAAGTAGCGGCCGTCGGGCGTGCGGGGATAGTCGGGCATGGCGCTACTCTACCCGATGGGAATGCAGGCAGCCGCCCGCCTCAGATCTCCCACTGCAGCTTGAAGGTCAGCGACTTGCTGCGATTCCCCGCCAGCGGCATCTTTTCGTCCACATAGCCCGCCGACACCGAACGCCCATGGCGCCACAGGTAGCGGTACAGGAAGGAGCGATGCACCTGGCGCTCGTTCCACGCTTCCAGCTGCGTCACGCCGTCGTCGCGGCGCGCGGACCAGGTGTTCTGGGCCAGCAGGCGCAGCGAGTCGCGCGGGGTCAGGTGCAGCATGGCGAGCCAGCGCCAGGAGGTGTCGGCGAACGCCGGCTGGCCCAGCGTGCCGCGCACCCAGGCGCGGTTCACGTGGTGGTCGAGTTCCAGCGCCCAGCCGCGCACCACGGGAAAACGCAGGCCGGCGTCCAGGGTCACGTTGCCGCCCGGGCCGACGCGGTCGGCGTCGACGTCGAGCTGGCGGCCGAGCGTGACTTCCCCCGAGATCCGCGTCACCCAGGGGTAGGGCGTGGTTTCGACACCGAAGTGCAGCGCGCGCGTGTCGTGCAGCTTGCCGCCGGTGCGGCCGCGCTGCCTGTCGAAGCCGAGCTGGGTCCAGAACTCGGTCTGGCGTCCGGCCGCGAACCAGATCCCGGGCCGCAGCTTGCGCTCCACGACCTCATTGCCCGGCTGGCCGAGAGTGCGGTCGCTCAGGGTGCGGATCTCGTGCAGGCCGAAGTGGGCTTCGAACTCGTATAGCGCCAGTCCGGCGACGCTGCGCTGTCCCAGCACGCGGTTGATCTCCGCATCGAGCTTGACGATGCCGGCCTGCGGCACGAAGCCGTTGTCGTTGACGAAGCCCGGACCGATCGCCTCGACCATCGCCTCGTTCCACCAGCGTTCCGAGCTGTGGATATATTTGCCGTGCAGGTAGGCGCCATCGCGTTCATCAAGGCGCGAATGCATGGCGGTGACGATGGCCTGGCGCTGGACGCCGTCCTTGCCGGTGCCGCGCCACTGCATGTCGACGCCGAGGACGTCGTTGCCGCCGCCTCCCATTACCTTTCGCTGCGAGGCGAGGGCCCCCAGCAGCAGGCCTTCGCCATGCCAGCGCATGCGCAGCAGGCTGGCGCGCGTGGGCCGCTCCCGCACCGTCTCGATCGTCTCGTAGGCGCGGCCGCGCAGCACCCGCCCGCCCTCCTGGTCGCGCAGGCTCATGGCGGTGGCGTCGGCATCGGCCGCGCGCCAGGTGGCGCGCAGCCCCCAGGCCGGGTTGCCCACGGTGCGCGAATAGAAGGCCGGCAGCGGCAGGCCAAGCACGTCGGCGCTCTCGAGGAAGAAGCCGCGCTTCTCGGGCAGGCTCATGGCGATGTTGCCGGCGCCCTGGGACACCGGCTGGTCGACCTCGACCTGGGAATAGTCCGGGTTGATGGTGGCGTTGAAGACCCAGTCGGCGCGCGGCCGCGCATTGATCTCCAGTCCCAGTTCGGCGGCCTGGGCGCGATGGCGCAGGCCATCGGTCCTTCCGCGGTCGCCGCGTACGGTCAGTTCGGGGCGCAGCTCGATAAAGCGCCGGTCGCGCACCGCGGCCACGGTCGCGTCCATGCCGCCGACCTCGCGCAGGAAAGACAGGTGGCTCAGGGCGTCGGTGCGCAGCGGCGCGCTCACCAGCAGCAGGCCGTCGGCATGCGGCACGCTGCGCTCGACCAGCACCTGCCAGTCCTTGCCGCCGGTGTAGGGAAAACGCAGGTTCGACAGCGGCCAGCGCACTTCCATGCTGTAGCCATCTAGAAGCTGCTGCACGCCCGCGTCGATCGGGAAGTCCGGCCCCAGGTCCGATTCGTCGTCGTCGGCCCGGTGCAGGCCGTCGCTGAGGACACCGGCCAGGTTCACCCGCACGAACTGGGCCGCGCGGCCGTGGCCGACCGGGTCGATCCAGATACCGATGAAGTCCTGGTCCAGGGCGACCTTGTCGCGCCGCGCCAGCGAGCCGCGCATGCGCTCGGGGCGCTCGTCCCAGGCGCGGATGCCGAAGACCAGGGCGTCGTCCCGGACCAGCATCTTCACCGTCGTGCGCGGGCCGGCGTCGAGGGGTTTGCCGTCGCGCGGGGCGTGCTTGTGGAAGTCTTCAAAAGCGGGCGCATCCCGCCATGCCGCTTCAATGAGCCTGCCGTCGATGGCGAGCGGCGCCGGGGCACTGTTCCGGTGCGCCAGCAGGCCGCGCCGCTTGTCGCCGGTGTCCGGGACGGCGCCGAGCGCGCCGCCAGCGAGCATGACGCCACTCAACAGGAGGGAAAGAAGGCGGTTCGGGAAGCGTGGCACGCGTGCAGTCTTGACGAGAAACGGCGGGCCGGCAGTGTAGCATCGGTCCAGGATGCCCGCTTCCACCATTTGGCGGAGAGGGCCTTCAGCCGGGCGCGCGGGGCTTGTCCAACGCGCGGCGCCGTTGCTGCGCAGCCAGCCCGCGCGGCATCGTCACCCTGAAGGTCGTGCCCTGTTCGGCATTCGATTCCACGCACATGGTCCCACCGTGGGCCTTGACGATCTCGCGCGAAATGAACAGACCGATGCCGAGGCTGGTACGCTCGGCATCGTCGCTGCCGGTGCCGACCGCGATACGCACCAGCGGGTCGAAAATGCAGGCCAGCTTTTCAGGAGGAATGGCCGGGCCGAGGTTATTGACCGAGATGACGACGTCGCCCGTATCCTCGGCCACGCCGACCTTGACCGGCGCACCCACGCTGCCGTACTGGATCGCATTGCCGATGAGGTTGGAGAGCATCTGGGCGATACGCCCGTCATCGAAAACTGCCTCGATGCCGGCGGGCGCGTGCAGGTCGATGCTGCGCTCCGGATGAAAGGTGCGCAGTTCCCCCACCACTTCTTCGCACACCGCCGCGATGCAGCCCGTCCTGGGCCGGATCGGGATTCCGCGGCCAAGGTGGGTACGCGTGAAGTCGATCAGGTCGTTGATCAGCTTGCTCATCCGCTTGCCGCTGTTGAACATCCGAGTAGCCACGAGCACGTATTTCGGTGCAATGTCATTGGCTTGCATCACGAAGCTCGCGCCGGTGGTCAGGGTCCCCAGCGGATTGCGCAGGTCGTGGCCCAGAATCGCCATGAACATGTTTTGCGACTCCTTGACCAAGCGTTCGTAACGCGCAACCGACTCCGCCAGCGCCTGGTCGACGGCTTCGTTAAAACGGATCATGTCGGCCATGTTCTGTTGTTGGTCTCCCTGGGTCGCCGGTCCCCACAGCGTCAGCACGCTCGATCGCAAGGCCCGGTATTCGGACACGAGCTGCACGGCCGTATATCCCGACAGCAGGCGCGCTTCCGCATGGGCTTCCGCAGCAGTGGCCCCGTTGTCACGCCTGCCCAGTCCCTGGGACTTGGCGTCCCGTTCCGCGTCGGTCTGGGAGGTGGCGAGGTCGGCCGCGAACACCTGCAGCATCGCGCGCGCGTGGTCGCGCAACGCTTCGTCGTCCATGGTGAGCGCAGGCGGCTCGATGGTGCGTGCGAAATCCTCCCATGCCTGCAGAATGGATGCCATATTATCGCCGATGAAATCGGCGAGCCTGTGTGACGTCATATTCAAGCATTCCTGTTTTACCCGATTCCGCGCAATTGGCATCGAAGGGGAATGGCGATGTTAACATCGTTACTGGATATTCCTGGACGAATCCCGTAAGGATTCGCATTTAAAAAATAAATCGAAAATAATTAGGCGCTGGTCGCAAACTCCTGTATCTTATGTCGGGCACTACATCAAGTCCTTGTTATTGTTGGTCTTTCTCTCCCGTCTCGCCAGCTACGCCGGCGGTCCTGTTTGATTTCCTTCGCTATATCTTTTCTTGGTCAATGTGCACCGGGCGTTTTGCCCATGCAATTATTTTCAAGGATTAAAATGACTACTCAAACCGGCACCGTCAAATGGTTCAACGATTCCAAGGGCTTCGGCTTTATTACTCCCGATGCGGGCGGTGGCGACCTGTTCGCCCATTTCCAGGATATTCAATCGGAAGGTTTCAAAAGCCTGTCTGAAAATCAGCGTGTTTCATTCGTACGCTCGAGCAGCCCGAAAGGCGAAAAAGCCGGGAATATCCGTGCGATCTGAGCCGTGATTGCCTTGCGGCCCGCACCACGCAGATAGCGTGGGCGCCGCCGTCGCAATGAAGAGCCCGCCATTCGGCGGGCTCTTGCGTTAACGCGGACATGTCGCAAGAAAGCCTAGTCCGGCAAGCGTGTATCCCGCGCCACCATGTCCTGCAGCGTTTCCTTCGACAGCGCGGGGCTGAAGTAGTATCCCTGCATCTCGTCGCACTGGTGCTTGCGCAGGAAGGCCAGCTGCTCGCGGGTCTCGACGCCTTCGGCAATCACCTTGAGCTTGAGGTTGTGGCCGAGCGCGATGATGGCGCGCGTGATCACGAGGTGGCCGTTGTGGCCGACGTCGCCCAGGAAGGAGCGGTCGATCTTGATGTAGTCGACCGGGAACCTCTGCAGGTGGCTGAGGCTGGAATAGCCGGTGCCGAAATCGTCGATCGACAGGCGCACCCCGAGCGCTTTGAGCTCTTCCAGCGCTTCCCTGGCTTCGTCCGGATGGTCCATCAGCTGGCTTTCCGTGACCTCGAGCTCGAGGTTGCGCGCATCGACGCCGTGGCGCCCCAAGGTAGCGGCCAGGCGTTCGGCGAACTCACGCTGTCGCAGCTGGCGCGCCGACAGGTTCACCGAGATCACGAAGTCCTCGATGCCGAGCATCCGCATGGCTTTCAGGGCGCCGCAGGCTTCGTCGATGACCCATTCACCGAGCGGCACGATGAGGCCGGTCTCCTCCGCCACGGGAATGAAGCGGTCGGGCGCGATCACGCCGTCCACCGGATGACGCCAGCGCACCAGGGCCTCGGCTCCCACCACCTTGCCGGTGCGCAGGTCGACCTTGGGCTGGTAGTCCAGCACCATCTGGTGCTCGCGGATCGCGCGGCTCAGGCTCGCTTCCAGCAGCAGGTGCTCGTGCACGATCTGGTTCAGTTCCTCTGAATAGAACTGGAGGTTGTTCTTGCCGAGGGTCTTGGCGTGGTACATGGCGGCGTCGGCGGCGCGCAGGATCCTGTCGGCGTTGTCGCCATCGTCGGGGAAGAGGCTGACGCCGATGCTGGTGCCGGGGAAGATCTCCTGCTCGCCGGCGTGGACCGGGCGCATGACGCTGCGGCGCACCCGCTCGAGCAGGTCGGCCAGGCGCTCCCGGCTGGCGACATGACAGACCAGCAGGACGAACTCGTCGCCGCCGAAGCGGGCGATGGTGTCTTCCTCGCGCATGTTCTCGCTGAGGCGCTGGGCGATCTCGCGCAGCACCGCGTCGCCCGCGTCATGGCCGAAGTTGTCGTTGATGTGCTTGAAATTGTCGAGGTCGAGGAAGGCCAGCGCGCCGCAGCTCTCGCTGCGCATGGCGTGCTCGATCGCGCTGCGCAGCCTTTCCTGCAGCAGGGTGCGGTTGGCCAGGCCGGTGAGCGGATCGTGGTGGGCCAGGTGGTGCAGGCGGCGCTCGTAGTGGCGCGCCTCGGTGATGTCGTTGATGACGCCGACGAAGTGCGTGATCTCGCCGTCGAGGTTGGCCACCGGGTCGATGCGCAGGTCGTTCCAGAAGATCTCGCCGTTCTTGCGCAGGTTGCGCAGCACCGCGCGCACGCCCTCCTTGCGCTTGAGCGCCTCGCGGATGCGGCCCCGCTCCTCGAGGTCGTGGCCGTCGGCGCGCATGAAGCGCGGGTCCTTGCCCTTGATCTCGGCGAGCGCATAGCCGGTGATCTGCTCGAAGGCCGGGTTGACGTATTCGATGCGGTGCTCGCCCTCCTCGCACTGGGTGATCACGATCGCGTTCAGGCTCGAGGTGATGGCGCGTTCGCGCACCAGCATCGCGTGCTCGCTGTGCTTACGCGCCGTGATGTCGAGGCCGGTGCCGAACACGCAGGGCACGTTGCCCAGGCTGGTGCGCGCGCACTGGAACAGGAAGGCGGTGCGCTTGCCGTTCTTGCCGATCATCTCGGCCTCGTGCCAGGAGCCGCCTTGCTCGAAGGCGCTGAGGATCTTGTCGACGACCGCCGGGCGATCCTTCTCGTCGAAGAAGAACTTGACGTTGGTGGTGGGCAACTCCTCGGGCTGCATCTCCAGCGCTTCCTCGAGCTGGCGGTTCCACAGCAGCAGGTGGCCGCTCTGGTCGATGACGTAGAACACGCAGGGCAGCGCCTCGATGATGTCGCCCACCGGCAGGTCCTGGATCAGGGCGTAGCGCGGCGGCAGCTCGCCGGCGCGCGGGATCACGATCACGCTATAGGTACCGGGCTGCTCGGGATCGAGCGACTGGGGCGCCACCATGACCCGCACCGGCAGGCGGCGGCCGTCGGCGCAGACCAGCACGGCCTCGTTCTCGGCATCGGCGCGCGCCGCCATGCGCGGGTGCGCGCCCGGAGGATCGTCGAACTCGATGATGCGTTCGATGGTCATGCCGTGGATGGTGGCCGCGTCGTAGCCGGCCAGCTTTTCGCAAGCCTTGTTCCAGCTGGCGACGGCGCCGGAAGCATCGACGACGAAGACGGCGAGTGGCAGGGGCGAGAGGTTCAAGGGGTCTCCAGCGTGTCCAGGTATCCGGGCTCTCCAGGCCGGCGGGAGCGCCGCTGCGGGCCGCAGCGGCCAATCCGTAAATACATGATAGCGCAGCAATCCGTCGCAGGCGAATGCAAGCTGTTGTCGTGCGGCACAGGGCGCCGGACGCCGCGCACCGTACAATGCGGCCTGGACGGATACAGGACAGAAGATGGCAACGATCAACCCGGCGGAAGTCGAGTTCAGCGCGATCCGGGCGCAAGGCCCGGGCGGGCAGAACGTCAACAAGGTATCGTGCGCGGTGCATGCGCGCTTCGACGTTACGGCCTCGTCGCTGCCCGATCACATCAAGGAACGCCTGCTGGCGCTGCGCGACGGACGCATCACCCAGGAAGGCGTGATCGTCCTGAAAGCCCAGGCTTCGCGCAGCCTGGAACAGAACAAGCTCGACGCCTTGCAGCGCCTGCAGGCGCTGGTCGATGAAGCCGGCGTGGTGCGGGCCGTGCGCCGCCCGACCCGGCCGACCCGCGGTTCGCAGCTGCGGCGCCTGGACTCTAAGGCACGAAGCGGCCGCATCAAGGCGCTGCGCGGCAAGGTCGGCGACTAGCGCAGCTTCCCTTGAGTGTCACCCCTGGGTGTCAGGTCTGACAATCGGACACGGCCTCGACATTGGCAGCCGGGTTATGGTTGAGACCGTGTCTAAATGTCAGACCTGACACCCGGGCGTTGCGTAAGGCACGAAGCGGCCGCATCAAGGCGCTGCGCGGCAAGGTCGGCGACTAGCGCATCTTCCCACTGGGTGTCACCCCTGGGTGTCAGGTCTGACAATCGGACACGGCCTCGACATTGGCAGCCGGTTTTTGGTTGAGACCGTGTCTAAATGTCAGACCTGACACTCGGGCGTTGTGCCCTGGGTGTCACCCCTGGGTGTCAGGTCTGACAATCGGACACGGCCTCGACATTGGCAGCCGGGTTATGGTTGAGACCGTGTCTAGATGTCAGACCTGACACCCGGGCGTTGTGCTGATGGGAGAAGGAAGGCGCGGTATCATCGGAGGACTCCTGCTCAACCATTTGCCTGGATAGCATGAACCCATTCGAGCTCTCCCCTTCCCTGCATGCTGCACTGGACCGGCCGGTCTGGTCGTCCCTGAACGGCGGCCACCGCCATCTCGCCCTCGGCGGGCCGCTGGCGCAGCGCTACCCACGCGACATCGGTCCCTTTGCCGCGCTGGCGAGCGAGGATCTGCCTGCCTGGATGGCGCTGGCGGAGCTGTTGCTGCCCGGCGAGGCGGTCATGCTGGTCACCCCTGGCGCAAGCGAGGCCCCTGGCGCGTCGGGACTGGTTTCCACGCCGCTCGAGCCGGTGCTGCAGATGGTGGCCACGCGCGAGCTGCCGTCCGCGTCCCTGCCCGTCGAGGTGCTGAATGAGGCGGATGCGGAAGCGATGCGGCTGCTTGCCGGGCTGACCAATCCGGGACCGTTTGCCGCGCGTACCCATCGACTCGGCGAATTCATTGGCATCCGCGAAGGCGGGGAGCTGGCGGCGATGACGGGAGAGCGGATGCGCCCGGATGGTGCGGTCGAGGTGAGTGCCGTCTGCGTGCATCCGGCGCACCGGGGCAAGGCCTATGCGCGCCATCTGTTGGCGGAGCGGACCCGGCGCATCGCGGCTGGCGGCCGCCTGCCTTTCCTGCACGTCTATCCCAGTAACCTCGGGGCGATCGCGCTGTATGAGTCGCTGGGCTATGTGGTGCGCAACCAGTTGCACCTGACGCGGGTGATGCCGGCCGCCTGAAATGTTCAGGTGCGCAGGAGCTGGAGCAGCTGCTCGATGCGGTAGGGCTTGGCGAGGAAGAGGCGCTTGAGCGGCTGGCCCCGGGTCATGTCCGGCGCCATATAGCCCGATGCCAGTACGACCTTTACTTTGGGATAGTGCTCGTCGATTTGCTCGGCCAGTTCAAGGCCGTTCATGCCGGGCATCATGACATCGCTGACCACGGCGTCGATGTCGCGATGGGCGGCCAGCATGAGCAGGGCATCGGCGGCCGAGTAGGCGACGATGGCTTCCAGACCATGGGCCGCCAGCAGGACTTCGGCCATGTCCGCGACATCGGGCTCGTCGTCGACGACCAGCACCTTGCGGATGCGACCCACCGCCTCTCCCGCCTCCTGTCCGGACGCATAAGCGCCGCCGGGCTCCTGGGGCGGCTGCCCCTTGCCCGCGAACGTGCGGCTGTACATTGCTCCGAACACTTGACCTCCGTCGTGGAATGGCTGGCTGTCCACGCATGGCTGCGCATGCGGCGGATGGGCATAGTATCGGACAAGATGGGTAATCGAAGCGCCCGGTTAACACTGCGGCCGCGAGGTGCAGCGTGGAACGGGTTGCTGGCATGCGGCTCCATCGGCCTTTATTTTCCCTGCTAGACGATGCCGAACATGTAATACAGGGCGATCACCAGCAGTACGGCCGATGAGACGACCAGGACCGTCATCATGAAGATATCCCGGTAGGACTGCCGGTGCGTCAGCCCTGTCACGGTCAGCAGGGCCCACTGCCTGGATAACGGCTTTGACAATTGCTTGGGAAAATCTCGACAGCTCGATCAGCTTGCCGAATACCGCTCCCAGCACGAAGACGGGAAAATACAGCTTGACGAAAGCGACCAGCTTTTCCATGAAGACGCCGCTGAACATCGCCGGCACGGATGCGGATCGGTCACGAGCACGCCGAGCATGGCGCAAACCGAGGGCCGCACCAGCCTGGCGATCGGCCTGGCGTTTGTCTGCGCCTGCCTGCTGCTCGCCGAGCTTGCGGTGACCGTCATGACAGGACCTGCCCGGTCGATCATCCGCGAAAGCCTGACCATCATCGGTTGGGTTGCGATGTGGCGGCCCGTACAGATCTTCCTGTACGACTGGTGGCCGCTCAAAGGCCGCATCCGGGTATTCGACAACCTGCGTTTTGCCCGCGTCACCGTCGTCCAGGCCTGACGTCGCCTGCACGTGTCCGCTAGCCGAACAGCCCATGCAAATACCAGCGCGGCTCGGCATCCACGCCGGACCCGACGATGCGTTCGCGGTAGATCCAGTACAGCGTATGGTCCTGCCCTTCCGCGATGAAATAGTCGCGCGTCTGCGTCTCGCTCCACCAGCCCGCCTCGATGCGTTCGGGCGTCGAGGCGACCTTGAGCGGTGAACCATAGAAGGGCCGGTGGTTGCGCATCAGCAGTGCGATCGGCTTGGCCAGCAGCCAGCTCGGGCGCGGCAGGCTGGCCACATCCACCGGCAGGCGCGCCGCCCGCTCGGCGGGCCGCACCTTCTGCTGCACCGGCACCCATTCGTTGGCGACCTCGGGCCGGTAGTCGGCCTGCGGCAGCGCCTGCAGCACGTTTTCCGGCCCCAGGCGCGCCACCAGCAGCTCGAGCATGCGCATGCGGTCTTCCTCCGTGCCGCCGGGCTCGGGAAACAGCGACTCCGTGGGCGGCGCCATGGCCCGCACCTGCAGCGCTTCCAGCGCCAGCCCGATCACGGGTGCGGGCAATTCCTGCTTGGCCAGGCGTTCCCTCAAGAGACGCATCAGGTGCTCGTCGCGCCAGGTGGGCTCGGCCAGGGCGATCTCGAGCGGCGTGGGCGGCATCGCCACCCGCCCCCGTTCGTGCTCCATCAAGAGGGTGATGCGCTCGACCGCCAACTGGCGCGCGCACAGCCAGCCGACCAGCTGCAGCACCAGGTGGCCGGCGCCGGCCAGCAGCAGATCGGCCTGCTCGATGCGGTGGAACAGTTCCAGCCGGGCGCGGAAGCTCTCGGGCGGCGCCACCCAGTCGAACAGTTCCGGACACAGGCCATAGGCGGCATCGAGCATGTCGAGCAGCTCGCGTCCGCAGCGGCGCTGCAGGCCGGGACGCGGCAGGCGGCGCAGCTCACCCAGACGCTCGCAGCCCAGGCCTTCGAACCAGGCCGCATACAGCCGCGCCGGCGGCAGCAGCCCCACCGGGAGACGGTCCAGCCGGCGTTCGAGCGAGGCCATGCGCAGGGAGCGTCCCGGCACGCGGCCGCCGCCCTGCCCCTGCTGATGCCCGCCGTAACGCGCCAGCAGCCAGGCCGCGCGCGCCGTGGGCGCACAGCTGACCGCGGCGCTGAAGCCGAGCGCGCGCAGGCTGGCGCGGACCCGTGCGCACAGGGCGCGGATGCCGCCGAACAGGCGCAGGCTGGCGCCGATGTCCATCAGGAGCGTCGCCTCTTCGGCCAGCGCGACCTGGGGCGTGTACTGCAGCATCGCCAGCGCCACCGCGTCCAGGGCCTCGGCCTCGCGCGCCGGGTCGCGCTCATACAGGCGCGCCTCGGGCAGGAGCATCAGGACGCCGCCCCGCCGCATGCCGCGCCCGATGCCCGCCGCGCGCGCTACTGGAGACAGGGCCAGCACGCGCTCCTGCTCCAGCACCACGCTGCCGGGGTCACTGCACCAGTTGGGGCTGAAGACCTCGAGCGGCAGCTGGGACAGGGACAGGCCGATCCACAAACGCATGTCGTTGCAATAAAGAAGGAGTAAGGGGCAGGAACAGCGGCGCATCGCGCTGCGGTCCCCGGCGTTTGACGAAGTCGATGCTCATGCCGCCGGCCGCCGGGCGCAGCGCGAGGCGCAGCGGCGCGGGCGAAGCGTCTTGCGCCGCGGCCAGCGGGCGCAGCATGAAGAACAGGGTTTCGCCATGCTGGGCCGCCAGGTGCAGGCGGCGCAGGCTTTCGCCGCGCATATGGTTGGCCCAGAACAGCAAGGCGCCGCAACTGCCGCTGCGCAGCACCTGCTCGGCCGCCCACAGGGCGTCGGCGCTGCGCTGCGTACGCAGCCACAGCAGTTGCGAAGGCGGCAGGCCCAGCGCGGCCAGCGCCAGGGCTTGCGGGGGATGCGGCGGCTGCAGCAGGACGATGCGGCGCTCGGCGCAGGCCTGCAGGGCCGGACGCAGCAGGCGCATCTCGCCGATGCCGGGCTGCTGCTGCAGCAGTTCGACGAGGGTGCCGACCGGCCAGCCGCCGCCGGGCAACTGGGACGAGAGCGGCGCATGCCCCGTATCGACGCAGCGCGTGCTGCCCCGCGCCAGCTGCGATGCCCGCCAGAGCGCGGGGTGCAGGGCTTCCGGCGCAGTGGAAATGGATGAGCAGATCATAGGGTGTTGGCAAAATATACTGTATAAACATACAGTACTCGCTGAGCCCGGATTTGGCAAGGTGTATTCAAACCGGCTATACCAGTTATTGATTGGTATTGACAGAAGCTAAAGGTGTCGCATCCTCCTGAAAGTCAGGCCCGGCGCGGTAAACGTGGAATAATGTTGGCTTCTTCATTAGCAGCAAGACAATGACCAATCTGTCTCCCGCACGCCACGGAGTGCATCCGTGACCACGATCCAGCTCGTCGGCGCCATCCTGTTCGCCATCGCCCTCGTCCATACCTTTTCCACCAAGCTGTTTCACTCCCTGGCCCAGCGCCACCCGCGCCACGCCGGCCTCTTCCACCTGCTGGGCGAAGTCGAAGTCGTGTTCGGCTTCTGGGCCTTCGTGCTGGTGCTCGCCATGGCCCTGCTGGCCGGGAGCGGGAGCGCGATCGGCTACGTCGAATCGCGGCACTATACCGAACCGCTGTTCGTCTTCGTGGTGATGGTGATCGCCGCCTCGCGCCCGGTGCTGGACGCCGTGCGCGACCTGCTCGCCCTGCTGGCGAGACTGGCCCCGGTGCGCACCGAGGTGGCGCTGTGCTGGCTCGGCCTGGCCCTGGTGCCGCTGGCGGGCTCCCTGATCACCGAGCCGGCCGCGATGACGCTGGCGGCCCTGATGCTGGCGCCCCAGGTGTTCCGGCCCGGCATTCCCGAGTGGATGAAGTACGGCGCGCTCGGCGTCCTGTTCGTCAACGTCTCGATCGGCGGCACCCTCACCTCCTATGCCGCGCCGCCGGTGCTGATGGTGGCCGGCGCCTGGGGCTGGGACAGCGCCTTCATGGCCTCCACCTTCGGCTGGCGCGCCGCGGTGGCGGTGTGCTTCAACGCGACCGTCATCACCCTGCTGCTGCGCCCGCACCTGGCGCCGGGCGCGGTGGTCGAAGACGTCAGGATGCCCTGGGTGGTGTCAGGCGTGCACCTGGCCCTGCTCGCCGGCGTGGTGCTGCTGGCCCACCATCCGGTGCTGTTCATCGGCCTGTTCCTGCTCTTCCTCGGCTATACCCAGGCCTATCCCAAGCACCAGTCGCCGCTGATCCTGAAGGAAGGCCTGCTGGTGGGCTTCTTCCTGGCCGGCCTGGTGGTGCTGGGCGGCATGCAGCAATGGTGGTTGCAGCCACTGGTGTCGAGCCTGGAGCCGACCGCCCTGTTCTTCGGCGCGCTGGCCCTCACGGCAATCACCGATAATGCGGCCCTGACCTACCTCGGTTCGCTGATCGAGGGACTGTCCGACCACGCCAAGTACATGCTGGTGGCCGGCGCGGTCGGCGGCGGCGGGCTGACCGTGATCGCCAACGCCCCGAATCCGGCCGGCGCCGCCCTGCTGCGCGACGGTTTCGATGGCGGCTCGATCGGCATGGGCGGCTTGTTCCTGGGCGCGCTGGGCCCGACCTGCGTGGCGGCGGCGCTGTTCCTCCTGTAAGACCTGAAAGGGAAAGCAATGGACGACGACATCCTGGTAAGCAAGGCCGGCACCATCGAACGCTGCTGCCGGCGCGCCCGCGAGGAATACGAGAAGGACCCGACCACGTTCGTGAGCGACGTCACGCGCCAGGATGCGGCCACCCTCAACGTCATCCGCGCCTGGGAAGCGGCCATCGAGATGGGAGATTACGTGATCGGCAATGCCCGGCTCGGCCTGCCGCACGACGAGCGCGAAGTCATCACCCTGCTGGCCGAGCATGGCTGGATCGAAGCGACCCTGGCCGAGGACCTCAAGCGCACGGGCGAATTCTGCCGCGCGGAATGGGATTACCAGGAGGCGCCGCTGCCGGCGCTGGTGACCATCATCAAGCGCGGGCTGGATGATTTCGGGGTGTATGCGCAGGCGCTGGTGGCGGGTGCGGGGACGCCGACGTAGGGTGGACGGCTCCACCCGGCAATCAGATCAGCCTGCTCCTTGAACGCCGTCCGCGCGTTCAACTTCCCTCCGAACAGACGGAGCGGCTATTCACAAGCTGCCTGAACGCGTGGGCGGAGGACCGCCCACCCTACGAATCAGCGGTAGGACATGTGTGCGGGCACTGCAGGCTTTTGCGTCGACAGCGCCACGATCGCACTGCCCGCCGCCACGACCAGCGCATCCTCGATCAGGCCGCTCTTGGTCTGCCCGATCTTCGCCATCGCCTGCTTGCGGCCGGCCAGGGTCAGGTAGGCCAGCGGGACGGCGGTCGCGATCGCAACGGCCGCGCCGGCCTTTTCCTTTCCGCGCGGCGCCAGGGCGGCGCCGGCGATCCCGGCGCTCATCACGCGCGCCAACAGTCCCAAGAAGACCGTGCGGTCGGGCGCCGTCTTCATCTTGTCGCCGGCCAGTTCACCGAGGCCCATGGCGAGGGCGCCGTACTTGAACATGGGACGGTCCAGCAGGAACAGTTCTCCCGGCGTCTTGCGATGCGCAAGGCGCGCCGTCGCAATGGTGGCCATGGGGGTCATCGACCGGGCGCTGGCGACGGCGCCGATCAGGACGGAAGACAGCAGGCTGCGCATATTCATTGTTTCCTACTCCTACTCAGGTTGAAATTCCTTTTGCCGGCACGCCCTGGGGCTCCGGCTCGTGCACATCGTCGACTTCCACCGGCTCGGCCGCGATCTTCTCGTCCGCCAGCGCGTGGTCTTCCGCGTCGGCCTCCAGTCCCTCCTGCTCCATGCCGTTGGCGCGGTCGTAGGTGAGCTCGACCAGCATCGGGAAGTGGTCGGAGCCGAAGGACGGCAGGCGCCTGATGAAGGACAGCGTGAAATGCTGGCTGTGGAACAGGTGGTCCAGCGGCCAGCGCGCGAACCAGAAGTCGGCGTGGAAGGTATTGAACATGCCGCGCCCGATACGCGGATCGAGCAGGCCGGAAATCTTGCGGAACAGCCGCGTCGTGGTCGACCACGCCACGTCGTTCAGGTCGCCGGCGACGATGACCGGGGTGTCGAGCCCCGCCACGCTCTTGGCCACCACCAGCAGCTCGGCGTCGCGCTGGGTCGATTCCTCGTGCTCGGTCGGGCTGGGTGGCGTCGGGTGCAGGAAGTGCATACGCACCTTGTGGCCGGATTTCAGTGTCACGAGGGTATGCATGGAGGGGATGTCGTCTTCCACCAGGAACTGGATTTCGCTGTCCTCCAGCGGCAGGCGCGAATACACGTGCATGCCGTACAGATTGTCGAGCGGGCACTTGATGGAGTACGGGTAGTCGGGGTCGAACACGTCCAGGCGCTCCTGCCACCAGGAATCCGTTTCCAGGGTCACGAAGATGTGGGGCTGGTGCTCGCGGATCAGGGCGATCAGGCCGTCCGTGTTGCGGTTCGGGGTCAGGACGTTGGCCGTCAGGATGCGGATCTGGCGGTCGGGCACGCCGCCGACGGTCTGCTTGACCTCATTCGGAAAGGGCTTCGTGTACGGGATGATCCACCAGGCCTGGTAGGCCAGGCAGGCCGCGTTGACGAACGCCAGCAGCTGGAACAGGCTGTCGCTCCAGTCGAGCAGGACGCACTGCGCCGCCAGCACCACCAGCGACAGGATGGCCAGCTGCAGGCGCGGGAAATCGAGGTCGCGGATCCACCATTTCGTACAGCGCGACAGCGGCAGCAAGGTCGCGCAAACGATCAGGGCAACGAGAATCTCGAAGGTCGGAAACATGGCGGCGTAGTGGCGTGAACACTCGTAACAGAATGCAATGTCACGAGCATGCACCGTTCCAACGCAACAGTCTGTGCGCTAGCGTGCACAACGCGGATGCCTCAGCCCAGCCGGCCGACCAGGATCAGGGACACCGGCTTGCCGGTCTCGGGATGCAGCGGCTCGCGCATCTCCACGGGGCGCAGGCCGTGGGCCGTGAACAGGCCGAGCCAGCTTGATACCGTTCGGAAATACCACGGCGGCGCGTCGGCGAAACCGCTGTTGAAGCCGGCCCAGCTGCCGCTGCGCCAGCCATCCTGGTAGGCGGCGTCGCCACAGGACGCCAGCGGGTGCACCGTCTGCACGACCAGGGCGCCGCCCTTGCGCAGGTAGGTCGGCGCGGCGCGGAACAGGCCGTCGACGGCCTCCTTGCCGATGAGGGAGAAATTACACACGGCCAGGTCGACCGCCAGATCGAGCTCGCCCGCCGCGATCTGCTCATAGGACAGCTGCCGGAACTCGCCGCCGCCGGCCAGCCGGGCCGCCTCCACCAGTTCGGGAACGGCGTCGACCCCGACCATGCGCACTTCCGGCAGCGCACGCACCAGCCAGCCTTCGCCGCAGCCGAGGTCGACCGCCGTGCGCGGATGCCGGGCGCGCACCGCCTCGACGATGGCGGCATTGGTGACCAGCACGCGCGAGGCGATTTCGTTCTCGCGTACGGCCGTCACCCAGGGATCGGCATTGCGGGACCAGGAAGCGAGGACGGCGGCGTCGTTGTGCGAAGACATGCGACTCTCCAGAAAGTTCCTCGCATTATGCACGGCACTGTCGTATTACAGAACCTTACATAAAATCCTCTCCTTGCCGCCTTCTCAACCGTTGCCCGGGCTTGTACCATAGACCCTGTCCAGAACAAGCAGAAAGAGCACCATGAATTTCAGCACCATCCTGCGCGCACTTGGCCTTGCCGCCTTCGCAGCCGCTGCCGCCGCCCCGGTCCAGGCCGACAGCTTCACCTCCTCGGCCTCCAGCGCGGGCTCGGCCTCCTCGGCCAGCATTTCCGACAGCATTTCCGATTCCTTCGGCAGCTCCAGCAACTCGGGCGAAGAAAAGCGCGTGGCCGCGGGCGAGTACCGCGTGATCGACGTGGCCCAGGCCCCGGCAAAGCCGGACGCCACCCGCATGACCCTGCGCGCCACCGCCGCCGGCGCCACCCGCGAATTCCACCTCGACGTGCCGAACCGCGCCCTGGCCGCCCGCCCTGTCGCCACGGGCGAACTGGTGCAGGTGAACGAACGCGCCTACGGCTACGAGTTCGCCCACGCCGACACCAAACGCTCCTTCTTCCTGGCCCTGCAGGACGACTGGTACCGCGAACTGGGTTCCCGCAAAGTCACGATCTAAATGTTTGTCCGCTCGGCCCTCGCCGTCCTCCTCCTGACGGCGAGCGCGGGCGCATGGGCAGGCCTGCCCACCTTCTGCGAACGCTCGACCGATATCTCGGCCGCCGAGCAGGACCGCGTGCTGCGCTTCGCCGGCGCCGTCAAGGACGAGTTGAATCGTTCCGGATCGCGCGTCGCCGTGATCGCCCGCGCCGGACTCGACCTGAGCCGCTTCGGCCTGCTCTACTCCCACGCCGGCATCGCCCTGCGCGACAATCCCGGCGGTCCCTGGGCCGTGCGCCAGCTCTACTACGCCTGCGAGGAATCGCGTCCCCAGCTCTTCGACCAGGGCATCTCCGGTTTCGCGCTCGGGGCCGATGCCCCTTCGCGCGGTCACATCGCCCTGCTGTTCCCGCCCGAAGAAGCCGCGGCTCCGCTGGAGCAGGCCGCGCTCGACAAGCGCCTGGCCCTGTCCCTGCTGGCCGGTAAGTACAGCGCCAACGCCTATGCCTTCGGCACCCGCTACCAGAACTGCAACGGCTGGGTGGCGGAGATGATTGCCAGCGCCTGGGGCCGGCTGGATACGGGCGAACATGCGCGCAAGGATGCACGAGTAAGCGCCCAGCAATGGCTGCGCGAACAGGGCTACACGGCAGGCCCCGTCAGGATTCCCTCGCACTGGCTGATGTTCGCCGGGCAGTTCGTGCCCCTGGTGCATCTGAACGACCATCCGCTCGAGGATGCCCATGCGCTGGCCCTGCACGTGAGCGTGCCGGCCTCGATCGAGGCCTTCGTCCACAAGCAGGCGCCGCAGACCAGGCGGGTCGAGCTCTGCCACGCCAACGGCCGCATCGTCGTGCGGCGCGGCTGGGAGCCGCTGGGCGCCGCCTGCGAACCGGGTCCTGGCGACGAGGTCATCCCCATGGCGCCCTGAAGGCGCCCTATTTGCCGTTGATGCTGAGGATATTTCCGTCCGGGTCTTTCAGCCACGTCACCTTGAACCCTTCCGTCACGTACAGCTCGCCTTCCAGGCGCATGCCCGGAATGTCGTAACGCTCGAAGGTGGCGCCCTTCGCTTTCAGGGTGTCGACGATTTCCACGATGCGCTCGCCGACGTCCCAGGTGATGGCGGTGGCCTGGTTGGTCCCCGCAAAGTCCGAACGGTAGACCTGGACCCGGGTATTGCCGCTCCTGAAGATCAGGACATCGGGCTGGGGGCAGTCACCGGGCTCGCCTTCCAGCAAACCCAAGACATTGCCGTAGAACTCGCGCGCCGCCTCGATATCGCGCACGCCCACCGTTGCAATCGCATCCGCATGTGCCAGCATCGTTGCCTCCACAAAGTTGTCAGCTCCTCGTGTAAGCATAACCGCAGCAGCCGCACGTGCAAGCATCCTTTGCCGGAAAAACAAACGCCCTGCTCGAGGCAGGGCGTCGTGGTGTAGGCGAAGGCGGCTTAAGCGGCGGCGTGCTTGTCGAGCTCGCGCAGCACGGCGGGGGACACGGAGTCGCGGCCGCGGCTCAGGCTGTAGAGGGTCCAGAGGTCCGCGCCTTCTGTGTCGCGCGCCGCCGGCTTTGTACCGAACAGGCGTGCAATGAAACCGAATGCGACACTGGCAACGTTGGCGGAAACCGGCAGGGAAGTGGACATGATGTTCTCTCAGGAAAATTTTTGGATACCTTCAGTATGGTCGCTTTCAGATAGAAATCAAATTGCGATCCATGATGATCGCCATTCACCGATCGACTATCTCAAGGTAAATCCTTTCGTTTCCCTATGGAACGTAGCCTGCCTTCGCTGGAAGGCCATTTCGCCTTTATGTCCAGCGATTGTGTGCATGCTGCGCAGACACCACAGCTGCATTTGTGCAAATGTGTTGTTTCCGCTACAATACGGCTCAGCCGGCCTGCGCCGGCTCGCAATTCCATTCGCCCAACCATGGGCGCATCCAGAACCCGGCACGCTTGTCCGCCCCATACCGGACACGCCGCGAAGCGGCAGCCCGCGTGCCCACCCAACCCCGCCATTCCGGACCTTGCAGCGTGCCTCGCCGCGCCCCGCCGGATGGCGCCGCATGCACTGACAAGGAGGCACCATGCAAATGCTCTGCTCTGCGGGCTTCATCTTCCTGATCGTCCTATGGGGCATCGTTGCCCCGGACAATATGGCGAGCGTGTTCGACACCATGCTCGCCTCCCTCACCCGCAACTTCGGCTGGTTCTACCTCTGGGTCGTGCTCGGCCTGGTGCTGTTCGCCGCCTACGTCGCCTTCAGCCGCTACGGGCAATTGCGCCTGGGCGGAGAGGACGATGAGCCCGAATTCAGCATGAGCAGCTGGTTCGCCATGCTGTTCGCCGCCGGCATGGGCATCGGCCTGGTGTTCTGGGGCGTGGCCGAACCGGTCTCGCACTACGTCACCGCGCCACCGGGCATTACCGCAGGCACGCCCGAAGCCGCCAACGCGGCCATGCGCTATGTCTTCTTCCATTGGGGCATTCATCCCTGGGCGGTGTACAGTGTGGTCGCGCTGGCGATCGCCTTCTTCCAGTACCGGCGCGGCGGCAACTCCCTGATCAGCACCGTCACCGAGTCGCTCCCCTGGCGTCCGGTGCGCGCGATGTCCGGCCTGTTCAACGGCCTGGCGGTGGTGGCGACTGCTTTCGGCGTCGCCGCCTCGCTCGGCGTCGGCGCGCTGCAGATCAACAGCGGGCTGAACGCCGTGTTCGGGCTCGAGATCGGCCCCACTTCGCAGGTGGCGATCATCCTCGTGACCGCCGCCATGTTCATCGGCTCTGCCGTAAGCGGCGTCGACAAGGGCATCCAGTTCCTGTCCAACCTGAACATCCGCGTGGCCGCGCTGCTCGCGCTGGCCGTGTTCCTGCTCGGCCCCACGGTTGCCATCATCGACACCCTGACCAATACCCTGGGCAGCTACGCCAGCGAGTTCGTCCGCATGAGCCTGCGC
The DNA here is from genome assembly GCF_050586525.1 of Massilia sp. BKSP1R2A-1. Classification (NCBI taxonomy): domain Bacteria; kingdom Pseudomonadati; phylum Pseudomonadota; class Betaproteobacteria; order Burkholderiales; family Oxalobacteraceae; genus Massilia; species Massilia sp. BKSP1R2A-1. The sequence goes on along the minus strand of NZ_JBOBRE010000008.1, from coordinate 97,217 downwards.
TCGACGCCCTTCCGCGACAGCAGCTGGGTCGCCAACTGGACCATCTTCTACTGGGCCTGGTGGATCGCGTGGTCGCCCTTCGTCGGCCTGTTCATCGCCCGGGTCTCGCGCGGCCGCACCATCCGCGAATTCATCGTCGGCACCGTGCTCGCGCCCTCGCTCGCGGCCTTCGTCTGGTTCTCGATCTTCGGCGGCACCGCCCTCTACATGGAGATCTGGCAGCACGTGCCACTGACTGAAGCGGTCAAGGCCGACGTGGCCACCGCGCTGTTCGCGATGTTCGACGCCATGCCCTTCGGGAACATCATGTCGGTGGTGGCGACCCTGCTGGTGGTGATCTTCTTCGTGACCTCGGGCGACTCGGCCGTGCTGGTGCTCGGCATGATGAGCCGCAACGGCGACCCGAATCCGTCCACCCGCACCAAGCTGGTCTGGGGCGTGCTGATCGCCGGCATCGCCATTAGCCTGCTGCTGGCCGGCGGCATCGACGCGGTGCAGACCGCCACCATCCTGTTCGCCCTGCCCTTCGCGCTGGTGATCGTGCTGATGGTGATCGCGCTGTGGCGCGCGCTGCGCGAGGACTGGCAGGTGGAAGCGCGGCGCGAGCGCGAAATCCGGCGCAAGATGCGCGAGATGGCGTCACGCTAGGTCCGGCTGGGGTAAGGGAGGCGCGCCTTCGTTTTGTTGAACTGGTATCATGCGCGTTTTCCGGACCCTGGCCCGACGCTGACCGACAGCGCGCCCGTCCCTTACCTTACAGAACATCAAGAATGAACACTCCAACCCAGCTGCCCGGCTTCTTCAGCCGGCTTTCGATCGCCTTCGGCGCCTTCTTCAAGTCGCTCGGCGACGCGGAATTTGCCGCGCGCGTGCGCGATGACGGTGTCGGCCCCGTTGTTGCACCACCTTCCGCACCTGCCCCGGCCCCGGCTCCCGCGCCAGCGCCGGCCCCGGTGCTGCGCGCCCCGACCGCCGAATCGGCCCTGCAACTGCTGAGCCTATTCCAGCGCGAGGCGCGCCTGATCGACTTTACCCAGGAAAACCTGGCCGCCTATTCCGATGCCGACATCGGCGCCGCCGCCCGTGTCGTGCACGAAGGCTGCGCGCGCGTGCTGCGCGAGCACTTCACCATCGAGCCGGTGCGCAACGAGGCCGAAGGTTCGCGCCTCACGCTGGAAGAAGGTTTCGACGCCGCCAGCGTGCGCCTGACCGGCAACGTCGTCGGCCAGGCCCCGTTCAAGGGCACGCTGTCGCACCGCGGCTGGCGCGCGACCAAGGTCGAGCTGCCGCAACTGGCCGAGAAGCACGACGCGCGCGTGCTGGCGCCGGCGGAGGTGGAACTGTGACCGACCCACGATATGCCATCGGCATCGACCTCGGCACGACGCACAGCGCCCTGTCCTATGTCGACCTGCAGGCCAGCGACGGCGAGAAGACCGTCGACGGCGTCCTGGGCGTTCCGCAGCTGACCGCGCCGGGCACGGTGGAAGCGCTGCCGCTGCTGCCTTCCTTCCTCTACCTGCCGCACCCGGACGAACTGGCGCCGGGTGAACTCGGCCTGCCCTGGAATGCACAGGGCGAAGGTTTCGTGGCCGGCGAAATGGCGCGCAGCCGCGGCGCCACCACGCCGATCCGCCTGGTGTCCTCGGCCAAGAGCTGGCTGAGCCATCCGAGCGTGGACCGCCGCGCCGCCATCCTGCCGCACGATGCGCCGGAAGAAGTCGCGCGCGTCTCGCCGCTGGAGGCCTCGACCCGTTACCTGGCCCATCTGCGCCAGGCCTGGAATGCGGCGCATCCGGACGCGCCCTTCGACCAGCAGCAGGTCACCGTCACGATCCCCGCCTCCTTCGATCCGGGCGCACGCGAACTGACCGCGGAAGCGGCGCGCAATGCCGGCTTCCAGCCGACCCTGCTGGAAGAACCGCAGGCCGCCCTGTACAGCTGGATCCAGGGATCGAAAGGGGCCTGGCGCAAGCAGGTCAAGGCCGGCGACATCGTGCTGGTCGTGGACGTGGGCGGCGGCACCAGCGACTTTTCCCTGATCGCCATCCTCGAGCGCGATGGCACCCTGGAACCGCACCGCGTGGCCGTGGGCGACCACATCCTGCTGGGCGGCGACAATATGGACCTGGCGCTGGCCCACTTCGTGGCGCGCAAGCTGCAGGCGAACGGCACCCAATTGGACGCCTGGCAGATGCGCGCCCTCACCTACGGCTGCCGCAGCGCCAAGGAACACCTGCTGGCCGACGCCAACGCGACCGTGTGGCCGATCGTGGTGCCGAGCCGCGGCTCGAAACTCATCGGCGGCTCGATCCGCACCGAACTCACGCGCGACGAGGTCACGGCCTTCATCACCGACGGCTTCTTCCCGCGCGTGGAAGCCGGCGCACGTCCTGCAGTGCGCACCCGCGCCGGCCTGACCCAGGTCGGTCTGCCCTACGCGCAGGATGCGGCGATCACGAAACACCTGGCCGCCTTCCTGGCGCGCCAGGCCGGCGCCACCGCGGAACTGGAAGGCTTCAGCGGAGCAGTCAACCCGGAGCACAGCTTCCTGCACCCGAGCGCGGTGCTGTTCAACGGCGGCGTATTCAAGTCGGACATCCTGGCGCAACGCGTGATGGACACCATCAACGACTGGCTCTACATGGAAGGCGCGGAACCGGCACGCTGCTTGGCGGGCGCGGATCTCGACCTGGCAGTCGCGCGCGGCGCGGCCTACTTCAGCTATGCCCGCCGTGGCGGCGGCGTGCGCATCCGCGGCGGCACGGCCCGTTCCTACTACGTGGGCGTGGAGTCGTCGATGCCGGCGATTCCGGGCATGGAGCCGCCGATCGAAGCCCTGTGCGTGGCGCCATTCGGCATGGAAGAAGGCAGCGAACTCGAACTGCCGGGCCAGGAATTCGGCCTGGTGGTCGGCGAGCCTGTGAACTTCCGCTTCTTCGGCTCGACCACGCGCCGCCAGGACCGCATCGGCGCGGTGCTGGACTTCTGGGGTCCGGAAGAGCTGCAGGAACTGGGCGAGATCCAGGCGACGCTGCCGGCGGAAGGCCGCGTGGCGGGCGACGTGGTGCAGGTCAAGCTGCATGCGCTCGCGACGGACGCGGGTACGCTGGAACTGGCCGCCGTCTCGCGTGAAGGCCAGCGCTGGAAGATCGAGTTCGACGTCCGCCAGCAGTGAAGTACCTCGTCAGCATCGACCTGGGCACCACCAACACGGTGCTCGCCTATGCCGCGCAGAACAAGGCGCAGGTCGAGCTGCTGGCGATCGAGCAGCTGGTGGCGCCCGGCGAAGTCGCCGGTTCGCCCCTGCTGCCGTCGATGCGCTACCACCCGGGCGAGAGCGAGCTCGCGCCTGGCGAACTCCAGCTGCCATGGGCCCTCGAGGATCCGGCCGGCGTCGAACGCGTCGCCGTCGGGCGCCTGGCGCGCGTGCTCGGCGCGCAAACGCCGGGCCGGCTGGTGGCCAGCGCCAAGAGCTGGCTGTCGCACGCGGGCGTGGACCGCATGGCGCCCATCCTGCCCTGGGGCGCCGAGGAGGCCGACGTCGCCAAGGTCTCGCCGGTGGCGGCCAGCGCCAGCTATCTCGCCTACCTGCGCGCCGCCTGGGACAAGCGCTTCCCCAAAGCGCCCCTGGCGAAGCAGCAGATCGTCCTCACCGTCCCCGCTTCCTTCGACGAAGGCGCGCGTGCGCTCACGCTCGAGGCGGCGCGCATGGCCGGGCTGCCGGAACTGCGCCTGCTGGAAGAGCCGCAAGCGGCGCTGTACGACTGGCTGTACCGCCACCGCGCCACCCTGGCCGACGATCTCGCGCAGACGAAGCTGGTGCTGGTCGCCGACGTCGGCGGCGGCACCACCGACTTCAGCCTGGTCAAGGTGGAACTCGGTGAAGACGGCCAACCGAAACTCAGCCGGACAGGCGTAGGCAACCACCTGATCCTCGGTGGCGACAATATGGACCTGGCGCTGGCCCGCCTGGCCGAATCGCGCCTGGCGGGTGAAAATGCGCCGGAGCGCCTGAGCGCTGCCCGTCTGGCCCAGCTGATGGAACGCTGCCGCGCCGCCAAGGAACAACTGCTGGCGCAAGACGCGCCGGAACAGGTCACCGTCACCCTGCTCGGCGCCGGCTCGCGCCTGATCGGCGCCAGCCGCTCGGCCACCATCACGCGCGAAGACGTCGATAGAATCGTGCTGGACGGCTTCTTTCCCCTGAACGAAGCCCAGGAAAGCCCGAAACGCGCGCGCGCCGGCATCGTCGAATTCGGCCTGCCGTATGCGAGCGACGCGGCGATCACGCGTCACCTCGCCGCTTTCCTGCGCCAGCATGCGCAAGGCGTGCCCGATACCCTGCTGCTCAACGGCGGCGTGTTCCGCGGCGCGGCCCTGGCCGAGCGCCTCGCCACCGTGCTGTCGAACTGGCGCGGCGCGCCGGTCACCGTGCTGCACAACGACGATCCCGACGTGGCCGTCGCGCGCGGCGGCGTCGCCTATTCGCTGGCGCGCGCGGGCCAGGCCCCATCGATCGAAAGCGGCTCGGCGCGCAACTATTACCTGGTGCTCGATGCGGAACAGTCTGGCGACACGGTGCGCGCGGTCTGCCTGCTGCCGCGCGGTGCGCCGGCCGGGGAGGAAGTGCGGCTCACGGAGCGCAGCTTCGCCCTGCGTCTGGGCCGGCCGGTGCGCTTCCACCTGGTCTCGTCCACCGGCGACCCGGACGGCAAGCTGCCCCAGGCCGGCGAGCTGTTCGACCTGCCCGTAGCAAGCATCGTGCGCCTGCCGGCCATCTCCACGGTGCTGCGCAGCTCCCGCACGACGGACATCCCGGTGCAGCTGGCCACGCTCTTGTCCGAGGTCGGCACGCTGGAAGTCTTCTGCGTGGCCGAGGACGACGCGTCGCAGCGCTGGCGCCTGGAATTCCAGCTGCGCGGCAACGAGGAGGCGTCTGAAGAAGATGTGGTGCTGCCGATGGAACTGGACGATGCGATCGCCCGCATCGATCGCATCTTCGGCAACCGCTCGCAGCAGGTCGACCCGCGCGAGGTGCGCCAACTGCGCGCCGCATTGGAACAGCTGCTGGGCGCGCGCGAACGCTGGACCACGCCGCTGCTGCGCCGCCTCTTCGACGCCCTGCTCGCGCGCGCCAAGGGGCGCCGTCGCTCGGCGGAACACGAACGCGTGTGGCTGAACCTGGCCGGCTACTGCCTGCGCCCCGGCTTCGGTCACCCGCTCGACGAATGGCGCATCGAGCAGCTGTGGGCCATGTTCGACCTTGGCGCGCAGTACCACAAGGACAGCCAGGTGCGCGCCGAGTGGTGGACGCTGTGGCGGCGCGTCGCAGGGGGGCTGTCCACCGAAGCGCAGCTGCGCCTGCTGGACGATTTCGCCTTCAACCTGCAAGCCGACGCATCCGAGCGCGGACGCCGTCCGGTGACGCTGGTCGACGGCAGCGAGGACGACATGCTGCGCATGGGCGCTTCGCTGGAACGCATTCCGTCCGCCTACAAGGCCGAGATCGGCGACTGGCTGATCGAGCAGATCATGGACATGCCGGCCGGGCCGAAGATCGATGCCAGGGCAACCGCGCGCTACGCACGCTACCTGTGGGCGCTGGGCCGCGTCGGCGCGCGCCAGTCCTTCCACGGCGCCGCGCACGAGGTGGCCCCCGCCGCATCGGCGGAGAGCTGGCTGGGCCAGCTACTCACGCTCGACTGGAAGAAGATCGAGCCTGCGGGCTTCGCCGCCGCCCACATCGCCCGCATGACCGGCGACCGCTCGCGCGACATCGGTGAAACGGTGCGCGATGAGGTGCTGCGCAAGCTGTCCGCCAGCGGCGCCCCGCACGCCTGGCCCGCGATGGTGCGCGAGGTGGTGGAACTCGACCAGGCGGTGGAAACGCGGATGCTGGGCGACGCCCTGCCGCCGGGCCTCAAGCTGCTGCGCTAGGCAGGGCTGCCGATTTGCCGTTGGCCGCCCAGGCCACCAGCAGGAAGGCCAGGATGCTCATGACCGCGCCGCCGAACAGCACCGCCGGATACGCGAGACCCGCATTCAGGATCGCCGCACCCAGCGCCGCGCCGATCGCGTTGCCCAGATTGAAGGCGCCGATGTTGACCGACGAGGCCATCCCCGGCGCTTCGCTCGCCGCGCGCATCACACGCATCTGCACCGGCGGCACCAGGGCGAAGGCCGCGGCCGACCAGACGAACAGCCCGATGGCGGCGCCCGCCTTGCTGGAAGCCAGCCATGGGAAGGCGATCATGGTCGCCGCTTCCACAGCCAGGAAGAACAGGATGGTCTTGTCGACCGAGCGGTCGGCCATCTTGCCGCCGATGGTGTTACCCACCGTGAAACCGATGCCGATCAGCGCCAGCATCATGGTGACGAAGCCTGGCGAGGCCTGCGTAAAGGTCTGCAGCACCGGATTGATGTAGGTGTAGAGGGCGAACATGGCGGCCGAGGACAGCACCGTGGTCAGGAGCGCCTGCAGCACCCTTGGCCTCGCCAGCACCTTCAGTTCGCGGCGCACTTCCAGCGCCTGCCCTTTGCTCCCGGCCGGCAGGAACATCAGGAGCGCGGCCATCGCGATCACGCCCAGCACGCCGATCGCAGCAAAGGACTCGCGCCACCCCAGGTGCTCGCTGACCCAGGTCGCCGCCGGCACGCCGCCGATGTTCGCGATCGTCAGGCCGAGGAACATCATCGCCACGGCGCTCGCCTGCCGCTCGCGCGGCACCACGCTCGCCGCTACCACCGAGCCGATGCCGAAGAAGGCCCCGTGCGCCAGGCTGGTGACCACGCGCGCGCCCATCAGGCTGGCGTACTGCGGGGCCAGCGCCGACAGGATGTTCCCGACGGCGAAGATCGCCATCAGGGCGATCAGGGCGCGGCGCCGCGGCCAGCGCGCCAGCAGCAGGCTCATGACGGGTGCGCCGGCCATGACGCCGATGGCGTAGGCGGAGACCAGCATGCCGGCCGCCGGGATCGAGACGCCGACACCGCCGGCGATCGTCGGCAGCATGCCCATGGGGCCGAATTCGGTGGTGCCGATGCCGAAGGCGCCGACTGCCAGCGCCAGTAGCGCGAGCCCGGCGCCGCGCTGGGCGCTGGCAGGAGAAGAGAGATCGGTCGAAGAAGATGATGCGTGCATACTCGGCTTTCATGTAACGGGCCGAGCATTATCTCGACAATCATTTTTCGGATAAAGTAGGGAATCCAAGAAATACCTTTGCAAAATCCGAGAAAATGAAGATCGAGCTGGACGAACTGGTGGTGTTCCTGGCAATCGTGGACACGGGGTCGATGACGGCGGCCGCCGAGCGCCTGGGCCAGCCGGTATCGACGGTGAGCCGGCTATTGGGCCGGCTGGAAGAGAAGCTGGCGACGCCCCTGCTGCGCCGGACCACGCGCAGGCTCGACCTCACCGACGAGGGCAATGCTTTCGTGAGCGACGCACGCGGCATCCTGCATGCCGTGCAGGCCGCCGAAGACCGGCTGGTGGAGCGGCGCGGGCAGCTGTCGGGGCAGCTGCGCATCGACGCGGCGACGCCTTTCATGCTGCACGTGCTGGTGCCCCTGATACCCGAGTACCGCGCACGGCACCCGAACGTCACCCTCACCCTCAGCAGCAACGAAGGCTTCATCGACCTGCTGGAACGCCGCGTCGACCTGGCGGTGCGGATCGGCGAACTGAAGGACTCGACGCTGCACAGCCGCCTGCTGGGCCATGCGCCCCTGCGCCTCGTCGCCAGCCCCCGCTACCTGCAAACGCACGGGACGCCGACGACGATCGAGGAACTGATGCGTCACGAACTGCTGGGCTTCAGTGAACCGGACAGCCTGAATGTCTGGCCGCTGCGCGACCCCGACGGCAAACGGGTACGCATCGAACCCACCCTGAAATCGTCCAGCGGCGAGACCCTGTGCCGGCTCGCCCTGCAGGGCATGGGCATCGCCAGCTTCTCCGATTTCCACACCTGGGCCGACCTCGAGGCAGGCCGCCTGGTCGAGGTGCTGCCCGAGCTGACGATCCCGGCAAGCCGGCCGATCCAGGCGGTGTACTACCGCCATTCCGCGGTGTCGGCCAAGATCGAATCGATGGTGAGCTACCTCGCCGAGTCCCTGCGCCGCCAGCCATGGCTGTGCTAGCAAAACACGAAATCCTCATTGCAGCCCGGGCAGAGGCCCATCACGGAAGCGACGAAACGCCAGGCGAATCCGGCAACGGGGAGTAACAGCAACCAAAGGGCAGACATGGCAATCTCCTTGCACACAAGATTTCGCACACCTGTGCGAAATTAATCCAAAAAAAGGGACAGGCAGGCCCGTCCACCGCGATTCCCTATTCCAGGTCGCCGAAACTCCTGTACGTCGATATCAGCCGGTTGAAGGCCCGCTGCGCCCTGCGCGGCGTGGCGTCGGCCCGCAGGAAGCGCGCGTCGTGCATCACCCCGATGGCCAGGCTGTAGATCTCGAACACCAGCTGCCCCGGTTCCGTATCCGGCCGCAGGTGTCCAAGTTCCATCGCCTGCAGCACCGTCTTGCGCATCGAAGCGCGCCAGCGGTTGACGCCCTCCTCGATGCGGTCGCGCAGCGGGCCCGGCACGTCGTCGAACTCGAAGGCGCCCGCCGTATAGAGGCAGCCGCCGCGTGCCGTCTCGTTGCCGATCTTCTGCAACCACAGCTCGACCTGCACCGTCAGGCGCGGCAAACCGCGCGGCACCTGCAAGGACGGCAGGAAGACATCCTCCGAAAAGCGCCGGTCGTATTCGTCCAGCACCGCCGACTGCAGGGCCTCCAGCGAGCCGACGCGGGAAAAGATGCCGCTCTTGCTGATGCCGGTGCGCTTGGCCAGCTCGCCCAGCGACACCTTGCCCAGGCCCTCGGCCCCGGCCATGTCGTAGGCGGCCGCGAGGATGGTCGCGTAGGTGGCTTCGCTTTTCGCGGTGGCGCTTTTGACGGTGGTGTCCATGGGCCCACTTTAGCACACCTGTGCGAAACTACAAGAAAAATCGGGCCGGTCCCGCAACCCGGGAACCGGCCCCCTTTCCCGCTTACCAGAACTTGTAGCTGGCCGAGAAGGCGTACTGGCGGCCGAACAGGTTCTGGCTGTGGTTATAGCCTTCCCAGCCGTTCGGGTCGTAGTACGGTTTCTTGTCCGTCACGTTCTTGATGTTGAGACCCAGGTTCAGGTTCTTCGTCGGCTTCCAGTTGAAGCCGAGGTTCACCGTCGTGAACGAAGGCGCCCCGCCGCACAGGTCCTGCGGCAGCGAAACGCCGGCGGCCAGGCAGCTCTCCGGCGTGTTGACGGTATCGAACTGGTCGTAGGCCCACTTGGTCTTGCCCGTGTAGTTCACGAACAGGCTGGTGGTGAAGTCGCGGTAGACCCAGTCGGCATTGAAGGTGCCGCGCAGGCGCGGCGAGCCGTAGTAGCCGACGTAGTTACCCGAGAAGCCACTGCCGTCCTCGTAGTCGTAGGTCTCGCGGCGGCGGATCGTCACGGCGGCGCCCAGGTTCAGGCGGCCATAGTTGCCCAGCCCGACGCGGGTGCGCGCATCGATGTCGAAGCCGTCGACCAGGGTGCCGCCGCGGTTCAGGTAAGAGTTGATCAGACCGCCCAGGTTGCCCACCGAGTAGGTCGGCAGCGGGCCGGCGCAGGCCGCCGCGTTGGCCGGGTTGGCGCACATCGTCGCCACGGCCGCCATGTTGGCGCGGTCGGCGTCGGTGAGGTCGTTGCGGATCGCCTGGCTGGTGCCGGCCAGGGCCGGGCCATGCTCGGCAACCAGCAGGGTGAACAGCTGGTTGAAGTCCTGGCGCACGATCTCGTTGCGGCGGTTGATGTACCAGTAGTCGAGCGAGACGCTGACATCGCGCGCCGGCTGCAGCACCACGCCCAGGGTGGCGATCTTCGCCTTCTCGGGTTTCAGGTCCGGATTCGGCGGCGTCAGGCCGCCCACCGTGGTCGAGCAGTTCGAGTTGAGCAGGCTGCGGCCCAGGTCGACCTCGGCGCTCGACACCGACTTTTGCAGCAGCCGCGCCATGGCGTTGGTCTCGTCGCAGCGCACGGTGTCGCGGATGCCACCCACCTGGGCGAACACGCCGCCCTCGCCGGATTCGGCCAGGTTGGGTGCGCGGAAGCCATGCGAATAGGTGCCGCGCACCATCACGTCGGGACGCGCGCGCCACACCACGCCCAGCTTCGGCGCCAGGTTGGCGCTGAAGTTCGGGTATTTGTCGAGGCGCGCGGCGGCGTTCACCTCCAGGGTCTCGGTGACCGGCACCACCACCTCGCCGAACAGGGCCGAGATGGTGCGTTCGCCGTCGAACCAGGAACCGCCCTGCTGGGTGATCAGGCCGTTGGCGGCGTCCGCATTGCCCGGGGTCTCGAAGCTCTCGCGCATCAGGCTGGCCCCGAAGGCGGCGCGCAATTCGCGGTCGCCGATCTTCGCCAGCGTGCCTTCGATCTTGCCGTCCCAGGTGATCAGCTTGGTCCAGGACTGGATGTCGAAGGTCGGATAGGCCTGGCGGATCAGCGCGGCGTTGGCTTCGCTGATCTCGCCGAATTTATAGGCTGGGTTGTCGGAGATGTTGGTGCGGCCCGTCACCGGATCCTTCGTGAAGGGACCGAAGGCCTTCTCGAACCCCTTGGTATTGATGTTGACGGTCTGGTAGAGCGTCGAGTGGCTGCCCGCCACCGCGAGCGCGGTCTCGAACTCCCAGTCGCCGAAGATGGGGCCGCGCACGCCAGCCAGGGCGCGATAGCTGTCGTCGATATTGCGCTGGCCGAAGTGGTTGGTGGCGTCCTGCAGCAGGTAGTTCAGGCCGGACGCCCCACCCATCAGCGCGGCCATCTCCGGCGCCAGCTTGCCCTTCAGGTAGACGTTGTTCGGGCCCAGGTAGGGCGTGGTGAAGGTATTGAGCCTGGTGCCGGTATTGCGCGAGAACCAGTTGCTGGTGCTGCCGCTGTTGAACGAGGTCGGGCCGTTGCGGCCGACCATCTTGATGTGGGTGTAGGCCGCTTCCGCGAAGCCTTCGAAGCCGTCCCCGAAGCGCATGCGGCCGGAAAGGAAGCCGGTCGCGCGGTCCGAGGTCGGGCCGGTGTCCAGGCCGTTGGGCAGGGTGTTCCAGACGCAGCGCGTGCCGGAAGCCTCGGTGATCTGGGTCGGGCAGCCGCCCACCGCGCGCTGCACACGCGCATTGTTGCGCTTCGGGTCGAAGACGAAGAAGGTGCCCGGATTGAGCTGGCCCGGCTCGCTGCCGACGCCGATCCGCATGTTCGGGATGTAGTTCGGGTTGTTGACGTAGAAGTGCTCGGGGCGCTTGTCGTAGGTGTCGGCCAGGGCGATGCGGTCGCGCTGGTAGACGTTGAGCGAGCCGATCACGTTGAAGCCCTGGCTGGCCAGGTCGCCGGTGCCGAACACGATGCCGCCCTGCTTCTCGCCATAGGAGTCGACCCGCTCCGACATATCGAAGGTGCCGCGCGCTTCCAGGCCCTGGTAGTTCTTCTTGGTGATCACGTTGATCACGCCCGCCACCGCGTCCGAACCGTACACCGCCGAGGCGCCGTCGGTCAGGATCTCCATGCGTTCGATCGCCGCGGCCGGAATCGCGTCGATGTTCACGAACATGGTCTGGAAGCCGGACGGCGCGCCATAGAAGGACAGGCGGCGGCCGTTGAGCAGCACCAGCGTGCCCTGGGCGCCGAGGCCGCGCAGGTTGGCCTGGGAGCCGCCGTCCGAACCCGTGAACATCGAGCGGAAGTCCTGCTGGGCCGGACGCGCGGCCGGCAGGTTGTCGAGCACCTGCATCAGGGTGCGAGCACCCATGTTCTCGATCTGCTTGGCGTCGACCACCTGCACCGGCGACGCGGTCTCGGCGTTGATGCGCTTCAGGCTCGAGCCGGTGACCTCGACGCGCGCCATCTTGTCCTCTTTCTTCTCCTCGGGCTTGCTGCTTTCCTGGGCCAGTGCGGTGCTCGCCAGTCCTGCCGCCACCAGTGCGGCCATCAGTGTGTTCAGTTTCATTGCCTCTCCTTTTCTTATAGATGTGTGTCGCGTTATTGCATCGGCAGCGTGCTGACGTCCACCGCGGGTGCGCTGCCGGTCGCGGGACGGGTGAAGTTCTGGTTGAGCGGGACGGTGTCGCTGAAGAAGCCGCCGTTGCGCAGGTAGAAGCGGCCGTTGCGCAGGCCGCCCGCATAGTCCATGCGCTGGCCATTGGCGGCGGTGGCGTCGCCGGTGAAGCGTGCGGATGTAATCTCGGTCCAGGCGCCCGCCGTGCTGCGCGCCCACTGGTTGCCGTGTTCGGCCTGGCGGCCCAGGTAGCCCCTGGTGTCGATGAAGTTCTCGAGGAAGGAATAGACGCCGGCATGCCAGGTCGTCGTGGCCGGGCGCTTCCAGGTGGCGATGTAGCGCCAGGCGCCCGTCTCCGGCGCGAAGAACCAGGCCGAGAAGTCGGTGCCGCCGGCGCCGTCCGGCCGTGCGCGGGTGATGAAGCGGTAGGTGTTCCCGGCCACCCAGTTGTAGACCAGGTAGGTCTGTCCACCGGTTCCCTCGCCGCCGAAGCCGTTGTCGATCACGCCGGCGCCCTTGCTGACCAGCGTCGTCTTGGCGCCGTTGTCGGCGTCCCAGATCGAGAACAGCACCCAGCGCTCCGAAGGCGACTTCACCTGGATGCCGAAGTAGCCGCCATTGAAGCCGTTGGCCATGTAATAGGAACCGATCGCGTCCTGGCCGGTCGGCACCGTCACTTCGCTGTAGAAGTACTCGGTGTTGGCGGGCACGGTATAGCCCAGGTGGACCGAGGGTCCGCGCCGCGACCAGTAGTAGTTGGCGGCATCGTTCGCGTAGTTGAGCTTTGCATTGGTAGTGACCTTGATGGCGGAGACGTCGCCGTAGTAGCCGCCATCCTTGCTAACGCCCTGCAGGTCGACTTTGATGTAACCGGCCGGCAGGTTCACCGTGCCGACCTCATAGGTCTTCGTCGCACCTTTCGTCAGGTTCACCTGGAAAGGGGTGCCATTCACCGTCACCTTCACCGTGCTCGTATTGCTGCCGGCCAGGCTGGCATCCAGGCCGATGGTCGCCGTGCCCGCCTCCGCCATGCGGAACCAGACACTGCTCACGGTGGACTTGGTGGTCCAGTTGGCCAGGCCGCTCGTGGTGATGATCTCCGTCGCGCCGGTGCCGGGCTTGGTGACGAAGCCGTTGCCCGGCAGGGCCACGGTGGCGGAGGTCTGGGCGGAGGCAGGCAGGCTGCCTGCGCTAACTACGATCAGGGCGGTACTCAACATCAGCTTCAAGCGTTTCATCTTGTTCTCCCGGGAAGGTGGAAAAGCGGTGATGCGTCAGGTCTCAATAACGGTCGTCGAAAGCGAAGATCGGTTTGCGGGTACGCCATTTGCCGCCCGTGAAATCGGGGAAGTCCAGGGTCTGGAAGCCGAGCGCGATCGACTGCTCGGACAGCGGCGTGATCGCGCTCCAGGTGATGGCGTCGTAGATATCGATGGGCATCGGCGCGTTTTCCTTCAGCGCCTCGATGAAGGCGTGGATCACGAAGAAGTCCATGCCGCCGTGGCCGGCGCTCGCGGCCTGCTCGCCGTACTTGCGCCACAGCGGGTGGTCGTATTTCTCGAACCAGAGCCTGGCGTCGTCCCACTCGTGGGGCTTGCTGATGCCCTCGACGTGCACCGAGCGGTTCAGATCCATCCACAGGCCGCGTGTGCCCTGCACGCGGAAGCCCAGCGAATAGGGGCGCGGCAGCGAGGTGTCGTGCTGCAGGATGATGGTCTCGCCGTTGTCGCAGGCCAGGGTGGTGGTGACGATGTCGCCGAGCTGGAAGCGGGTGCGCGCGTTCGGGTGGTCCTTGCCGCCCTGCTGCACCACGTACTCGTGCAGGCCGGCGGCCTTGCTGGCGAAGGCGTTGATGCGGGTGAAGCGGTTGCCGCGGTTGATGTTGGTGTACATCGCGCAGGGGCCGATGCCGTGGCTCGGATACAGCTCGCCGTTGCGGCGCACCGAGTGCTCGGTGCGCCAGCGCGCTTCCGACCAGCCTTTCGGCCCGAACTCGACGCCGCCGCCATAGGGCTTGTTCGGGTCGCCGCTGTTGAACTTCACGGCGCGCAGGTCGTGCTGGTAGCCGCCCTGCAGGTGCACCAGGTCGCCGAACAGGCCGGAGCGCACCATGCGCAGCACGGCCAGCACGTCGCGGCGGTAGCACACGTTCTCGAGCAGCATATAGGGCGTGCCGGTCTTGAGCTGGGCGTCGAGCACGTTCCAGTGGTCCTGCAGGCTCACGCCGGCGACCACTTCGCAGCCCACCGGCACCTTGGCCTGCATCGCATCGATCGACATCTGCGCATGCCATTCCCAGGGCGTGGCGATGATCACGCCATCCAGCTTGCCCGCGTCCAGCATGCGGCGGTAGGCGTAGCCGTCGCCGTTCTCGCCAAAGGTGGCGGGCGCCGGCTTGCCTGCGGCCGTGACCATCTGGACCGCACGGCCCAGCATGATCGGCTCGATGTCGCACAGCGCGGCCACCTCGACGTCGTCGCGCCGCACCAGCTCGCGCAGCAGCACCTGGCCGCGCATGCCGGTGCCGATCATGCCGATGCGCAGGCGATCGCGGCCGGCCGCCGCCGCGCCGGGCATGGCGCCCGCATACAGGGCGCTGCCCGCCAATGCCGAACCGAGGGAGAGAAAATTGCGTCGCTTCATATGCTGTTTCCGTTCTGTTTTCAGAGGTCGAAGGATGTAAGAGGCCCTCCCCGTCCGTGGAGGGGCTCTTTGAGTGCAAGTGTGTGAGGTGGCTTAGCGCAGCTTGAGCGTCGCGCCTTCCGTGCCGGTCAAGGCGGCGTTGGCCCAGTTGCCGCACGTTCGGGAAGCCTTGTCGCCCAGGGTGCGCAGGCTGAGCTGGCGCAGTCCACGCACGTCGATCTCGGGCTTCACGACTGCCGGCGCCTTGACGATGCCGCTGTCGTACAGCAGGCGCTCGCCGCTCCAGACCTGGAAGCGCATGCTGCCCGCCGTCCGGCAGCTGTCGTCGACGCCGAGGTCGGCGCGCAGCAGGTTCCAGTTGCCTTTCAACTCGAGATCGAGGCGGCTGTTGGGGCCGACACCGACGCCCTTGTTGAAGCGCAGGCCGTTCATGCGCATCTCCGGCGCCTTGCCGGCGGGCTTGTCGCGCCCGAAGGACTTCGGCAAAGGCAGTTCGCTGACGTACTTGCGCAACTCGCGGCCTTCCGGCAGCTGGTGTTCGAGCACGCGGAATTCGGACAGCGTGACCGGCGACACCTCGAGCGGCGCGGCGGCGTCGAAAGCGCGGGCCGGGGCGCTGCCGCCCGCCGCGGTGACCATCGGGTCGATACTGGACGCGCCGCTGCCGTCCGGGTTCTGGGTGCTCAGCACGCGGAAGCGCAGCAGGCGGCCGGCGGTGGCCGGGAAGGCGATCGCCTGCGCGGTTTCCTGCAGCTTCAGGGTGCCGCGCTGCACCGGCACGCCCCACTCGCCATTGCTGTCGGCGATGTAGATCTCGTAGTCGCGCACCTGGCCGTGCTTCCAGTTCTTGTCGTTCCTCGGCGCGATCTCGATGCCGTCCACCAGGCGGCGCTCGGTGAAGCCGATGGTCCACTCGTGGGCGCCGCTCTTGACGGCCTGGCTGCGCACGGTGCGGAACCAGGTCTCAGGCTTGCCGTCGAAGGCGTTCTCCAGCGGATGGCCCCCTTCTTCGGCAGGACGGTTCACGACGATCATTGCGTCCGGCGGCAGCGCGCGGCCCGGTTTCGGTGCGGCCGGGAAGGCGTCTTCGCTTGACGGGCGGGCAATGCCCTGCAGCGTGAAGGCGAGCGGCTGGCGGATGTCCTGGCTCGGCGCTTTCACGTGCACGGTGCCGAGGCGTTCGGCGGCGTCGAAGAACCAGCCGGCGTCCATCGCATCGAATTCGGCGCGGCTGGCGGCCTGCTTCAATGCCGCCGAGCCAAACGTCACGCCGCCCGGCTGCCGGCGGCTCGGCAGGCGCAGGCTGTAGCCGCGGCGCGCTTCCTGGCCGTCATAGCTGCCTTCGACCGGATGGATGGCGACATCCACGCGGCCGGCGGCCTCGCGCATGGTGAACTTCTGGCGGCTGGAGGCGCCGGCCTGGTATTTGCGGGTGTTGCCGTCGTCCTCGTACAGCACGTATTCCGAGTCGCCCTCCGGATAGAGGTCGAGGGTCAGGCGGTCTTTCGGCTTGTGGCCGTCGTAGAGCATCTCGGGATACATCGGGATGATGGCGCCGCCGCGCACGAACACCGGGAGCTTGTCCAGCGTGACCTGCAGGTCGATGTCGCGTCCCTGCTCGCCCGCTTCTACCAGCCGGCCATCCCAGTAGTCCAACCAGCGGCCCTGCGGCAGGTGGATGCCCTTGCGCCAGCCCTGGCTGACGGCCTGGCTGCGGTAGACCGGGGCAACCAGCAGGTCGCGCCCGAGCAGGAACTGGTATTTATGCGTCTCGCCGAGCGCGGCCGGGTCGTTCGGGTAATCCCACATCAGGCCGCGCACCAGCGGCGCGCCGCTTTGCTCGGCCTCCTGCGCCAGCGTGTACATATAAGGCGTGAGGCGCATCTTGAGCTTCAGGTAGCGCCGGTTGATGCTGCGGTAAGGCTCGTCGAACCACCACGGGTGCTTGCGCGCACTGGCCGACCAGCCCGACATCCCCATCAGCACCGGGGTAAAACTCTTCCACTGCAGGTCGCGGGTATAGGTTTCGGGGCTGCCGCCGAAGATGGCGTCGACGTCGCCGGTGGCATAGGCCTGGCCCGACAGGCCCGAGCCGATCAGGGTCGGCACGTGCCAGCGGATGTAGTCCCAGCTGGCGCTCTGGTCGCCGGTCCAGGCCACCGCGTAGCGCTGGGTGCCGGCCCAGCCCATCACGGTCCAGATGAAGGGACGGCTATCGGAGTTGTTCAGGATGCCGTCGTAGGCGGCCTTGTTGGCGTCGAGCGAGAACTGGTAGCCCTTGCCGGTCCAGGCCACGTCGAGCTTCTGGGCGCGGCTGCCGGCCTGGCCGACTTCCCAGGCGATCTTGTCGACGCCATTCTCGGTCCACAGGCCGGTGCGGAAGCCGTGTTTCGCCAGGCCTTGCACCGTCTCGGGCAGGGCCGTGTAGCCGCAGCCGTAGCCGTCGTTGGGCAGGATCCAGCCGCCCGGCATATCGTGCTCGCGATACTGGCGCGCCACGCTCTCGACGACGTCCGGGGTCTTGCCGGTGGGGCCGTCGGTCCAGCCCTTCGGCGCCGTACCCGGCTTCTTGACATTGTCGCCGTCGTTGTAGCAGTCGGCGTCGCCGTATTCCAGCGCCCAGCGGGGGACCAGGCGCGCGCGGCCGGTCCATTCCGTATAGCGGGCCAGCACCTCGCGCATGGAGTTGCCGACGAAGTAGTAGGCGTCGAAGCGGCCTTCCGCATGCTGCAAGGTGAGCTGTTCGTCCTCGCGCAGGTCGTAGTTCCCGTCGGCCCAGGTATTGCGCAGCATGCCCCAGCCGCGTGAGCTCATGAGGAAAGGCGCCGGGTTCGGGCGGTCGCCCTCTTCCCAGCCGCCCGAATAGGAAACCGGCAGCTCGCGGCCCTTGAACTTGAAGCGCCCGTTCTGCTGGCCGCCGCCATAGAAGCGCTCGTCCTTGCTGCTGGAGAATACCTGCACGTTCTGCTTGTCTTCCAGGTCGAGCGGCTGCAGTTCGCGCCACAGCGGCTGGGCTTCGCCCGTGCGGTAGAGAGTGAAGCGCAGCGGAGCGCGATCGACGCGCAGGGTCAGCGCGGCGGTGCGCAGCACCAGCTGGCCGTTCTCTTCCTTGAATTCATGCGGCACGTCCGCGGCAGGCCGCGCCACCACGATCGGCGCCGCCTTGTCGCCCGGGCCGCTCAGCGCCTTGCGGCCGGCCTGGATGTGCAGCACGTCCGCGCGCGGCAGGCTTACCCGCACCTTGGCGCCGGACTCCGAGACCAGGTCCCAGGACGGGCCGTCGGCATTCCCGGGGCTGACCGTGCGCAGCTTGCCGAGCGGCGCCGCGAAGGCCAGGGCCGGCAGGGCCAGCACCAGCGCGGGTACAGTGAACGAAGGGCGCAGACGGGACGTGTATTTCATGACGGTCTTTTGGTTCGTGTTGCGTTTTGATGAAGATAATGTATGAACAAAAACAAAGCAGGTCAACAAAAAGGAAAGAAAAAATACAAAAAAGTTCGAAATAATGCGCTAACCATGCTTTAAATCTTTCGTTTCACAGAATTATTGCGCAGACAGCTTTCGAAAAGGTCGAAAGCTGATGCGAAAAACACACAGACACCTGCATGGGACGCCCTGTGCACGCGCCACCCACGTGCATATAACTTTCGATATCTTTCGTATTTGACTTTCGCAAACTTTCTATTTAAGATTAACGGCACTGAAAACTCTTTAGATATCTTTCGATGACTACTCTCCTGCAGCGAAGCCAACAAGCGTGGCGCGACATCGGTGGCCTGCATACCGCCGAGGAGATCGCACACCAGCCCGCCCTCTGGCGCGAACTGGCCGCGAGCCTGAAGGATGGGCGGGAAGCAGTCGCCGCCTTCCTGGGCGACAGCCTGGCCAATCCGCTGCAGCGGGTGATCCTGACCGGCGCCGGCAGCTCGGCCTATGTCGGCGAGATCATCGCCGACGAACTCAATGCCGCCTGGCCGGCCCAGGTCCGCGCGATCGCTACCACCACCCTGCTCACCCACCCCGAGCTCTACCTGGAAGCCGGCGCGCCCACTTTACTGGTTTCCTTCGCACGCAGCGGCGACAGCCCGGAGAGCCTGGCCGCCGTCCACCTGGTGCGCGACCTGGTGCCCGGCGCGCGCCTGCTGAACATCACCTGCAACCCCGAGGGCCAGCTGGCGCGCGAAAGCGCCGGCGATCCGGATGCCTTCAATCTCATGATGCCGGCCGCGAGCTGCGACCGCGGCTTCGCCATGACCAGCAGCTTCACCTGCATGCTGCTGGCCGCGCTGGCGGTGCTGGGCAAGGCCGTGCCGCCCGATCGCATCGACACCCTGGCCGGCCTGGCGCAGCAAGCCATGCAGTCCTGGGAAGCGCCGGTGGCAAATCTGGCCGCCGTCGAGGCCGGACGCGTGGTCTACCTCGGCAGCGGTCCGCTCGAAGGCCTGGCCAAGGAAAGCGCCCTGAAGCTGCTGGAACTGACGGCCGGACGCGTGCCGGCCATCGCCAACACCCCGCTGGGCTTCCGCCACGGCCCCAAGTCGGTGCTCACTAGCGACGCCCTGGTCTTCGTCTACGGCAGCAGCAAGGCGCTGTCGCAACGCTACGAGGCCGACCTGGTGGAAGAACTGCGCCGCGACGGCGTGGCCGGCCGCGTGCTCACCATCGGCGTGAACGGCGACATCGGCATCGACGCGCCGGACTGGCCCGACGCCTGGCTGGCGCCCCTGTGGCTGCTGGTCGCCCAGCAGGTCGCCCTGCACCAGTCGGCTGCCATGCAGCTGCGTCCCGACAATCCATTCGCCAGCGGCACGGTCAACCGCGTCGTCAAGGGCGTCACCATCTACCGCCATGACGAACACTGAACCGCGCGGCTACCACGGCATCGACATCGGCGGCAGCAAGATCGAGCTGGTCGCCTTCGATGCGGCCTTCGCCGAAGTCTTCCGCGAGCGCGTCGCCACGCCCGGTCATGACTTCCTCGCCTTCGTGCAGGCCGTTGCCGGCCTGGTGAAGCGCGCGGACGACGCGTTGGGCAGCAAGGCGCCGGTCGGCATCGGCCTGCCCGGTGTCGCCGATGCCCAGACCGGACGCCAGCTCAGCTCCAACGTGCCGGCCCTGAACGGCCGCCTGGTGGCGCCCGCGCTCGAAGAAGCGCTCGGCCGGCCGGTTGCGATCGGCAACGACTGCCAGTGCTTCGCCCTGTCCGAGGCGCAGGGAGGCGCGGCCGATGGCCTGCCCACCATGTTCGGCGCCATTCTCGGCACCGGCGCCGGCGGCGGCTATTGCGCGGGCGGCCTGCTGCAGCGCGGCTTCAACGGCGTGGCCGGCGAATGGGGCCACTGGTCCGTGCCCGCCCACCTGCTGGCCCGGTATGGCTTGAGCGTGATTCCCTGCGCCTGCGGGCGCCAGGGCTGCTTCGAGCGCTACGTGTCCGGCCCCGGCATGAGCATGCTGCACCGCCACCTCGGCGGCGATGGCGCAGAACCCATGGTCATCGCGGCGCGCGCCAATGCCGGCGACGCGCTGGCGCAGGCGGCCCTGGCCACCCACCTCGACCTGCTGGCCCATGCGTTGTCAAACCTGGTGCTGGGGCTCGATCCGCACGCGATCGTGCTGGGCGGCGGCCTGTCCCAGCTGCCGCATCTCTACCAGCACCTGCCTGGCGCGGTGCGCCGCCACCTCTTCCCGGGCGCGCAGGTGCCGCCGATCCTGCCGCCGCGCTTCGGCGACGCCGGCGGCGCGCGCGGCGCGGCCCTGCTGGCGCGCCAGCACCTTCCTTCGAACTGAACGCGAGCGCACATGAACCAGGACCACTCCCCCATCCAGCAACGCGTGAAGGCCCACCGCCGCGGCGAGCCGGTCGGCCTGTACAGCGTCTGCTGCAGCCATCCGATGGTGCTCACGGCCGCCATGCAGGTGGCGCAGCGCTACGATACCCTGCTGCTGGTCGAAGCGACCTCGAACCAGGTCGACCAGTTCGGCGGCTACACGGGCATGAACCCGGAACAGTTCCGCAGCTACGTCAACCTGCTGGCGCACGAGCGCGGTTTCCCCCTCGAACGCCTGGTGCTGGGGGGCGACCATCTCGGCCCCAATGCCTGGCAGGCACGCCCGGCCGTGGAAGCGATGGCGAACGCCGAGGTGCTGATCGCCGCCTATGCCGCCGCGGGTTTCCACAAGATCCACCTCGACTGCAGCATGCGCTGCGCGGACGATCCGGGCACGCTCACTGATGAAACCGTGGCGGCGCGTTCGGCGCGCCTGGCGGCGATCGCGGAGGCGGCGGCCGCACAAGCCGGCCATCCGCCGCCGGTCTATGTCATCGGCACCGAAGTACCGGTGCCCGGAGGCGAATCGGCCCTTGCGGACGCCGGCGCGCCGACCTCGCCGCAGGCCGCCGCGCGCACGCTGGAAGTGCATTGCCGCGCCTTCCTCGACGCCGGCCTGCATGGCGCCTGGCGCCGCGTGATCGCGATGGTGGTGCAGCCCGGCGTGGACTTCGACGCCAGCCACATCCAGCACTACGACGCCGCCGAGGCGGCCAAGCTGTCGGCCTTCGTGGCCGGCCAGCCCGGCCTGGTGTTCGAGGCCCATTCCACCGACTACCAGCGCGAATCAAGCCTGCACGAGATGGTGCGCGACCACTTCGCCATCCTGAAGGTCGGCCCGGCCGCCACCTTCGCCCTGCGCGAAGGCCTGCTGGCCCTGTGCCAGATCGAGGACGAGCTGCTGCCGCCGGAACGCGCCTCGCGCCTGATGGAAGTACTGGACGAAGTCATGCTGGCCAAGCCCGAACACTGGCGCAAGCACTACCCGGGCAGCAGCGAGGAACAGCGCCTGATGCGGCGCTACGGCCTGTCGGACCGCTGCCGCTACTACTGGAACGAGGCGCCGGTGGCGGCTGCCGTGGAGGCGCTGTGCGCCAACCTCGATGCGATCGAAATCCCGCTGCCGCTCCTGAGCCAGCACCTGCACGAGCAATACCTGGAAGTGCTGCAGGGCCAGCTCGCCGCGAAGCCGCGCGCCCTGCTCGAGCACAAGGTCGGCCGGGTGCTGGCCCAGTATGCGCGCGCCTGCAACCACAACGCGGCAGCGGTCAACACGCCTGCCCCGATCTGTTAAGCTCGGCGTTTTTGAACGCCAACCGAGCTGCCACCATGCGAAACACGACCCAACGCCGCGAAGCCATCCTCCAGCACCTGACCCGCAAGGGATCGGTCCAGGTGACCGACCTGGTGCAGGAGTTCGGCGTCTCGGCGGTCACCATCCGCAACGACCTCAGTGCGCTGGAATCGCAGGGCCTGGCCTCACGCAGCCACGGCGGCGCGACGCTCACCCGCACCCCGCCGCCGGAACAGTCGATCCGCCAGAAGGATGCGATCAACCAGGAGCAGAAGGACCGCATCGGCGCCCTGGCCGCCACCCTGGTGCAGGACGGCGACAACATCATCATCGACTCGGGCACCACCACGATCTCCCTCGCGCGCCACCTGCGCGAGGCGAACGGCGTGACGGTCATGACCAATGGCCTGAACATCGCCTGGGAGCTGGCCGACACGCCCGGCGTGGAGCTGATCCTGACCGGGGGCCTGTTGCGCAAGCAGTCGCTGTCGATCCAGGGCAGCCAGGCCGAGGCGACGCTGCAGGCCTATAACTTCGACAAGCTGTTCCTCGGCGTGGACGGCTTCGACCTGCAATTCGGGGTCACCACCCATCACGAGGCCGAGGCGAGCCTGAACCACAAGATGGTCGAACGCGCGAAGAAGATCATCGTGCTCACCGACGCCTCCAAGTTCGGCCGGGTCAGCCTGCACCGCATCGTGCAGGCCGGACAGGTCGATACCGTCATCACCGATGCCAGCATCAGCCAGGAGTACCGAGAAGGCCTGCAGAAGCTGGGCATCGAATTACTCATAGCGGACTAAATGCTCAGCGGCAGAATCCTGACTCCCTCCGGCTGGATCACAGGCAGTATCGATTTCAGCGAACGCATCCACCGGATCATCGAAGGCCCTGCCGCAAGCGGGCACACCATCCTCCCCGGCTTCGTCGACCTGCACGTGCACGGCGCGGCCGGCACCGATATCATGGAAGGGGGAGACGCCGGCGCAGTCGTGGCCCGTACCCATGCGCGCCACGGCACCACCTCCCTGCTCGGCACCACGCTGACCGCGAAGGAAGACCATATCCGCCGCGCCCTGGAGGGCATGGCCGGCGTGATCGCGCAGCGCCCGATCGGCGCCGCGCGCATGCTGGGCGTGCACCTCGAAGGGCCGTTTCTCAACCTGCAGCGCCTGGGCGCCCAGCCACCCGACGTGGTCCCCGCGCGCCTGGACCTGGTGCGCAGCCTGCACGCCATCGCGCCGATCCGCGTGCTGACCATGGCGCCGGAAGTCGACAACAATCTTCTCCTGATCCCGCAGTTGGCGGCGCTCGGCATCCGCGTCCAGATCGGCCACAGCGCCGGCACCTACGAGGACGGCGTGGCCGCGCTGCGGGCCGGTGCTAGCGGCTTCACCCACCTGTTCAACGGCATGAGCGGCCTGCTGAACCGCGATCCCGGCATGGTGGGCGCCGCACTGGCCAATGCCGAGTACGCGGAAATCATTCCCGACCTGCAGCACGTGGCCCCCGGCGCCCTGCGCACCGCCCTGCGCGCCATTCCGCGCCTCTACGGCGTCACCGACGCCACCTCGGCGACCGGCATGCCGGACGGCGAATATGCGCTCGGCACCCAGCGCGTGTTCAAGTGCGGCGCCTGCGTGCGTTTGGCGACCGGTTCGCTGGCGGGCAGCGTGCTGACCATGGACCAGGCCCTGCGCAACTTCGTCGAGCTGGGTCTCGACCTGGCCGACGCTTCGCGGCGCCTGTCCCTGTATCCGGCCGACTACCTGGGCGAACCCGAACGCGGGCGGCTCATGCCCGGCGCCTGGGCCGACATCGTGGTGCTGGACGAAGCACTGCGGCCCACGGCGGTGTATGTCGAAGGCGAAGCGATCGCGCTCGCACAATAAGAAGTACCGCACCACAAGCACAACAAACGGAGACAACATGACTACTACGCCAGAGCGCGCGCGGCGCTATCTGCTGTTCATTGCCGGCATGGGCGGCCTGCTGTACGGGATCGACGTCGGCATCATCGCCGGCGCCCTGCCCTACCTGGAGTCGACCGCCACCCTGGCCTGGAAGCTGAGCACCCAGCAGCTCTCCTTCATCGTGGCGGCCGTGCTGCTCGGTTCCGTGCTGTCCTCGCTGTTCGCCGGGGCCCTCGCCGACCTGGTCGGGCGGCGCTGGTGCATGGTGCTTGCGGGAGCCCTCTTCACCATCAGCATTCCGATGATCGCCCTGTCCGACGGTTACGTTCCGCTGCTGCTCGGCCGCCTGCTGCAGGGCATCAGCGGTGGCCTGATCGGCGTCGTGGTGCCGCTCTACCTGGCCGAGTCGCTGCCGGCGGACGGGCGCGGAAGGGGCGCGGCCCTGTTCCAGCTGATGCTGACCATCGGCCTGGTGGGCGCCGCCGTCATCGGCCTGTCCCAGGCCCGGGAGGTCGATGCGGTGACCCAGGCTGCCGCTTCGCTCGAACCCGCGCAGCGCAGCGCGATGGTGTTCGCGGCCCAGGACCATGCCTGGCGCACCATCTTCTGGCTCTGCCTCGCGCCGGGCGTGGTGTTCACCGTCGGCAGCCTGGCCTTGAAGGAATCGCCGCGCTGGCTGGCCCTGCGCAGCGGCGCGAAAGCGAAGGCCGTCGATGCGCCGGTCTTGGTGCGCGATTCGCTGGCCAGCCGCCGCTACGTACTGCCCTTCCTGCTGGCCTGCCTGGTGCTGGCCCTGACCCAGGCCACCGGCATCAACTCGGTGCTGGCCTATGTCGTCACCATCCTGAACCAGGCCGGCCTGCCCGGCGCCACCGCCAACACGGCCGACGTGGCCCTCAAGGTGCTCAACGCCGTAATGACCGTCGTGGCGGTGGTGCTGGTCGACCGCAAGGGCCGCAAGTTCCTCTTGAAGCTGAGCAGCGGCGCGATCGTCGTGGCGCTGGTGTCGGCCGGCCTGCTGTTCCGCGGCGCCGAAAGCACGCAAGTCGATGTGCGTCCGCTGATCGAGGCCCAGGTGCGCGACGACAGCCTGGCGCTGCGCCTGGACGAAGACCTGCTGGCCAGGCTCGGCGCGCGCGGCAGCGCACCGCAGCAGCTGACGGTCGCCTATGCCTACGGCCCCTTCACCAATGTGAAGTCCCTGCGCAGCGACGATCCCCTGCTGCCCACCGTCCTGCTCAGGCGCGAGGACGCCATCCATGAGGACAGCGTGATCGGCGCCACCCTGCGCCGCTGGCGCCTGAATCCCTTCGCCGACCCGGCAGAGGGACGCACGGCGCCCCTCGTCATCGAGCGCGCCTGGCTCGGCACGGTGCCGGCCGAAGCGCACGGCTGGCAGGTGGCGCTGGCGATCTGCCTCTTCGTGGCCGGCTTCGCGGTGGGACCGGGGGTGTGCGTGTGGCTGGCCCTGTCGGAGCTGATGCCGACCCGGATCCGCTCCAACGGCATGAGCATTGCGCTCCTCATCAACCAGTTCGTCTCGACCCTGATTGCGGCCATGTTCCTGCCCACCGTCGGCTTCTATGGCTACTCGACCGTATTCTTCGTCGGCGGCGGCTTCTCGGTGCTCTACTTCCTGACGGCGGCCTTCCTGCTGCCCGAGACCAAGGGCAAGACCCTGGAAGAGATCGAGCTGCACTTTACCGGTGCAGGCAAGCCCCAGGCGACATGAGTTTCTTTCTGCCGAGCTAGCTGGCTCCATGCCTGTTCGATAAGGTCTACCATCGCTGGTCCCCTTGATCTCCAGGAGCCAGCATGGATTCGGACAAGAACAAACCCGACGCCGTCGCACCCTCGCGCCGGCGCTTCGTCAGCACCGTCGCCACCGGTATCGCGGCCTCCGCCGCGGTCGCGCCGGCGACGGCGCAGCAGGCAGGCGCCGACATGGCCAACCAGCCGCCGCCGGGCCGCGCCCGCGAGGCGGCCAAGCGCTATCCGGCCCCGCCCTTCCCCAACCAGTCGCAACCCTGGCCGGGCCTGGCCAGCAAGATGACGCCGCGCCCGGACCACGGCGAAACCACCTACCGCGGCAGCGGACGCCTGGCGGGACGCAAGGCCCTGGTGACGGGCGGCGATTCGGGGATCGGCCGCGCCGCGGTGATCGCCTTTGCGCGCGAAGGCGCGGACGTGGCCATCAACTATCTGCCGGCGGAGGAAGCGGACGCCAGGGAGGTCGTGGAGCTGATCCGCCAGGCCGGCCGCAAGGCGGTGGCGATCCCGGGCGACATCCGCGACGAAGCCTTCTGCCGCAAGCTGGTCGACGAAGCCGTGCGCCAGCTGGGCGGGCTGGACCTGCTGGTCAACAATGCCTCGCGCCAGAAGTCCGTCGATTCGATCCTCGACATCTCGACGGCGGACTTCGACTGGACCTTCAAGACCAATGTGTATGCGATGTTCTGGATCACGAAGGCGGCGCTGCCGCACCTGAAGGCGGGCAGCTGCATCATCAACACGGCCTCGCAACAAGCCTTCGATCCCTCGGAAAACCTGGTGGACTATTCGATGACGAAGGCGGCGGAAGTGGCGCTGACGAAGTCGCTGGCCAAGCAGCTGGCGCCGAAAGGCATCCGGGTGAATGCGGTGGCGCCGGGGCCGGTGTGGACGCCCCTGCAGGTGTCGGGCGGGCAGACCCAGGAAAACCTGAAGAAGTTTGGCGGCGATACGCCGATGAAGCGACCGGGCCAGCCAGCCGAACTGGCCCTGGCATACGTCACCCTGGCGGCGGACGAATCGAGCTTTACCACCGGACACGTCTACGGCGTATCCGGTGGCAATGGTCAATAAAGGTCCCGAGACTGGCGCGCGCGGGCCGGGGCCAGCCCGCGCGCGGCGCCCCGGTTCAGCGGCGGCTGAACCAGCTCAGGCGGGCGAACAGGGAATTCAGCGAGCGGGTCGGGATGAGTTTGCCAAGCGGACCAGCGACATTGCAGCGCGAAGTGACAGTCATTTCTTTTCTCTCCGAAACATTACTTGGCACAATAACCACGTTTCAATAACTCTTCTGTGCGCTAGTTCGCATAGCGCCAGGCCTGCCGCGCGCGCCCACACACAATTGAGTCATATCATCCGCAAAGCAGGGCCGGGCCCTACCCTTGACGGGTATGCCCGCTGCCTCGCACAGCCAACCCAACAGGGAGAGATGATATGAGCTACGCAGATCGTGACAAATACGGGATGTACCGGAATACGCGCAGCACCGGGCCTGGCCCGGCGCTGATGGGCGCCGACACCCTGATCGGCGACAGCGTCGTCAACGCCGCCGAGGAAGACCTCGGCGACATCAGGGAAATCATGCTGGACATGCAGACCGGCCAGGTAGCCTACGCCGTGCTGGCCTTCGGCGGCTTCCTCGGCATCGGCGAAAAACTCTTTGCCGTGCCGTGGCAGGCGCTGCACCTCGACACCGCCAACAAGCGGATGGTGCTCAATGTCGAGAAGGAACGCCTCAAGCACGCCCCCGGCTTCGACAAGGACGCCTGGCCCGACATGAGCGACGTGAGCTGGGCCGGCGGCATCCACTCCTTCTACGGCACCGACCCCTCCCGTTCCGGGGCGCCGACCATGGGGCCGGGTTCCACCTTCAGCGGCGCGGGCAGTGGCTCGGCGATGGGCGGCGCCGTCGGTTCGAGCATGGGAGCGGGCTCGGCAGGCAGCAGCAGCGGCGCCGGCACCAGCCTCGGCACTGGCGCAGGCGGCGGCACGCTGCATGGCGATTCCTATGGTGTCAGCGGCAGCCCTGACCCGCGGCCCGGACATGAAGGTGACGACAAGGACCTGAGCCGTATCCGCGGCAGCAATATCGGCTGATCTCCTAGGGTGGGCGGTCGTCCGCCCACGCGTCCAACTGTCCGATGATTGAACACGCAACGTGTTTAATCGTCGGCTCTCTCGTGATTCATTTACCAATCGTAATGCCGGCGTAGTTTGAACGCGTGGGCGGAGACCGCCCACCCTACGAAAACCGCGATCAGCGGATCATCGATTCCCACACTTTCTGCAGGCGCTTTGCCGACACCGGCATCGGCGTCCTCAGCTCCTGCGCGAACAGCGACACGCGCAGTTCTTCCAGCATCCACCGGAATTCCGTCATGCGTGGATCGTTGTTCTTGCCCGCCTGGTTCTTCAGCGTGCGCTGGAACTGGCTGGCCGCGCTCTGCCATTCCGCCATCAGCTGCGCATCGCGCGAAGGATTGCCGCGCAGCTTCTCGAGACGCACGTTGATCGCCTTCAGGTAGCGCGGGAAGTGCGACAACTGGCTGTACTCGTTGTCCGCGATGAAACGCTTGTGGATCAGGCCCTGCAGCTGCGACTGGATGTCCGACTGCACCGCCGGCGGCAGGCTCTGGATGCGCTTCGGCATGCCGTGGAATTCGGACAGGATGGAACCCACCAGGCGCGCGATCTCGTTGATCAGCAGGCCGATGCGCCCCTTTCCCTCGTCCTTGCGCTTGTTGAACTCACCGGAGTTGATCGGCAGCGGATCCTGCAGGCAGGCGATGTCGATCGCCTTGGCGATGATCTGGTCGCGCAGGTCTTCCTGCGTGCCCACGCTCATGAACTGCATGCCCATGCCCTGCAGGCCCGGGATGTTCTTCTCCGCGAACTTGAGCTGGTCCTTCAGCTGCAGCGCGAACAGGCGGCGCAGGCCGATGCGGTGGGTGCGCGCCGCCACGTTCGGGTCGTCGAACACTTCCAGGTCGCAGTGCGTGCCCTTGTCGACCAGGGCCGGGAAGCCGATCAGGGTCAGCTTGCCCTGGGTGATCTCCAGCAGCTCCGGCAGCTCGCCGAAGCTCCAGGTGGTGAGGCCCGTGTGCTGGATCGCGCCAGCCGCGGGCGCGGGGGCTGCGGCTTGCGCAGCTGGCTTCGTGACCGGCGCATTGCCCTTGCCCCTGGCGGGTGCGGAAGGCGCCGCCGGCGCGGCAGCCTGCAGCTTCGCCGGCGCGGCCGCCGGCGTCGCTTCCGCCATCTTCTGGAAGCTCTGGCGCGCCTGTCCGCCCAGCTCCGCCTGCAGCGTCGCCAGGTTGCGGCCCATGTCGAGCTGGCGTCCGTGTTCGTCGATCACCTTGAAGTTCATGAACAGGTGGGCCGGCAGGGTCTCGAGCTTGAAGTCGGTCGTGAGCACGCGCGCGCTGGTGTGCATGTGGATGTCGGCAATCAGGGCGTCGATCAGGTCGCCGCGCGCGAAGCGCAGCGGGTCCTGGTGGCGCTCGAAGAACTTCGCCGCGTAGTCCGGCAGCGGCACGCAGTGGCGGCGCAGCTTCTGCGGCAGGGATTTCAGCAGCAGGTGCACCTTCTCCTTCAGCATGCCCGGCACCAGCCAGCCCGCGCGCTCTTGCGGAATCTGGTTCAGTGCGAACAGCGGCACGGCGAGGGTCACGCCATCGCGCGGGCTGCCCGGCTCGAAGTGGTAAGTGAGTCCCATCTCGATCCCGGTGACGTTCATCGTCTTCGGGAACAGTTCCGTGGTGACGCCGGCCGCCTCGTGGCGCATCAGCTCTTCGCGGTTCAGGAACAGCAGCTTCGGATTGTCGCGCGAGGCGTCCTTGTACCACTTCTCGAAACCCGCGCCGTTGACGACCGTGTGCGGGATCTCCTTGTCGTAGAAGGCCGCGATCAGCTGCTCGTCCACCAGCACGTCCAGGCGCCGCGATTTATGTTCGAGGTTCTCGATCTCGCGCACCAGCTTGTGGTTGTGCGCGAAGAAGGGCAAGCGGGTCTCGTAGTCGCCGGCGACCAGCGCGTCGCGGATCAGGATCTCGCGCGCCTCGACCGGGTTGTGCAGGCTGTAGTTGATGCGGCGGTTGCTGTAGACAACGATGCCGTACAGGGTCGCGCGCTCCAGCGCCGTGACTTGCGCCTGGCGTTTCTCCCAGCGCGGCTCGCCCCAGGATTTTCTCAAGAGGTGCCCGCCGATCTTTTCCACCCATTCGGGCTGGATCTGCGCGATGGTGCGCGCGTACAGGCGCGTGGTCTCGACCAGCTCGGCCGCCATCACCCAGCGTCCCGGCTTCTTGGCCAGGTAGGAACCCGGCCAGATGTGGAACTTGATGCCGCGGGCGCCCAGGAAGACCGGCTCGTCCTCGGCCTTGAAGCCGATATTGCCGAGCAGGCCGGTGAGCAGCGCCATGTGCAGCTGGTCGTAGGTCGCCGGAGCGGAATTCAGGCGCCAGCCCTGCTCGCGCGCCACGGTCAGCAGCTGCGAATGGACGTCGCGCCACTCGCGCAGGCGCAGCTGCGACAGGAAGTTGGCGCGGCAGTTTTCCTGCAGCTGGCGGTTGCTCTTCTTGTGGGCAATCGCGTCGTCGAACCAGGCCCAGATCTTGAGGTAGCTGAGGAATTCCGATTTCTCGTCCGCGAACTTCTTGTGCTTCTCGTCGGCCTGCTGCTGGTACTCGATCGGCCGGTCGCGCGGATCCTGCGTCGACAGGGCCGATGCCACGACCAGCATCTCGGTCAGGCAGTCGTTGTCGACCGCGGCCAGGATCATGCGGCCCACGCGCGGGTCGAGCGGCAGCTTGGCGAGCTTCTTGCCAAGGGGCGTGAGCGCGTTGCTGTCGTCGACCGCGCCGACTTCCTGCAGCAGCTGGTAGCCGTCGGCGATCGCGCGGCCCTGCGGCGGCTCGATGAAGGGGAAGGTCTCGACGTCGGTCAGGTGCAGCGACTTCATGCGCAGGATGACCGAGGCCAGCGAGGAACGCAGGATCTCCGGGTCCGCGAATTTCGGACGCTTGTTGAAATCGTCTTCCTCGAAGAGACGGATGCAGACGCCGTCGGCCACGCGGCCGCAACGGCCGGCGCGCTGGTTGGCCGAGGACTGCGCCACCGGCTCGATCTGCAGCTGCTCGACCTTGTTGCGGAAGCTGTAGCGCTTCACACGCGCGAGGCCCGTGTCGACCACGTAGCGGATGCCCGGCACCGTCAGCGAGGTCTCGGCGACGTTGGTCGCCAGCACGATGCGGCGCGCATTCGTGGTCTTGAAGACGCGGTCCTGTTCTTCCACCGACAGGCGCGCGAACAGGGGCAGGATGTCGACGTGCGGCGGATGGTGCTTGCGCAGCGCCTCGGCCGCGTCGCGGATCTCGCGTTCGCCCGGCAGGAAGACCAGCACGTCGCCCGAGCCGATGCGGCACAGCTCATCGACGGCGTCGACCACCGCGTCCATCAGGTCGCGCTTGTCGCGCGCGACCTGCGCCTTCGGCGCAGCTTCGCCCGGCTTCGGCTGGATCGTGACCGGATCCTTGTCCACCGGGCGGTAGCGCACCTCGACCTTGTACAGGCGGCCCGAGACCTCGATCACCGGGGCTGGTTTCTCTGCCGTGCCGAAGTGACGCGAAAACCGTTCAGCATCGATGGTCGCCGAGGTGATGATGACCTTCAGGTCCGGACGGCGCGGCAGCAGCTGCTTCAGGTAGCCGAGCAGGAAGTCGATGTTCAGGCTGCGTTCGTGCGCCTCGTCGATGATGATGGTGTCGTAGCCGCGCAGCAGTGGGTCGGTCTGGGTTTCGGCCAGCAGGATACCGTCGGTCATCAGCTTGACCGAGGCGCCCTTTTGCAGGGTGTCGTTGAAGCGCACCTTGAAGCCCACGTGCTCGCCCAGCGGCGAGCCGAGTTCCTGGGCGATGCGCTTGGCGGTGCTCGACGCTGCGATACGGCGCGGCTGGGTGTGGCCGATCAGGCCCGCCTGTCCGCGGCCCAGCTCCAGGCAGATCTTCGGCAGCTGCGTGGTTTTACCCGAACCCGTTTCGCCCGAGACGATGACGACCTGGTTTTCCGCAATCGCCTTCGCGATCTCGGCGCGCCGGCTTGATACCGGCAGGTCTTCGGGGAAGGTGATGGGCGGGAGCGGATTCCGGAAGGGCGGGGTCCGGACCTCCGCAGTACGCGGTTCGCCGCGCGGCGTACGCGCGCCGCGCGCCTCTCCCTCCTGGCGCGGCTTGCGCTGCTCAGGTGCGGAAGGATTGGTGGAAGCGGCGCGCGCCGTGTGCGGCGAAGGCTTGTTACTCTGTTCAGACATTGATTTTTACAAGGTATTTGGTGCGCACATCGCGCAGCGAATTATAATGCGGCAAATGGAAAACCCTACCCAATTCGTCCAGTGGCTGCGCTCTGTCGCGCCGTATATTCATGCCTTTGGCGGCAAGACTTTCGTGGTCGCCTTCCCGGGCGAACTGGTCACCTCCGGCGCCCTGCCGGTGCTGGCCCAGGACTTGTCCCTGCTGCTCGGCCTCGGCATCCGCCTGGTGCTGGTGCACGGCTCGCGTCCGCAAGTAGC
Organism: Massilia sp. BKSP1R2A-1; assembly: GCF_050586525.1. Lineage (NCBI taxonomy): Bacteria > Pseudomonadati > Pseudomonadota > Betaproteobacteria > Burkholderiales > Oxalobacteraceae > Massilia > Massilia sp. BKSP1R2A-1. Next base: position 65,142 of record NZ_JBOBRE010000008.1, on the reverse strand, counting down.
CGAGCAGCTCGAACTGCGTAACGTGGAGGGCCGCTTCCATAACGGTATCCGGATCACCGATTCCGCCGCGCTCGAATGCGCGAAGGAAGCGGCGGGCGAATTGCGTCTCGACATCGAAGCCGCCTTCAGCCAGGGCCTGCCGAACACCCCGATGTCGAACGCCCAGATCAGCATCGTGTCGGGCAACTTCGTCGTCGCCCGCCCCCTCGGCGTGATCGACGGCGTCGACTTCGAACTCACCGGCGTCACCCGCAAGATCGTCGCCGAGAAAATCCAGCCGATGCTGCAGACCGAGGACACCCTGGTGCTGCTTTCCCCGCTGGGCTTCTCGCCCACCGGCGAGATCTTCAACCTGACGATGGAAGACGTCGCCGCCTCGGCCGCGATCGCCCTGCACGCCGACAAGCTGATCTTCATCACCGAGACCCCGATGATGCAGGACGCCGCCGGCGCCGAGATCCGCGAACTGTCCTCGCACCAGGCCGAAGCCGTGCTGCAGGCTGGGTTCCTGCCGGCCGACGCCGCGTTCTACCTGCAGCACGCCATCAAGGCCTGCAACAGCGGCGTGGACCGCGCCCACATCGTGCCGTTCGAGATGGACGGCTCGGCCCTGCTCGAACTGTTCACCCACGACGGCGTCGGCACCATGATCTCGCACGAGAACCTGGAAAGCCTGCGCCAGGCCACAATTGAGGACGTCGGCGGAATTATCAAGCTCATCGAGCCGCTGGAAGCCGACGGCACCCTAGTGTATCGCGGCCGCGAGCTCATCGAGCGCGAAATCGACCAGTTCTCGGTCATCGACCACGACGGCGTGATCTTCGGCTGCGCGGCCCTGTATCCCTTCCCGGAGTCGAAGATGGGCGAGATGGCCTGCCTGACGGTGAGCCCGGACGCCCAGACCCAGGGCGACGGCGAGCGCATCCTCAAGCACATGGAAAACCGCGCCAGGGCCGCCGGCCTCACCAAGCTCTTCGTCTTGACGACCCGCACGGCGCACTGGTTCAAGAAGCGCGGCTTCGTGCCGGCCACCGTGGACGACCTGCCCAAGGATCGCCAGCACATGTATAACTGGCAGCGCCGATCACAGGTCTTGATCAAGACTCTATAATGGCGGTCTGACCCTCGTAGGGTGGACGGGTTCCCCGTCCGCGCGTTCAACGCACGTTCGCTCCGTGGCAACGTCATTGTTCGTTGAACGCGTGGGCAGAATCTGCCCACGCTACGACAAGCGCTCACCGCTTAACCATTAACAGGATTACAGGAGTACACCATGGCCCGCACCGTCCAATGCATCAAACTGAACAAGGAAGCCGAAGGACTGGACTTCCCGCCGGTTCCAGGCGAAATGGGCAAGAAGCTCTACCAGTCGGTCTCGAAAGAGGCATGGCAGGCGTGGCTGAAGCACCAGACCATGCTGATCAACGAAAACCGCCTGAACCTGGCGGACGACCGCGCACGCAAGTACCTGGCGACCCAGATGGAGCGTCATTTCTTTGGTGACGGCGCCGCCGACCAGGCGCAGGGCTACGTGCCGCCGGCGGCGTAAGGCTGCCGCAGGGTGGCCGGCTGTGCCGGCCACCTGTCAATGCATCACATCTTCACGCACTGGCGCAAGTCGCAGCGCGCCGTGAACACCTTCCCACGCATCGCCCCTTCCTCGCAGCGCATCCGGTAGACCTCGACCGGCCCGGCCTCGGTCATCAGGCCGGCGCCCTGCCCACCCGTGCACCCCTGCTCTTTCGCCATCTTCTCGACGGTGGCCGACGACACCCCGGTGCGGAAGGGCACGCGCTCGATCGTCGTGCCGTTCGGATCCTGCAAGCCGGGGGCAGCCGGCTTCACGACGGCGACGGGACGGCGCACCGGTTCCGGCTTGCCCTTGAACAGCGAACAGCCGCCCAGCATGACGGCCACCACCAGTACCAGCGCGCGTTTCATCTATCCTTCTCCGGTCAGAAAGTCAGGGTCTTGACGCCTTCAGGGGTGCCCAGCAGGCAGACGTTGGCGCCGGACTTGGCGAACAGGCCGACGGCGATCACGCCGACGATCTGGTTGATCTTCTCTTCCAGGCCGACCGGATCGGTAATCGACAGGCCGACCACGTCGATGATCTCGCCGCCGTTGTCGGTGATGAAGGCCTCGTCGCTGCCAGCTTTGGTGCGCAGGCGCGGCTCGCCGCCCAGGGCCGCCAGCTGGCGCATGACGGATGCGCGCGCCATCGGGATCACTTCGACCGGCAGCGGGAACTTGCCGAGGGTCTCGACCAGCTTCGAGCCGTCCGCGATGCAGACGAATTTCTTCGACACCGAGGCCACGATCTTCTCGCGGGTCAGCGCGGCGCCGCCGCCCTTGATCATGGCGCCGGTATCGGTGATCTCGTCGGCGCCGTCGATGTAGACCGCCATCGAGCTGACCTCGTTCAGGTCGAACACCGGGATGCCGTGGCCGCGCAGGCGCGCCGCGGTGGCTTCCGAGGAGGCGACGGTGCCCTTGATGCGGTCCTTGATCTTGGCCAGCTCGTCGATGAAGAAGTTGGCCGTCGAGCCGGTGCCGACGCCGATGATCTCTCCGTCCACCACGTAATCGATGGCGGCGCGGGCTACGGCTTGCTTGAGTTCGTCCTGGGTCATGATGCGAAAGGTAAGAGTGAAAAGGAATGCGCCATTTTAACGGATCGCGCCATTCGCCCCCCGAAATCGACCGTTCGTCGCACCAGATCGCCAGTCGATGCAACATGCATTGCCAAGGTGTCATCCGCACCGCACACTGCAATTTTCAAGGCTATCCAGAAAGTACGATGAAACTCTTCACGAAGAAGCGCGTGGCCATCGCGGCCGCGGTAGTCGTGGTCGGCGGCGCGGCCGCCGCGTGGCTGGCGCCGAAAGGCCCGCCGAAGGTGCCTCCCTCGAAATACCGCACCGCGGTGGTCGACACGGGCGCCATCAACCAGACCGTCACCGCGACCGGCACCATCAACCCGGTGGCGCTGGTGAACGTCGGCTCCCAGGTATCCGGCACCGTGGTCGAGCTGAACGCCGACTTCAACGACCGCGTCACCAAGGGCCAGGTGCTGCTGAAACTCGACCCGACCATCTTCAATGCCCAGATCCGCCAGGCCGAGGCCAGCCGGGCGTCCGCCATGGCCAACCTGAAGCTGGGCGAGGCCAACTACGCGCGCAACCAGCAGCTGGTGGCCCAGAACTTCGTCTCCAGCACGGCGCTGGACCAGTCGCGCCGCGAGATGGACGTCGCCCGCGCCAACGTGCAGCTAGCGCAAGCCCAGCTCGATCGCGCCAGGGCGGACCTGAACAACAGCGTAATCCGCTCGCCGATCGACGGCGTGATCATCAAGCGCACCATCGACCTGGGCCAGACCGTGGCGGCCTCGTTCAACACGCCGAACCTGTTCCAGATCGCGCGCGACCTGACCAAGATGCAGATCGACACCAGCGTGTCGGAAGCCGACGTCGGGGCGCTGAAGGACGGGCTGCCGGCGCGCTTCGTGGTCGATGCCTACCCGGACCGCGAATTCCACGCCACCATGCGCCAGTTCCGCCTGGCGGCCAACGTGGTGCAGAACGTCGTCACCTACAACGTCGTGCTCGACGTCGACAACAAGGACGAGATGCTCAAGCCCGGCATGACGGCCCAGGTGCGCCTGGTGGTGGCGAACCGCCCGAACGTGCTGCGCATCCCGACCACCGCCCTGCGCTTCCAGCTGCCCGAGGAAGAACAGGAAAAGCTGCGCAAGAAGGAAAAGGAAAGCGGCGTGAAGCAGGTGGCCCTCACGCCTGCCGCGGCGCCGGACGACGACCTGGCCTTCCGCAGCGCCGCCGAGACCGCGCGCATGTTCAAGGTCTATCGCCTCGACGCGCAGAACCAGCCGCAGCCCGTCGACATCCGCGTCGGCCTGTCCAACTTCCGCTACACGGAAGTGGTGTCCGGCAGCCTGAAGGCCGGCGACAAGGTCGTCACGCGCACCCTGGCGGAGCCCAGGAACGAATGATGAGCGCCTCCCTGATCGATATCCGCGGCGTCACCAAGACTTACCTGAGCGGCAGCGTCGAGACCCATGTCCTGCACGGGATCGACCTGCAGGTGGCGCGCGGCGATTTCGTGTCCATCATGGGCCAGTCGGGCTCGGGCAAGTCGACCCTGATGAACATCCTCGGCTGCCTCGACCAGGCCACGGGCGGCGCCTATCTGCTGGGTGGGACCGACACGCGCTCGCTGTCGCGCGCCCAGCTGGCCGACATCCGCAACCGCAGCATCGGCTTCGTGTTCCAGAGCTTTAACCTCATCAAGCGCATGAGCGTGGCCGAGAACGTGGCGCTGCCGCTGATCTACGCCGGCGCCAGCCGCGGCAAGGCGCATGCGCGCGCCCTGCAGGAACTCGAGCGCGTCGGCCTGGGCGGCCTGGCCAAGCGCACGCCGAGCCAGCTCTCGGGCGGCCAGCAGCAGCGCGTGGCGATCGCCCGCGCCCTGGCCACCGATCCGCCCCTGCTGCTGGCCGACGAACCGACCGGCAACCTCGACACCCAGACCAGCGACGACATCATGAACAGCTTCCGCCAGCTGAACAAGGAGCTCGGCATCACCATCGTCCTCGTCACCCACGAGGCCGATGTCGCCGCCTACAGCCAGCGCCTGGTGCGCCTGAAGGACGGCCGCGTGCTGTACGACGGCCCGTCCGCGGAAGGACTGCGCCAGCTCGCGGCCAGTCACGCGGAGGCGCCGGCATGAACTTCATCCAGATCCTGGTCGAGTCCTTCCGCTCGATGGCGGCCAACCGCCTGCGCACCGCGCTGACCATGCTCGGCATCGTCATCGGCATCGCCTCGGTGGTGCTGCTGCTGGCGATCGGCGACAGCATGCAGCGCTTCATCGGCAAGGAGCTGCAGGCGCTCGGCACCAATATGCTCTACGTGTTCCCGGGCGGCGACCGCACCACCGAGCGCCGCGCGCGCGCCGGCGCGATCCAGTCGATCACCATGTCCGATGCGGAGGCCCTGAACCGCCTTCCGAGCCTGGTCGGCGCGGCCCCGGCCCTGCAGGGAAGCTTCAAGCTCACCTCCGGCAACGAGACGGCGAACAGCACCGTGCACGGCGTCACGCCGGCCATGTTCAAGATCCGCAACTGGAAGCTCGACCAGGGCGACAGTTTCAGCGAGGCCGACATGCGCGCGTCGGCGCGCATGGTGGTGATCGGGCAGAAGGTGGCCGACCAGTTCTTCTACCGGACCGACCCGCTGGGCCGCACCATCCGCATCGAGAACGTCGCCTTCACGGTGATCGGCGTGCTGGCGGGCGAAGGCAAGCAGATCGACGGCGGGAATATCGCCGACATGGTGCTGGTGCCGGGCACCGCGGCCAGCGCGCACCTGATCCGCACGCCCTTCCCGCAGAACGCCCATTACATCGCGGCGCAGGGCAAGCCGGGACTGTCGCTGGACGAAGCGGTCGAGGACATCAAGGAAACCCTGCGTGTCCGCCACCGCATCCGCCCCGGCGATCCGGACGATTTCCGGGTCGAGAACATCGCCTCCTTCGCGGAGACCGCCAACAAGATCAGCGCCGGCGTCGCCCTGCTGCTCGGCCTGATCGGCGCCATCTCGCTGCTGGTGGGCGGCATCGGCATCATGAACATCATGCTGGTGTCGGTCACCGAGCGCACCCGCGAGATCGGCATCCGCATGGCGATCGGCGCCCGCCCCGGCCACATCCTGATGCAGTTCCTGGCCGAGTCGGTCGTGATCTGCATCGCCGGCGGCCTGGTGGGCGTGGCGATCGCCGCGCTGGGTGCGGCGGCGATCACCTCGACCGGCCAGTTCGACGTCTTCCTGAGCTTGCAGGGCGTGGTCGTCGCATGCGGCTTCTCGACCGCGGTGGGGATGTTCTTCGGTTTCTATCCTGCGCGCCGGGCCTCGCGCCTGCTGCCTGTGGACTGCCTGCGCTATGAGTGAGCACATCGTACTGCGGCGCGCCTGCAGCGCCGACATCCCCGCGATGTCGGCGATCAGGCTGTCCGTCACCGAGAACGTGCTGTCCGACCCGGGCCGCGTCACCCTGCAGATGTACGAGGACTACCTCGACAGGGATGGACGTGGCTGGGTGGCGGAAATCGACGGCGAGATCGCCGGTTTCGGCTACGCCGACCGCCACGAAGCCTCGATCTGGGCCCTCTTCATCAGTCCCCGATTCGAAGGCCGGGGACTGGGAAAGGCCCTGCTCGACCTGGCCGTCACGTGGCTGTTCGGGCAAGGGCACGAGCGCATCACGCTCGGCACCACGCCCGGCACACGGGCGGAGCGCTTCTACGCCGCGCAAGGCTGGACCCGGATGCCGGGGAACGGCCGCGAGGTCGAATTCGTGCTCGCGCGATCCCAACGATAATACGGACCACAGGGACGAATTTCAGCATGAGAACTTTCGCATGGCGCCTTGTCGCAGCAGCGCTACCCGGCATGCTCGCCGCCTTCCCCATCTCCGGCGCCTTCGCCCAGGAGGCGGCGGCGGGAGCGGTCAAGGAGCTTTCCCCGGTCACGATCCATCGCACCAAGAATCCGGGAGACCTACAGTACAGCTATTTTTTGAGTGGCTGGAAGTTCCTCCTCTCTACCCTCCCCCCCGAGCCCCGTGTACTCGACGCCCGTTTGCGGCTGTCTTTCACCGAGCTTTCGGGCCCCGCACGGGACGACTATCTCCCCACCTCCTGGGCCGTTGCCATCGTCGGGGACACGCTCGACCAGGCCATCGAGGTGGAGCGCGGAGGATATTTCGTACTGCCCGAACTGGAACAGGCCGTCAGGGAAAAGGCGACCATCATGTTCAATGCCCGGACGCGCAAGGAATACATCAACACGGCATGGAAATTCCGGATAGGCGCAGGGCAGACGCTTTCCTACGCGGACTTCGCGAAAGCCTTCGACGAGGTGGCCGGCGTCCAGAAGAGGATTCCCTGGTACAAGGCCAGCCTGCACGACGAGAAGGTCGCCCGTTTCGACAGCCTGAAAGCCTGCTTCCACCCGGGTGAAGGCCGCATCGAGATCGATGGGCGGCCTGCCGACACGATCAAGGCAGGGTCATGCCAGGTGCTGAAGTTCGATCCTGCGCTCGCGCGCACCGGCAGGCCGGAGATCGCCTTCGTGGGACCGCTCGACATCGTCACGCTGTGGGACGAGCGCAGTGCAGGCAAGTGAAGGTCAGGCCGCGTCAATCCGCAAGGCGTAGCAGCCGTAGGTGGGAAAGCGCGCCAGTACGAAGGCCGTGTCCGGGCGGTCGAACAGGATTGCCAGGTCGTCGATCGCTGCACCGGGATTGCTCAGGCGTGCATCGACGATGCGTTCCTCGCGCGAGTAGGCGCGCAGGACGAAACTGCTGCCCAGGTAGGGGCGCTCGCCGCCGAGTGGCAAGGCGTCGGGCGGCGACCCGGCCTGGGGCGATGCCGAGACGAACACCGGGCCATATTCCCTGTAGGGCCCGGCGACCGTGAAGGGGCAGTAGCTGGCCAGCAGGATTGCCTCGCCAGACCTTGCCCGCCGCAGGCAGTCGCGTAGGGGTTCGCCGCCGCTGGCGATATGGCGTTCCACCGGCTGTCCCAGGTCGTCCAGGCCGGCCCGGACACGCAGAAGGTATTCGGGCGGGAGCGGTGCGATACGCAGCGACGCGGGCAGGACGGCTGAGGATACGGGAGCATTCATGTCGGTGGCCTTTCAGGTGAAAGCCCGATGATGCCGGGCGGCGCCAGGCGCCGCACCCCGGTTCTTGCTGCCGAACTCCGGGCCTGCCCTTGCCCGCTAGTAGACCGAACCGCCGGGCTGCGTCGAACTCAGTACACCCTGCACCGCCGAAACCGCATAGTTGGTGGTGGAGCCATAGCCGGCCCAGTTATTCAGGTCGAAGGTGCCGGCGCCGGACAGGCGCTGCACGCCGAGGTTACGGTAGGTGAGCGGCGTCTTCGGCGCGCAGACCTGGGGCAGGCCGACGGTCTGCAGGAAGTAGACCGAGCCCAGGCCGACGCGCTGGGCCTGGCCGTTCTCGACCAGCAGCGCCGTCTCCACGTCCACACCCAGGCCGCGCGCCGTGCCGCTCCAGCCATCCTGGACGATGCGTCCCAGGAAGGCGACCAGGCGGCCGATGCGGTCGCGCGTGTCGAGGTGCGAATCCGTGATCACCCGGCCCATGGTGGGCAGGGTGAGGAAGTCGCGTCCCAGCGTGACGTTCCTGTTGTAGGGGTTGGCCAGTGCCTCGGGCGAGGTCACCGACTGGTTCTCGCCGGTATAGATGAACTGTCCCATCACCGCCAGGCCGGCGCTGGTGCCGCCAATCGGAATGTTGCGGTTGGCCAGCTCCTGCAGCGCCGTGTCGAGCGGGGTGTCCTTCCAGTTGCGCATGTAGTCGCTCTGGTCGCCGCCCGCGATGAACACGGCTTCGGCATTGCGCACACGCTCCAGCACGAAGGGGTCGCCCGCCGCGACGCGGCTCGGAATGATCAGGGTCTCGACCGAACGCACCCCGCCCATATCGTAGATATAAGGATTGTAGGCATCCGTGCCGGTCGCGCGGATCACGACGAAGTTGCCGCCGCCCGACTTCTGGATCATCCATTTGAAAGCGGCGTCGACGTCCGGTCCGCCGCCCATCAGGACCAGTGAGGGATAGGCGGGCTTGGGAAGAACGACGTTGCTGCCGTCGCCGGTGACGAAGTGCTGGTAGGGCTTGCCCGCGAGGGCGGCGTGCGAAGCGCCGAATGCGAGGGTGAACAGGGCGATGCGGGAGAGCCGCGAGAAAAACGAGGTGTTCATGAGACCCTTTCAGATGAGAAAGCGGAAACCCATTCTCGCACCGAAAACGAAGCGCCCACAAGCGGCCGATCGCTCAATCGCGCCGGATCAACCGTGCTGCATACGAACGTCGTGCGCCAGTCCGCTCACGTCGCTTGGTCGCGCGCCTGTGCGAGCCGCCAGCGCAGCAGGCCCGAGGCGTACACCAGGTAGTAGCCGGCGACCACGCCCATGATGCCCATCGTCAACGGGCTGCTGCCGAAGGATGGCGTCTGCTGCGGGCCGAGGGTCGCCATCTCGAAGATGCGGTACAGGACGCGGACGATGAAGATCATCGCGACCAGCATGCCGATCGGGGCATAGGGCGTGTAGAAGTAAGCGTCGCCGACCCTCTCGAAACCGGAGCGGCGCAAGGCATGCCAGCCGAGCGCGCCGCCCGCCGCCACGCCGCCGATCAGGCTCGCCAGCGCCGGCGGGTGCGCGGCCATGAAGAAGCCCATTGCCAGCAGCGCCAGAGGCAGGAAGGTCACGCCGAACCAGTGGCGCCACAGGCGCGATTGCTGGCGTACCGTCAGGCGCTGCACCCGCTTGTAGATGCGCCACAGGATGAGTGGCGACATGGCGAGCATGATCATATGGGACTGGGTCATGGATACCTTCGGTGCGGTGAGTCGAGGAGGCGGCGCCTTGCAGGCGGCAAATTTATTGCCTCATCTTAAATGAATTGTCTTGAATTGTCGTCATCATCCGGCCGGCCTCGACGGGCTGGGTCGCCGTTGAACTTGTCGCAAATTTGTATCCCAAGGGCAACTTCCACCATGCATGGGGGAAGCCATTCCCGGCAGCTCAACACAGGGAAAAACGCTTTTAGAATGCGGACAAGCCGGCGCCGCGGAGTCCATCCCCATGCCGGTTCCATCGCGGGACGTCCCGCCGTTTACCCGCCCAGGAAACCATCGTGCAAGCCAATCCAAGCAACCGTCCCACCTCTCCCCGGCTTGATACCGCACCGGCATGCCGGCGCCGCCTCCTGATCGTCGACGACGACGTCGGCACCGCCACCGTGCTGGCCATGACGATGAGCGAGTACGGGCACAGCGTCGAAGTGGCCTACAACGGCACCGACGCGCTGGCCGCCGCCGAGCGCTTCCGTCCGGACGTGGTCTTCCTCGATCTCGTCATGCCCGGCATGAGCGGCTTCGAGGTCGTGCGCGCCCTGCGCGCCCTCCCCGGCCTGTCGAACGTCCTGATCGCCGCCCTGACCGGCTGGAACGACCAGGTGACCCGGATGGCCGTCGTGGAGGCGGGCTTCGACCGCCACCTGGTCAAGCCGCCCTACCTGGCCGAGATCTTCGACGTCCTCGCTTGCGCGGCGCAAGGCGGTGGCGCGGTCACCCGATAGGGGGAGCGTATTTTTCCGAAGACCCTCAAGGGCCGTATCACCGCCGCCGTGACGGTGCTGGTCGCCGCGGCCTGCGTGCTGGTGGCCGCCGTGGCGCTCGACATTGCCTACCGCGGGATGCGCGAGTCGACCGGGCGGCAGCAGTACGCCTTGCTGGCCGGCGCCGCCGCCCATCTCGAGTCCGAACTGGACACCAGGCGCACGCTGCTGCGCACGCTCGCCGAAGAGCTGGCGGCGCAGCCGGAGCGCGCCGGCCTGCACGAGGTGCTGGCGCGGCATCCGGGCCTGCGCAGCGCCTTTGCCGACCTGACCCTCATGGACGCCGAGGGACGCGTGCTCGCCAGCCAGGGCGGCGGGCGCCTGGAGGGCGCGCGCTTCGCCGCCGCCTGCTTCCAGAAGCCCCTGCACAACGGACGCGGCCCGGTGTCGGAACCGGTCGCGGACAGTGAGACCGGGGGGCCATTCGTCCTCATGACCGAGCCCGCGCTGGACGCGGCCGGCCGGGTCGCCTTCGTACTATGCGCCGGCATCGACCTGCGCGACTCGTCCTTCTTCGCCCGGCTTGCGCGCCTGCGCCCGGACGCCACCGGCCACCTGTTCGCCTTCACGCGCGGTGGCGTCAACCTGTATCACCGCGACCGCAGCCGCCTGCTGCACGGCGTCGAGGACGAGGCGGTGCTGGAGGGCTCGGTCCGCTCCGCGCTGCGCGGCTGGGAAGGCTGGGCCGAAGGCCGGGACCGCGATGGCGCGCAGGCGCTCGTCACTTACAAGCAGGTGCGCGGCGTGGACTGGGTGCTCGGCTCCGTCTTCCCCGCCGACGAGGCTTTCGCCGGCATCGCCAAGGCGCGCCGCTATGCCTGGATCTGTGCCCTCGGCATCGCCCTGCTTGCGGGCGCCATCGGCTGGGCCGCCATGCTGGTGCTGCTCGATCCGCTGCGCGTCCTGCGCCGCCACGTGCATGCGGTGGAGCGCGAAGAAGCCAGGATCGAGGTGCTGGACCTGGGCCGGGACGACGAGATCGGCGCCCTCGGCCGGGCCTTCCACTCGCTGTCGCTCAAGCGCCAGCTCGCCGAGCAGCAGCTCAAGGAGCTGTGCCTCACCGACCCGCTCACTGGCCTCGGCAACCGCCGCCAGTTCGACCACGACGTTGCCCTGCTGGCCGGGCAGGCCGCGCGCTACCGCTTCGGCATGGCGATCGCTTTCCTGGACGTCGACTGCTTCAAGGCCATCAACGACAGCTACGGCCATGCGGCCGGCGACGCCGTGCTGCGCGAGTTCGGCCGGCGCCTGCGCGGCCTCACCCGCCCCACCGACCGCAGCTATCGCCTGGCGGGCGACGAATTCGTGATCGTGTCGGAACGGCTCGAGACGGCCGAGAATGCGCGCCGCTTCGCCGCCAAGATCCTGCGCGCGATCCGCCGGCCCTTCGACTTCGAGGGCGTGCCCCTGGCCGTCACCACCAGCATCGGCATCGCGGTATCGCGCTTTCCCGTGCCGGCGGTCGGCGAGCTGCTGCAGCACGCGGATGCGGCGCTGTACCGCACCAAGCGCGCCGGGCGCGACGGCTACACGGTGAAGGAACTCTCGACGCCGCAGGCAGCCAGCACTACCGAGGTGGCGCTGCGCTACCGCCCGGCGGTCCAGTAGGCCGCGCGGCGCGCCAGGGGGCCGTGCAGGTGGCTGCGGCTGCCGGGATCGTCGAGGAAGGAAGCGAGCACGCGCTCGTACAGCGCCAGGCTGTCGCGGTAGCGGCCCTGGCGCATGGCGCCCGGTTTGCGCAGGAATTTCAATACAAAATAGTCGGCCAGCAGGTCGCCCTGGGCTTCCATATTGTAGTCGGCGAGGGTTGCGTCTTCACGCAGCGTGTAGGCATAGGACAGCCCGATGCGCACGGCGCCGCGCAGGCGCACCGGATAGCCCAGCTGGTGCTGCCACACGTGCACCATCTCGTGCATGAACCAGTGGATCGCGCCGGGGTCGCCGCGCGTGTAGTCGGGGAGGAAACAGGAACGGTGGAAGTACATGCTGCCGTTCGGCGTCATGCAGCAGTTCTTCGGCTGGAAGGGCATATAGCGGCGGCCGTGGATACGGACGCGCCGGTAGTCGATGGCGTCGCCGAAGAGCAGCGACGCCATCGCGATCTCGTTCTCCGTCAAGGGACGGGAACGAGGGCGTTTCTCGACGCTGTTATGCAGCACGCAGCGCGGAAGCCGCTTTCGCCAGTTCGGTGATGCCGGCCCAGTCGCCCGCAAGCATCAGGTCCTTCGGCGTGAGCCAGGAGCCGCCCACGCAGGCCACGTTCTTACAGGCCAGGAACTTCGGCGCGGTCTCGATCGAGATGCCGCCGGTCGGGCAGAAGGTCACGTCCGGCAGCGGACCGGCGATGGCATTGAGCATGCCGACGCCGCCCGCAGGCACCGCCGGGAACAGCTTCAGTTGCTTGAAACCGTGCTCGCGCGCGGACATCACTTCGGACGGGGTCATCACGCCCGGCAGCAGCGGCAGGCCGCTCTTCTTCGCCGCTTCGATCATGGTCGCGGTCAGGCCCGGCGAGACGCCGAACACGGCGCCCGCATCGCGCGAGGCTGCGAACTCGTGCGGCTGGGTCAGCGTGCCGACGCCGACGATGGCGCCTTCGACCTGGCTCATGTCACGGATGGCCTGCAGGCCGTGCTCGGTGCGCAGCGTGACTTCCAGCACGCGGATCCCGCCCGCCACCAGGGCCTTCGCCAGCGGAACGGCGTGGCTTGGGTCGTCGATGGCGATGACGGGGATGACGCTCGCCGAGCGCATGATTTCAAGTAAGGTCATTTCTGGGTCCTAAAAAGAAAGTCTTCGTCCGAACCTGGCTGCCCTTCTTCGACGTGGGCGCCTTCGTGCAGCGGTACGGTGGTTTCAATCGGGGAAGGCAGCGGGAACGTCGCCGCGCCCTCCTCCGCCGGGCTGGAATGGGTGCGGAACATCGCGAACAGCTCGCGGCCCATGCCGATGTGGCTCTTGGACAGGTCGGCGGTGGCCATGCTGCGCGCCGCCCATACTTCGCCAGGGACCAGGGCGTCGAGTTCGCCGGTGGTGGCGTTCACGCGGATCAGGTCACCGTCGCGCACCAGGCCGAGCGGGCCGCCGGCCAGGATCTCGGGCGAGACGTGGATCGCCGCCGGCACCTTGCCGGACGCGCCCGACATGCGGCCGTCGGTCACCATCGCGACCTTGAAGCCGGCGTCCTGCAGGTTCGACAGGGCCGGGGTCAGGGCGTGCAGCTCCGGCATGCCGTTGGCGCGCGGACCCTGGAAGCGGATCACGGCCACGAAGTCGCGATTCAGCTCGCCGGCCTTGTAGCGCCCCATGAAGTCTTCCTGCGAGTCGAAGGTGATGGCCGGCGCCTCGATCACGTGGTAGTCGGATTTCACCGCCGAGATCTTCATCACGGCGCGGCCCAGGTTGCCCTGCACCAGCACCATGCCGCCGTTGTTGGCGAAGGGGTTGCCGGCCGGGCGCAGCACGGCTTCGTCGCCCGACTGTTCGGGCACGTCGCGCCACACCACCTTGCCGTCCTCGCCCAGGAAGGGTTCCTTGCAGTGGGCGCGCAGGCCGTGGCCGAGGATGGTGTTGACGTCTTCGTGCGCCAGGCCCGCGTCGAGCAGCTCGCGGATGACGAAGCCCGGGCCGCCGGCGGCCTGGAAGTGGTTCACGTCGGCTTCACCGTTCGGATAGATGCGGGTGAGCGACGGCACCACCTTCGACAGCTCGTCGAAGTCGTTCCAGTCGATCACGATGCCCGCGGCGCGCGCGATCGCCACCAGGTGCAGGGTGTGGTTGGTCGAGCCGCCGGTCGCGTGCAGCGCGACGATGGCGTTGACGATGCTCTTCTCGTCCACGATGCGGCCGATCGGCATGTATTCTCCGCCCTGCTGCGAGATCTTCACGGCCTGCTGGGATGCGGCCTTGGTGAGCGCGTCGCGCAGCGGGGTGCCCGGGGTGATGAAGGCGGAACCCGGCATGTGCAGGCCCATCATCTCCATCAGCATCTGGTTGCTGTTGGCGGTGCCGTAGAAGGTACAGGTGCCGGCGCCGTGGTAGGACTTCGATTCGCCCTCGAGCAGCTCGTCGCGGGTGGCTTCGCCCTTGGCATAGCGCTGGCGGATGGCCGCCTTTTCCTTGTTCGAGATCCCGGTGGTCATCGGGCCGCCTGGCACGAAGATGCCCGGGATGTGTCCGAAGTGCAGCGCGCCGATGAGCAGGCCCGGCACGATCTTGTCGCAGATGCCGAGGTAGAGCGCCGAGTCGAACATATTATGGGACATCGCCACGGCGGTCGCCATCGCGATGGTGTCGCGCGAAAACAGCGACAGCTCCATGCCCGGCTGGCCCTGGGTCACGCCGTCGCACATGGCCGGCACGCCGCCCGCGAACTGGGCGACCGCGTCGACTTCGCGCACGGCTTCCTTGATCACCTGCGGGAAGTACTCGAATGGCTGGTGGGCCGACAGCATGTCGTTGTAGGACGAGACGATGGCGACCGAGGGCTTCTTGTATTCCTTGAGTTTCAGCTTGTCGTTGGCCGGGAAGGCGGCGAAGCCGTGCGCCAGGTTGGTGCACGAAAGCGCGCCGCGCTGCACACCCTGGATGCGGGCGGCTTCGAGGTGGGCGAGGTAGGCCGCGCGCGAGGGGCGGCTTCGCTTGATGATCCGGTTCGTTACCTGTTCGACTACGGGGTGCAGCGCCATGATCGTTCCTTCTTGAATTTGGTATCTGAAATTTTACTACAGATTTAAAACCAGCGCAGAAAGCGCAATTTCCCTATCACGGCTGAATGAACGCATCCGCAGTCGGGATTTCGCGCAATGACGCCCCTTGGCAATCGGCTACATTTTTATGTAGTGAATTTACGCTGGCTTCCTGTATTATTCGATAATCTGCACTTGACAATATTGTTTCTTCAACACCGACCCCATGCGCACGCCCTCCCTTACCAGCACCGCAAGCTTCCAAGCCCTCGAAAACCATGCCGCCCAGGCGGAAGACTGGGAAATGCGCAGCCTCTTCGCTGCCGATCCCCAGCGCTTCGAGAAACTCTCGGTCGAGGCCGCGGGGCTCTTCCTAGACTATTCAAAAAATCGCCTCGACGGGCGCACGCTTGAACTGCTGGCAGAGCTGGCGCGCGAGCGCGGCGTGGAGGCGCGCCGCGACGCGATGTTCGCGGGCGAGCGCATCAACAATACCGAGAACCGCGCCGTCCTGCACACCGCCCTGCGCGCGCCGCGCGGCAGCAAACTGGTGGTCGACGGCCAGGATGTGAATGCCGATGTGCACGCGGTGCTCGACCGCATCCGGACCTTCACCGACGCCGTGCGCAGCGGCGAATGGCTCGGCCACACCGGCAAGCCGATCACCGACATCGTGAACATCGGCATCGGCGGCTCCGACCTCGGCCCGAAGATGGTCGTGCTGGCTTTGCGCCACTACACCCACCCGCGATTGACAATGCACTTCGTCTCCAACGTCGACGGCCACGACATGGACGCAGCACTGTCCCAGGTCGATCCGGAAACCACGCTCTTCATCGTCGCCTCCAAGACCTTCACCACGGCCGAGACCATGATGAACGCGCAGACCGCGCGCAGCTGGTTCCTCGAGCGTGCGCCTGAAGAAGCGCTGGCGAAGCACTTCGTCGCCGTCTCGACCAATACGGAGGCGATCAAGGCCTTCGGCATCGACCCGGCCAATATGTTCCCCTTCTGGGACTGGGTCGGCGGCCGCTACTCGGTGTGGTCGGCGATCGGCCTGTCGGTGGCGCTGGCAGTGGGTTTTGGCTACTTCAGCGATTTCCTGGCCGGCGCCCATACCCTGGACGAGCACTTCCGCACCGCGCCGATCGAGCAGAACATGCCGATGCTGCTCGCCCTGGTCGGCTTCTGGAACCGCGAGTTCCTGGACGCGCATTCGGTCACCATCGCGCCCTACCACCAGGACCTGAACCGCTTCCCGGCCTATCTGCAGCAGCTCGACATGGAGAGCAACGGCAAGTGCGTCACCCGCGAGGGCGAGCCGGTCGATACCCCGACCTGCCCGGCGATCTGGGGCGAACCCGGCACCAATGGCCAGCACGCCTACTTCCAGCTGCTGCACCAGGGCACCGACCTGACCCCGATCGATTTCATCGCCGCCCTGCGCCCCGCGCACGAGATGGAGAACCACCATACCGCCCTGCTGGCCAACTGCTTCGCCCAGTCGGAAGCCTTCATGAAGGGCAAGACGATCGACGAGGTACGCGCCGACCTGCAGGCCCAGGGCCTGCCGCTTGACGAAATCGAGCGCCTGGCGCCGCACAAGACCTTCCCGGGCAACCGCCCGAGCAACACCATCCTGATGGAACGCCTGACGCCGAGCACCCTCGGCGCCCTGATCGCGCTGTACGAGCACAAGACCTTCGTGCAGGGCGTGATCTGGAATGTCAACAGTTTCGACCAGTGGGGCGTTGAGCTGGGCAAGGTGCTGGCGAAGAAGATCGAAGCCGAACTGGCGGGCGAGCCAGCCCCGGCAAACCACGACAGCTCCACCAACGGCCTGATCGCCCGCGCCAAGGCCGCGTTCTGAACTAATCCATTTACTTACATGGCAACGGAAAAATTCGAGGTGGTACACGACGCGCCCATGCTCGTCGGTGAAGCGGCGACCTGGCACGAGGTCGAGTCGGCGCTGTACTGGGTGGACATCAACGGCCACACGGTCAACCGGGTCCACCCGGCGAGCGGCAAGTACACCTACTGGAAGATGGGGTCGGAGCCCTCGGCCCTGGCCGTCGATGGCGACAACAACCTGATCGTCTCGACGCGCACGGGTCTCATCTGCCTGAACACGACCAGCGGCAAGGAAACCCCGATCGCCGACGCTCCCTACGATACGAAGATCGTGCGCTTCAACGACGGCCGCGTCGACCCGGCAGGCCGTTTCTGGATCGGCACCATGTACGAGCCGCGCGACAAGCCGGCTGCCGAGATGTACGTGCTCGAGCGCGGCCAGCTGCGCCGGGCCTGGGCAGGCGGCATGACGAACTCGAACGGCCTGGCCTGGAGCCTGGACGGCCGCACCATGTTCCATGCCGACACGACCACGCACCGGATCGACTGCTACGACTACGACCCCAGCACCGGCGCGCATTCGAACGGGCGCACCATCAAGACCTTCTCGACGGACAAGTCGGCTGCCGACTATGGCGGCCGTCCGGACGGCGCGACAGTCGACAGCGAAGGCGCCTATTGGGTGGCGATGTTCGAAGGCGGCCGCGTGCTGCGCCTGTCGCCAGGCGGCGAGATCCTGCGCGAGATCGCCCTGCCCGTGCGCTGCCCGACCTCGGTCGCCCTCGGCGGCTCGGACCTGCGCACGCTCTATATCACCAGCGCCAGCCACGGGCGTTCGGCTGCGGAATTGGAACAGTATCCGCTCAGCGGCAAGGTGCTGTCGATCCGTGTCGACGTCGCCGGACGCGAAGAACCGGAATATATCCACCGTTGATTCGTAGGGTGGACGGCTTTGCCGTCCGCGCGTTCAACTACATGATGAAACGACGCGTGTCGTCCATTCTTACGCTGTTTGAACGCGTGGGCGGGGGGACCCGCCCACGCTACGCAATTCCGTAGTAGATTTTCTTGCTTGACGCTTATCCGTGTAGTAAATTTACACAAAGCTTCCATTCCCTTCTGAAGAAATTCCATGGCCCTTTCCGATTTCGATCTCGTCTTCTTCGGCGGCAGCGGCGACCTTGCAATGCGCAAGCTGCTCCCTGCGATGTACGCGCGTGACGTCTGCGACGACCTGCCCGACAGCGCCCGCATCATCTGCGTCGGCCGCGACGACTTCTCGCAGGAAGACTTCCTCCAGTTCGTCGAGAAGAACTCGAAGCCGAACATCAAGGAAACCCCTGTCGAGGCGACCTGGGCGCGCTTCCTGAAGCGCATCGTCTACGTGGCCCTGAACGCTACCGACGTGAAGACCTATGCCCCGCTGGTCGAGGTGTTGCGCAAGGACGAATCGCTGACCCGCGTCTACTACCTGGCGACGCCGCCCCACCTGTTCGCGACCATCTGCGACAACCTGGCAGCCACCGGCCTGGCAACGCCGAATTCGCGCGTGGTGCTGGAAAAGCCGCTGGGCCGCGACCTGGCTTCGGCCAAGCAGATCAACCTGGATGTCGGCAAGGTCTTCGCCGAGTCGCAGATCTACCGGATCGACCACTACCTGGGCAAGGAGACCGTGCAGAACCTGCTGGCCCTGCGCTTCGGGAACATCCTGTTCGAGCCGCTGTGGCGCCGCGAATGGATCTCGGACGTGCAGATCACCATCGCCGAGAAGATCGGCGTGGGCAACCGCCTGGGCTACTACGACACCTCGGGCGCGCTGCGCGACATGCTGCAGAACCACCTGCTGCAGCTGCTGTGCATCGTCGCCATGGAGCCGCCGACCTCGATCGCGCCGGACGCCGTGCGCGACGCCAAGCTGCAGGTGCTGCGCTCGCTGAAGCGCTTTACGCCGACCACCCTGTCGCAGAACATCGTGCGCGGCCAGTACCGCAGCGGCTACGTCGACGGCCAGCCGGTGCCGGGCTACCGCGACGAACCGGACGCGCCGAAGCAGTCGAAGACCGAAACCTTCGTCGCCATGAAGGCCGAGATCGATACCTGGCGCTGGGCCGGCGTGCCCTTCTACCTGCGCACGGGCAAGCGCATGGCGGACCGCCTGGCCGAGATCGTGGTGCGCTTCAAGCCGATCCCGCATTCGATCTTCAACCAGCCGACCTCGAGCTTCCAGCCGAACAGCCTGGTGATCCGCCTGCAGCCGGACGAAGGCCTGTCGATGAACCTGATGGCCAAGACCCCGGGCGACTCGATGCGCCTGAAGCAGGCCGAGCTCGAACTCGACTTCCGCGAGCAGTTCAAGAGCCCGCGCATGGAAGCCTACGAGCGCCTGCTGGTCGACGTGCTGCGCGGCCAGCTGACCCTGTTCATGCGCGGCGACGAGCTGGAAGCGGCCTGGGAATGGGTCGAGCCCATCCTCGAGCACTGGGAGCAGGGCGACAGCGCACCGGTACCCTACACCTCGGGCACCTGGGGCCCCGCCGCCTCGAGCGCGCTGATCGGGCGCGACGGCCTGCAGTGGCGCGAAGAAGTGCTGCCGGAAGACTGAGGGTTTCAGAACGATGCTGCTCGATTCCATCCGCACCCAGCTCGACTCGCTCTCCAAATCGGAGCGCAAGGTCGCGCTCGCGGTGCTGGCCGCGCCCAACGTAATCGTCAGCCAGAACATCACGGCGCTGGCCAAGAGCGCCCAGGTGTCCGAGCCCACCGTGGTGCGCTTCTGCCGCACCCTCGGCTACGACGGCTGGCACGAGTTCAAGCTCAAGCTGGCCCAGGGCCTGGCGCTCGCGCTACCCGGCGCGAACGAGCAGCCGGCCCCGGACGACCTGGCCTCGGACCTGGTGAATAAAATCTGCAGCCGCTCGATCAACACCCTGCTCGACCTGCGCAACAACCTCAAGCCGGAACTGGTGCAAAAGGCGCTCGACATCCTCTCGCGCGCCAACAAGATCGAGTTCTACGGCCAGGGCTCTTCCGGTTTCGTGGCCGCCGACGCCCAGCACAAGTTCTTCCGCTCGGGCGTGCCGACGGTGGCCTATACCGACCCGGCGATCCACTCGATCGCCGCGGCCCTGCTGCGCGAAGGCGACGCCGTGGTGGCGATTTCCCAGCGCGGCAACAACCCGGCGCTGACCCGCTCCGCAAAACTGGCGCGCCGCGGCGGCGCCGACGTGATCGTGCTGGCGCCGTCGGGCACGCCGCTGGCCGAGATCGCGACCCTGTTCATCCCCATCGACCTGGTGTTCGCGATCGACCCGTATACCCCGATCTCGGCGCGCCTGGCCTACCTCGTCGTGATCGACGTGCTGGCCGTGGGCCTGGCCCTGCAGCGCGGGCCGGAATTCCGCAAGAAAATGCAGAACGCCCAGAAGGCCTTGCAAGAATTCGATATGCAGTTCGATTCTTTCATCGGTTAAGGCAAAACCGCCACAGGTGTAAAATACCCGGTCTCCATAGCAATTCCGGGTATGCCCATGCACATCAATCCAGAACGCAGTTCCCGCCCCGATTACGCCCTGCTGGTGCGCCAGGTCGAGAGCGTCCTCGAAGGCGAACGCAAGCTGATGGCGAACGCCGCGCAGTTTTCCGCCCTCGTCTACGACACCCTGGCCGACCTGAACTGGGCCGGTTTCTATTTCACCGTCCCGGCCCGCAAGGGTGATGGACAAGACCTGCTGGTCGGCCCCTTCCAGGGCAAGCCCGCCTGCGCCCGCATTCCCTTCGGCCGCGGCGTCTGCGGCACGGTCGCTGTCGAGCGCAAGACCATCGTCGTGCCGGACGTGCACGCCTTCCCCGGCCACATCGCCTGCGATTCGGCCTCAAGCTCGGAGATCGTGATCCCGGTGATCAAGGATGGCGAACTGCTGGGCGTGTTCGATATCGACAGCCCGGTCCCGGACCGCTTCTCGGAAGAAGACCGCGCCGGCCTGGAAGAAATGCTCGCCGCCTTCATCGACGGCACCGATTTTTAACTTGTTACCTCTCTCTTCGCCATGAACCAGCTCGAACAACTCAAGCAGTACACCACCGTGGTCGCCGACACCGGCGACTTCCAGTCGATCAAGGCCTATGCGCCGCAGGATGCGACCACCAACCCTTCGCTGATCCTGAAGGCCGTGCAGAAGCCGGAATACCGTCCGCTGCTGGAAAAGGCCATCGCCGACGCGCCGCACGCGAGCACCGAGGAAATCGTCGACAACCTCCTGATCGCCTTCGGCGTCGAGATCCTGAAATACGTGCCGGGTCGTGTCTCGACCGAGATCGATGCCGCCCTGTCCTTCGACACCGAAGCGACCGTCGCCAAGGGCCGCGAACTGATCGCCCTGTACGAGAAGAACGGCGTGGCGCGCGAGCGCGTCCTGATCAAGATCGCGTCGACCTGGGAAGGCATCCGCGCCGCCGAGATCCTGGAGAAGGAAGGCATCCACTGCAACCTGACCCTGCTGTTCTCGCTGTGCCAGGCGATCGCCTGCGCCGAAGCTGGCGTCAAGCTGATCTCGCCCTTCGTCGGCCGCATCTATGACTGGTACAAGAAGTCGACCGGTACCGATTATCAAGGCGCCGAAGACCCGGGCGTGCAATCGGTCAAGCGCATCTACCAGTACTACCGCAAGTTCGGCTACGACACCGAAGTGATGGGCGCGAGCTTCCGCAACACCTCGCAGATCCTGGAACTGGCGGGCTGCGATCTGCTCACCATCTCGCCGGACCTGCTGCAGAAGCTGGCCGACTCGGACGCGCCGGTCGAGCGCAAGCTGGTGGCGGACGCGAATGCGGACATCCAGAAGATCGCGATCGACGAGAAGACCTTCCGCTTCATGCTGAACGAAGACGCGATGGGGACCGAGAAGCTGTCCGAAGGCATCCGCGCCTTCGTGGCGGATTCGATCAAGCTGAAGAAGATGATCGAAGAGCTGAAGAAGTAAATAGAAAACGCGGCCTTCAAGGCGCGTTTTTCGTAGGGGTGGCCCAGTCCAGTGAACTGGGCTACGCTTCGCCGACCGCGCGTTCAACCAGCGTCAAAACGGACGATGCGCGTTATCTCGCCATTTATTTGAACGCGAGGACGGCGGAGCCGTCCACCCTACGACCGCAGGCCAGCCAGGTAGGTATCGATCACCGTCCCACCCAGCTCCTGCAGATTGAACATGGTCGGCTCGAAGATCCAGTTGCGGATCAGGCCATCGACCATGATCCAGCCGCCCTGGGCGGCCGCCCGGGTGCTCACGCCGGGGCGCAGCAAACCCTTTTCCTGCGCCTGCTTCAGGTGCCCTTCCATCCGGTCCTGCCACAGCCCGATCGACTCGCGCCGGCGCGCGCGCACGGAATCCACCTCGTCGATGAACTCGGTCTTCAGGGTCGCGATCTCGAACACGCGGCGCGCCTTTTCGTCTTCGACCACGATGCGCAGCACGGTCATCATGTCGTCGCGCAGGCACTGCAGGGGATCCTTCACGTCGCGCTGGTTGTCGAGGACCTGCATCGCCTCGTCCATCGGCATCTTGGCGCGGTCGAACATGGCGTTGAAGAGCGCGCCCTTGTCCAGGAAATGCCAATAGATTGCGCCGCGCGTCACGCCCGCAGCGCTCGCAATATGTTGTAAAGTTGTTCTTGAAACCCCTTGTTGCGCGAACAATTTTTCTGCCGCATCAAGGATGCTGTCGCGGGTGACCGCAGCTTCCGCTTTCGTCTTACGTGCCATTTTTTTGTTGCCCTCCCATTTGAAGGGGTGCCCCAGCAATAAACATACAGCCGTGATAGTATATAAAACTGTTCCCAATTGCCAGTGACGATTCGCAAGCGGTCGAAGTGTCTGCAAGCGGTAGTCGTTTTAATAATGAGAAGGAAGCATACGTAATGCGCTCAGACCACTCCTCCCTTTCCCCGACCTTGTCCCTTAGCCGGATCGCCGCAGCCACCCTGGTGGCCGTGACCCTGCTCGCGGCCTGCGGCAAGAAAGACGCTCCGGCCGCGGGCGGCCCCGGCGGCGGCATGCCGGCGCCGGAAGTCGGCGTCATCACCACCCGTTTCGAACCGGTCGCGCTGCAGACCGAACTGCCGGCCCGCGCCGAGCCGGTCCGCACCTCGCAGGTGCGCGCGCGTGTCGACGGCGTCGTCCTGAAGCGCCTGTTCACCGAGGGCAGCGAAGTCAAGCAGGGCCAGTCCCTGTTCCAGATCGACCCGGCGCCTTACCAGGCCCAGGTGGCTGCCGCCCAGGCCGACCTCGGCCGCGCCCAGGCCACCCTGACCCAGGCCGCCGCCCAGGCCAACCGCTACAAGCCGCTGGTGGAGGCGAACGCCATCAGCCAACAGGAATATACCAACGCCGTCGCCGCCCAGAAGCAGGCCGAAGCCGCCGTGGCCGCCGCCAGGGCGCAGGTGCGCATCGCCCAGATCAACCAGGGCTATGCCAACGTCTACGCGCCGATCTCGGGCCGCATCGGCCGCGCCCTGGTGACCGAGGGCGCCATCGTCTCGGCCGCCCAGGCGACCGAACTGGCGCTGATCCAGCAGACCAATCCGATGTACCTGAACATCACCCAGTCGGCCTCCGAGCTGCAGCGCCTGCGCAAGCAGGCCGGCCAGAATGGCGGCAGCGCCAGGGACGTGCCGGTTACCGTGATCCTGGACGACGGCACCGAGCTTGGCGCACGCGGCAAGCTGCTGTTCTCGGACGTCACCGTCGACCCGAGCACCGGCCAGGTCACCCTGCGCGCCACCGTGCCGAACCCGGACAACTCGCTGCTGCCGGGCCAGTACGTGCGCGTGCGCATCGCCCAGGCCCAGATCCCGAACGGCATCGTGGTGCCCCAGCAGGCCGTGACCCGCGGCGGTCCCCAGGGCGACACCCTGATGGTCGTCGGCGCGGACAACAAGCCGGCCCAGCGCACCGTCAAGATCGCGTCGCAGCAGGGTTCGAGCTGGATCGTCACCGAAGGCCTGAAGGAAGGCGAACGCGTGATGGTCGACGGCTTCCAGAAGCTGCAGATGCTGCCGCCGGGTACCCCGGTCAAGGCAGTGCCATGGCAGGCATCGGCGCAGGCCGCGCCAGGCTCGGCTCCGGCCGCTGCCTCGACTGGCAAGTAATTCGCCGGAACAGAACAGGACAACTTCATGGCACGTTTTTTTATTGACCGCCCCATTTTTGCGTGGGTGATCGCGCTGTTCATCATGGTGATCGGCGGTGTGTCGATCACCCAGCTGCCGATCGCCCAGTATCCGAACGTGGCTCCGCCATCGATCGTGATCAATGCCGCCTATCCGGGCGCATCGGCGCAGACCCTGGAAGACTCGGTCATCTCCGTCATCGAACGCGAGATGAACGGCTCGCCAGGCCTCGTCTACATGGAATCGAGCAGCACCGCCAACGGCAGCGGCTCGATCACCCTGACCTTCGAGACCGGGACCAACCCGGAACTCGCCCAGGTGGACGTCCAGAACCGCCTGTCGCGCGCGTCGCCGCGCCTGCCGGCGGCCGTGAACCAGCAGGGCGTGCGCGTCGACAAGGTGCGCGCGAACTTCCTGCTGTTCACCATCATCTCCTCGGACGATCCGGCATGGGATCCGATCCGGCTGGGTGACTACGCTTCGCGCACCATCCTGCCCGAGATCCAGCGCATCAAAGGCGTCGGCACCGCGCAGCTGTTCGGTACCGAGCGCGCGATGCGCGTCTGGATCGACCCGGCCAAACTGGTGGGCTTCCGCCTGTCGCCGGCCGACGTCAACAACGCGATCCGCAGCCAGAACGCCCAGGTGGCTTCGGGCACCATCGGCGACCTCCCGCTGTCCCAGGGCCAGGAGATCACCGCGACCGTGGTGGTGACCGGCCAGCTTTCGACCGTCGAACAGTTCGGCAACATCGTGCTGCGCGCAAACCCGGACGGCTCCACCGTGCGCCTGAAGGACGTGGCCCGCCTCGAGATCGGCGGCCAGGGCTACTCGACCTCGGCGCGCCTGAACGGCAAGCCCTCCACCGGCATCGGCGTGCAGCTGGCGCCGACCGGCAACGCGCTGGAAACCGCGCGCCTGGTGCGGGAGCGCGTGGACGAACTGGCGAAATTCTTCCCGGCCGGGATGAAGGCCACCGTGCCGTTCGACAGTACGAAGTTCATCGACATCTCGATCGAACAGGTGCTGCACACCCTGGTCGAAGCGCTGGTGCTGGTGTTCCTCGTCATGTACCTGTTCCTGCAGAACTTCCGCTACACCGTGATCCCGACCATCGTGGTGCCGGTCGCCCTGCTCGGTTCCCTGGGCACCCTGCTGGCGCTGGGCTACTCGATCAACGTGCTGACCATGTTCGGCATGGTGCTGGTGATCGGTATCGTGGTCGACGACGCCATCGTGGTCGTCGAGAACGTCGAGCGCATCATGTCCGAAGAAGGCCTGTCGCCGCTCGAAGCCACCCGCAAGGCCATGGGCCAGATCTCGGGCGCCATCATCGGCGTGACCGTGGTCCTGATGTCGGTGTTCGTGCCGCTGGCCTTCTTCGCCGGCGCCGTGGGTAACATCTACCGCCAGTTCGCGGTCGTCATGGTGTCCTCGATCGCCTTCTCGGCCTTCCTGGCGCTGTCGCTCACACCGGCCCTGTGCGCCCACCTGCTCAAGCCGGTGGAAGCCGGCCACCACCATGACAAGCGCGGCTTCTTCGGCTGGTTCAACCGCAAGTTCGCGTCGACCGCGAAGGGCTACGAGGGCTGGGTCGGCAAGCTGATCCGCGGCTCGGGCCGCGCGCTGGTCGCCTTCGTGCTGGTGATCGGCCTGGTGGTGCTGTTCTTCACGCGCATGCCGAGCTCCTTCCTGCCGAACGAAGACCAGGGCTACGTCATCGCCAACATCCAGCTGCCGCCTGGCGCGACGCTGGAACGCACCAACGAAGTGATGCGCACCGCCGAAGCCTTCATCATGAAGCAGCCGGAAGTGGCGAACATGGTCAGCGTGCTGGGCTTCTCGTTCTCGGGCGCGGGCCAGAACATGGCGCTGGCATTCATTCCGCTGAAGGACTGGGACGAGCGCAAGGGCGAGGGTTCGAGCGCCCAGGCGCTGGCCGGCCGCATCATGGGCGGCCTGTCGGGCGTGCGCGACGCCTTCATCTTCGCACTGTCGCCGCCGCCGATCCCTGAACTGGGCCGCGGCACCGGCTTCAGCTTCCGCCTGCAGGACCGCGGCGGCAACGGCCACAACGCCCTGCTGGCAGCCCGCAACCAGCTGCTCGGCATGGCGGCGCAGAGCAAGATCCTGACCGGCGTGCGTCCGGAAGGCCTGGAAGACGCGCCGCAGGTCATGCTCGACATCGACCGCGACAAGGCGCAGGCCCTGGGCGTGACGTTTGATGCGATCAACACCGCGATCTCGACCTCGCTGGGTTCGAGCTATGTGAACGATTTCCCGAACGCCGGCCGCCTGCAGCGTGTGGTGGTGCAGGCCGAGGCCAGCGCCCGCATGCAGCCGGACGACCTGCTGCGCCTGAACGCCCTGAACGTCCAGGGCCAGCCGGTGCCGCTGTCCTCGTTCGCGACCACGCGCTGGGTCACCGGTCCGATGCAGACGCTGCGCTACAACGGCTATCCGGCGATGAGCATCTCGGGCGACGCCAAGCCGGGCTATTCGACCGGCGATGCGCTGGCCGAGATGGAACGCCTGGCAGGCCAGCTGCCGCCGGGCTTCGCCTTCGAGTGGACCGGCCAGTCGCGCGAGGAACAGCTCTCGGGCGGCACCATGGGCATCCTGATGGCCTTCTCGCTGCTGGCGATCTTCCTGGCCCTGGCCGCGCTGTATGAAAGCTGGTCGATCCCGGTGTCGGTGCTGCTGGTGGTGCCATTCGGTATCCTGGGCGCCGTGCTGGCGGCCATGCTGCGCGGCTACCCGAACGACGTGTACTTCAAGATCGGCCTGGTGACCATCATCGGCCTGGCGGCGAAGAACGCGGTCCTGATCATCGAGTTCGCGAAAGACCTGCAGGCGCAGGGCAAGTCGCCGGCGGAAGCGGCGATCGAGGCGGCGCACCTGCGCTTCCGCCCGATCATCATGACCTCGCTGGCCTTCATCCTGGGCGTGCTGCCGCTGGTGATCGCAGGCGGCGCCGGCTCGGCATCGCAGCGCGCGATCGGTACCGGCGTGATGGGCGGTATGATTACGGCTTCCACGCTGGGCGTGCTGTTCGTGCCGCTGTTCTTCGTCGTCGTGCGCAAGATCTTCAAGGGCAGCAAGCGCCAGCAGGACAAGTATGCGCACCACGCCGAGGGCGCCGTGTCAGTCGAAGGAAAACAACCATGATCGAAACGATGAAAAAACTGACCCCGTTGGTCCTGGCAATGAGCCTGGCCGGCTGCATGTCGCTGGCGCCGAAGTACGAGCGTCCGGCAGCGCCGGTATCCCAGGCCTTCCCGGAACTGGCCAAGCCGGCCAATGCACCGGCCGCCACCGTGGCGAACGAGGCCCCGGTGAACCTGGCCTGGCAGCAGTTCTTCCCGGACGCGCGCCTGCGCGGCCTGATCGAGCAGTCGCTCACCAATAATCGCGACCTGCGCGTGGCGATCGCCAACATCGAGCAGGCCCGTTCGCAGTTCCGCATCCAGCGCGCCGACCGCCTGCCTTCGGTGGGCTTCGGCATCAGCGGCCAGCGCCAGACCACCGGCGAAGACCAGCCGATCGAGAGCCTCTACCAGTCCGGCCTGTCCGTGACGGCCTTCGAGCTCGACCTGTTCGGCCGCGTGAAGAACCTGTCGGACGCCGCCCTGGCGCAGTACCTGGCGACCGAGGAAGCCCGCAAGGCGACCCAGATCAGCCTGGTCGCGTCGGTGGCCAACGCCTACCTGCAGCTGCTGGCGGACGAGGAACTGCTGCGCATCACCCAGCAGACCCTGGAAACCCGCCAGGAATCGCTGCGCCTGACCAACCTGCGCTTCGAGAACGGCGTGTCCTCGCGCTTCGAGCTGCAGCAGGCCCGCTCGCTGGTGGAAACCGCGCTGGCCACGCTGGCCGCGACCCAGCGCCAGCGCGCCCAGGACATCAACCTGCTCACGCTGCTGGTCGGCGGACCGGTGGGCGACAGCCCGGCCGGCGCCACCCTGGCGCAGACCGAGCTGCCCGACCTGCCGGCCGGCCTGCCTTCGGATCTCCTGGTGAACCGTCCGGACATCCGTTCGGCCGAACAGCAGCTGATCGCGGCCAACGCCAACATCGGCGCGGCGCGCGCGAACTTCTTCCCGCGCATCACGCTGACTGGCTCCGTGGGCAGCGCCAGCACCGAGCTCTCCGGCCTGTTCAAGAGCGGCTCCTACGGCTGGACCTTCGCGCCGCAGGCGGTGCTGCCGATCTTCGACTACGGCCGCAATACCGCCGTGCTGGGCGGCGCCCGCGCACAGCGCGACATCGCGGTGGCGCAGTACGAGCGCTCGATCCAGCAGGCCTTCCGCGAAGTGGCGGATGCGCTGGCCGGCCAGTCGACCTTCAGCGAGCAGCTGCGCGCCCAGCGCGCGGTGGCCGAGGCCGAAGCCGACCGCTTCAACCTGGCCGACCTGCGCTACAAGAACGGCGCCGCCAGCTACCTCGACCTCCTGGACGCCCAGCGTTCGCTGTTCCAGGCGCAGCAGGCGGCGATCTCCGCCAACCTGCAGCGCCTGCAAAACCAGGTCACGCTCTACCGCGTGCTGGGCGGCGGCTGGAGCGAGCCGGCGCAGCCGGTGGCTGCGCGCTGAGCGTCATCAGCTGAATCGAACCGGGCCCGCGTGGCCCGGTTTTTTTTCTCCCGCCGCTTCACGCCCCCCAAACCTTGGTGTCAGGTCTGACATTCAGACACGAGCTGAGCAATCAAGGGGTCGGGCGCTCTGCCCCTCCCAGCTGAGGCTGTGTCCGAATGTCAGACCTGACACCAATTGCAGCTGAGGCTGTGTCCGAATGTCAGACCTGACACCGATTGGTTTTTACGCCTGCTCGCGCCGGTGGCGTGCGGCATTGGCCAGGTCCGCGATCGGCGACAGGATCTCGCGGTCGAAGTCGAGGAGCGGCTTGCCATCGCGTACGCGGCGCGGCCAGTCGACATGGGTCAGCGCTCCGCGCCCAAGCGATACCAGGTCGGCCTCGCCATTCGCCACCATCGCGGCGGCGCGCGCCGGATCGTGCAGGGAGCCGTTGGCGATCACCGGCAGGTCCGCATACCGCCTGGCCAGCGCCGCCAGGCTCGGGCCGTCGCCGAAGGCGCCCTTCCAGGCTTCGAATTCCGTGGTGTGCACATAGTCCACCGGCAGCCTGCCCAGCACCCCGAAGATCTGCGCCGCGTCGGCCTCGGCGCCGCGCCACTTGTGGGTGAAGTCGTTGACCTTGCCCTGCGAGATCCGCATCCCGATTGTGAAATCGGCGCCGACGGCGGCGCGCACCGCTTGCGCCACGTCGCCGATCAGGCGCAAACGCCCGGCCACGCCGCCATAGGCATCGCTGCGCCCGTTGATGCCCTCGCTGAGGAACTGGTCCAGCAGGTAGCCGTTGGCGCCATGGATCTCGACGCCGTCGAAGCCAGCCTCGCGCGCCCGGGCCGCGGCGTCGGCGAAGCCGCGGATCGCCTCCATGATCTCGGCCTCGCTCATGGCCTGCGGCACGGGGTACGGCCCCTCGCCGCGATAGAAGGCCATCTGCGTTCCCTTCGGCCGGACGCTTGAGGGGCCACGCGTGCCGCTCCTGTGCGGATTACCTTGCGACAGGGCGCCCGCATGCATCAGCTGGGCGACGATGCGCGCGCCGCCGGCGTGCACGGCGCGCACGATCGGCGCCCACGCCTCGCGCTGGGCGGCGTCGGACAGGCCGGGCTGGTACAGGTAGCCCTGGGAAAACGCCGCGTCGGTATAGATGCCTTCGGTGATGACCAGGCCGAAGCCGCCTTCGGCAAAGGCGGCGTAGTAGTCCCGCATCGCCGCGTTCGCAAGCCCGTCGGCGCCGGCGCTGACACGCGTCATGGGCGCCACCGCCAGCCGGTTGCGCAAGGCCATGCGGCCGATGGCCGGCGTGTCGAACAGGCCGGGCTCCTGCAGCTGCCGCGCGCCCATCTCAGTTGCCTCCTTCGCGGCGCACCGCGGCGATGGCCTCGATTTCGATCATCGCCTTCGGATCGTAGAGGGCGCGGATCTCGGCGATGGTATCGGCCGGATACGGCGCCGAGAAGAATTCGCGGCGCAGCGCCACGACGTCCTGGAAATGCCCCATGTCGGTGACGAAGATGGTGACCTTGACGACGTCGCGCAGGCTCGAGCCGCCTGCCTCGAGCGCACGCCGCAGGTTGGCGAAGGCCTGGCGTCCCTGGGCCAGGAAGCCGCCCTCGACGATCCTGCCGTCGTCGGCGGCGCCGGCCTGGCCCGAGATGAACAGCAGGTCGCCAAAACGGATGCCCTGCGACAGCAGGAAGGGGGCATAGTTGTCGGGTTGGGTGACGATACGTTCCAGCATGATGAATCCTTTTCGCTTGGGTGGTTGCCGGCCGTGTGCCGGTACCGGAACGATAGGCCTGGAGCGAAACGTTGACAAACTAGTAATTGTCAGGCATAAGGTGAATTGATTTCATCTATCCCACTATGCGGCGCCTCCCTCCTCTCTCGTCCCTGCGCGCCTTCGAGGCCGCGGCCCGTCACGGCAGCTTCAAGCAGGCCGCGGCCGAACTCGCCGTGACGCCCACCGCCGTGAGCCACCAGATCCGGTTTCTCGAGGAGTACACCGGCCTGTTGCTGTTCGACCGGCAGGTGCGCAAGGTGGTCCTGACCGAGGCCGGCGCCGCGCTCTACCCGGTGCTGCGCGACGGCTTCAACGCCTTCGAGACGGTGCTGCGCCAACTCGGCGCGCCGCAGGCGCCGCGCCCGGTCACGATCTCGGCGACGAACGCCTTCATGGCCCATTGGCTGGCGCCGCGGATCGCCGATTTCCGCCGCCAGCACCCGGACATCGACCTGGAACTGCATGCATCGGACCAGCTGGTCGATCTCGGCGGCGACCAGGCCGACCTGGCGATCCGCTACGGGCGCGGCCCCTATCCCGGCATGGTGGCGCAGCCGCTGTTCGCGGATCGCTTCGCCCCGCTGGCCAGCCCGGCGCTGCGGGACGCGGATCCTGCCGACGCGGCGATTCCGCTGATCGCATTCCAATGGACACGCGAACACCCGCTCAACCCCACCTGGCCGGCCTGGTTCGCCGCGGCCGGGCTGCCATGGCCGGCGCGTCCGGGCCAGCTGCGCTTTTCCGACGAGGGCCACGCCATCCAGGCGGCGCTCGCCGGCCAGGGTGTCGCCCTGCTCAGCCTCGAACTGCTGGCCGGCGAACTCGCCGCGGGACGCCTGGTGCGGCTGCCGGGTCCGGCGATACCGGGACATACCTATTCCCTGGTCAGCAGCGCGGGACATGCGCTCGAGCCACATGTCGCGGCGGCCCAGGCCTGGCTGCGCAGCCAAGGTGAGGGTCAGGTCTGACATTCGGACACAAGCTGAGCCATAAGCCCCTCAGCGCTCATCATTAAACTTTCGCAACGTACATGGCTCCGCTCGGACGGCTGAGGCCGTGTCCGAATGTCAGACCTGACCCCAGATCGAGTTCTTCCGCGAGGCGTGCTGTGCGCGCGCGTGACCTCGACCGCCGGCTGGTTCGACCTTCGCCAGCGCAAGCTGGTGGCGCCGCCGCCGAACCTGGCCGAACCGCTGCGCGCGCGCGACCGCAACGAGGACTTCCAGGCCCTGCCCGGCAGCGCCCGTTGACCCCGAAGGCGGAATTGAAACGCGGAATCGAAACGATATCGGATGCGCAAGGTCGCTACACTGGACGCATGAATGCCTGCAGGCTGAAGCCCTGGAAAGACCAGCTGCCATGCGCAAATTCGCCCGAACCCACTGGAAGACCCTCATCGTGATCCTGGTCGCGATCGCGCTGGCCACCCTCACGCTCGAAACCGACTCGGCGGACCGTTCCCCTGGCACCGCGGCGCGGCTGCAGGCGCATGCGCGGGTGCTGGCCGAGGGCGGCGGACAGGGGGCCATGCCGCACCTGGCCGCCACGCTGGGCGCGTATGGCTATCGCCTGCGTCGCGAGGGAAAGGAAATCGAGGCCGCGCTGTCGAACACGGCGGACGGCAGGCGTCCGGAGCGGATGTTCATCGTCGGCGTGCGCACCGGCGGGGACGGCAGCGGCGCGGCCGCCCTGCTGGAACTGGCGCGCCAGCTCAGGGACATGGCGCCCAGCCGCGGCACCGAAGTCCGGCTGGTGTTCCTCGAGCAGGGAGCGGGCAGCTTCATCGCCTTCGCCGGATCGCCCTCGGCCTCCGCCCGCGTGCGCCAGGCGCTGGGCGCCTTCACGGCCAGGCCGGATGCGCCGGCGCAGGGGCTGGCGAGCCCCGCGCATGCCATGGGGCTCACGCTCTCCGGCCACGCGACGGGAGGGTATGCCAGCCTGATGGTGACCGACACCGCCTTCCAGCGCTATCCCTACTACCAGACCGCCACGCGCGAACCCGACTACGAGGCCACGGCGCGCGTCGTCGACGCCCTCGCGCGCACCATCCGCGCCCTCGCCGGCGCCCAGCGCACCTGAAGAATCAGGCCGCCAGGAACATCTCCTGCAGGTCGTTCAGGAAGCGCTGGCCCAGCTCGGTGGGCTTGATCAGCTTGAAGTCGCGGTAGATCAGGCCCTTGGCTTCGGCCTCGTTGAGGGCCTTGGCGATGGCGCTGATGTTCATGCCGGTGCGTTCGCCGAACAGGTTCGGGTCGAAGCCTTCCGTCAGGCGCAGGGCGTTGAGCATGAACTCGAAACCCATGTCGGCGCGTGCGATCTCGTGCTCTTCCTGCACCGGGTTGCCGCGTTTTGCCGCCTCGATGAAGGACGCCGGCTGCTTGTAGCGCGCCTGGCGCAGCACGCGGTGCGGGAAGGAGATCTTCGAATGCGCGCCGGCGCCGATGCCGAGGTAGTCGCCGAACTGCCAGTAGTTCAGGTTGTGCTGCGCGCGCTTGCCGGCCCTGGCGTAGGCCGAGACCTCGTAATGCTCGTAGCCGGCGTTTGCCGTCGCCTCGAGGATCATGTCCTGCATGTCGGCGCTCGTATCGTCGTCCGGCAAGGTCGGCGGATACTTGGCGAAGACCGTGTTCGGCTCCATCGTCAGGTGGTACATCGACAGGTGCGGCGGCGCGAAGGACAGCGCCGTCTCGAGGTCGCGCCGGGCTTCGCCCAGGGTCTGCGAAGGCAGCGCGAACATCAGGTCGAGGTTGAAGTTATCGAAAGTAGAGCGCGCGATCTCGACCGCGCGCAAGGCCTCGGCTTCGTCGTGGATGCGGCCCAGCGCCTTCAGGTGGGCGCCATTGAAACTCTGGATGCCGATCGACAGGCGGTTCACGCCGCTGTCGCGGTAGGACCGGAAGCGCTCGGCCTCGAAGGTGCCGGGGTTGGCCTCCATCGTGATCTCGGCGCCGATCTCGAGCGGCAGCAGGGTGCGCACGTCCGACAGCAGGCGGTCCAGGCCGGCCGCCGACATCAGGCTCGGGGTGCCGCCGCCGATGAAGACGGTGTGGATCTTGCGGCCCCAGATCATGGGCAGCGACTGCTCCAGGTCCAGGCGTACGGCGTCCAGGTACTCCTTCTCCGGCAGTTCGCCCTTCGCCTCGTGCGAATTGAAATCGCAGTAGGGGCATTTGCGAACGCACCAGGGGAAGTGGATGTAGAGCGACAGCGGCGGCAGCGCGGCCAGGTTCAATGCGCCGGGCTGCAGGTATTGCAGGGCGGTCGTCGCGGGAGAACGGGGTTCGCTCGGCGAAGGGTTCGCGCCGGCGACTTTAATCGGGATCATTTCAGTTTTTCTACCAGTGCACGCAGGGCCTGGCCCCGGTGCGAGTGGGCGTTCTTCACGGCCGGGTCCAGTTCGGCGGTGGTCTTGCCGAGCGCGGGAATCAGGAAGTGCGGGTCGTAGCCGAAGCCGTTGGTGCCGCGCGGGGTTTCGATGATCTCGCCGCGCCACATGCCGTCGGCGATCACCGGCTGCGGGTCGTCGGCGTGGCGCACGTAGACCAGCACGCAGTAATAGTAGGCGGACTTGTCCGCATGCTGCGCCAGGTCGGCAACCAGCTTCTCGTTGTTGCGAACGTCGGACTTCGGCTCGCCGGCAAAGCGGGCCGAATACACGCCGGGCGCGCCGCCCAATGCGTTGACGCAGACGCCCGAATCGTCCGCCAGGGCCGGCAGGCCGGTCAGGCGCGCGGCGTGCCTGGCCTTGGCCAGCGCGTTTTCGACGAAGGTGCCGAAGGGCTCCTCCGCTTCCGGGACGCCGAACTCGCCCTGTGGATGCAGCTCGAAGCCGATGGGCGCGAGGATCTGGGCGAACTCCTTGAGTTTGCCGGCGTTGTTGGAGGCGAGGACGAGGCGTTGGGTCATGGTGGCGTGGTGGGATTGCGGCGGAGGGTGGGTATTTTAGCGTTTTCGGCCACGGCATGCTGCCGCCGCGGCCGCGCGAACCGGTCAGCCGGCCAGGCCGAGCGACTGCTTCTGCAACTTGATCAACTCCGTAATCCCCAACTGCCCCAGGTCGAGCAGGCGGTTCATGCCGGCGCGGTCGAAGGCCGCGCCTTCCGCCGTGCCCTGCACCTCGATGAAGTGCCCGGTCTCCGTCATCACGACGTTCATGTCGGTGTCGCAGTCCGAATCCTCGACGTAGTCCAGGTCCAGCACCGGCATGCCGCGGTAGACGCCGACCGAGATCGCGGCCACGAAGTGCCTGACCGGCACCTCCGGCAGCAGGCCCTGCTTCACCAATACCTGGAAAGCGTCGTAGGCCGCCACCATGGCGCCGGTGATCGAAGCGGTGCGGGTGCCGCCGTCGGCCTGGATCACGTCGCAGTCCAGGTGCAGGGTGCGTTCGCCGAAGGCTTCCAGGTCGAAGGCGGCGCGCAGCGAGCGGCCGATCAGGCGCTGGATTTCCTGGGTCCGGCCGGACTGCTTGCCGCGCGCGGCTTCGCGGTCCATGCGGGTGTGCGTCGAACGCGGCAGCATGCCGTATTCCGCCGTCAGCCAGCCCTGGCCCTTCCCCTTCAGGAAGCCGGGCACCTTCTCTTCGATGCTGGCGGTGCAGATCACCTTGGTGTCGCCGCACTCGATCAGCACCGAGCCTTCGGCGTGCCTGGTGTACTGGCGGGTGATGCGTATGGCGCGCAGCTGGTCGACCGCGCGGCCGCTCGGGCGTTGTTCGAAGCTCATGGATGTCCTTGCTATTTGAGTAATTGGGAAGACTTCTCGATCGCCTGGCGGATCTCGGCGATCGCTTTTTCGATTTCGTCTTCGTCGAAGGCGTCTGCGCTTGACGGCAGCGGCTCGCCGGCCGTGATGGTCGAGCTGACCTCGTTCTCGGGCAGCATCTGGGTCGAGATCACGCCGGGCGCATCGCTCGCGCTCGCGCCCTGCCAGGTAATCGCCAGCGCGGTGGTGTTGTCGGCGCGCGCGCCGCCGATCGCGGCCGCCATCGCCACCATGTCGGGCACGGCCTGCACCACGGTCGAGGTGGACAGGCGGTGCACGATTTCGGTTTCCGGCAGCATCGACCACAGGCCATCCGAACACAGCAGCAGGGTGTCGCCCGCTTCCAGGCTGGCCTGGTTCGAGATCTCGATTTTGGGCGACTGGCCCGCGCCGAGGCAGTTATAGAGCTTGTTGCGGTCCGGGTGGGTGTTGCGCTGGCTTTCCGTCGCGCGGCCGCGCTCGATCAGGTATTCGAGGTGGGAGTGGTCGCGGGTGCGCGCCAGCACCTGGTTGCGGCGCACCCAGTACAGCCGCGAGTCGCCGCAGTGGGCCCATACGGCGCAGTTGTGCTGGACCAGGCAGGCCACCACCGTGGTGCGCGGCGTCTCGGGCAATTTGTGGGTCTCGGCGTAGCTCAGGATGTCCCAGTGCGCCTGCATCAGCGCCTCTTCGAGGAAGCGCTCGGGCTTCTTCACATAGGGGCGCGCCTGCATGCGGAACATCATCGACAGGGTCTGCAGGGTGATGGTGGCGGCGATCTCGCCGCCCAGGTGGCCGCCCATGCCGTCGGCCAGCACCAGCAGCAGCGCGTCGCGCGTGAAGCTGTAGCCCATGCGGTCCTGGTTGACCTTGCGGCCGCCGATGTGGGTCTGCTGGTAGACGGAAAACTGCATGCTGCCTCCTTAGCTGCGCGCGCCGCGCTTCAAGCCGATACGCTGGGCGATCCCGCGCCAGCCTCCCGGCGCCTGTTCCGGTTCCGGCTCCGCTTCCGCCTGCGGCGCCAGCGTGGGCGGCGCCTGCAGCACCTTCTGCATGGCGAACACGCTCTGCGGGCGCTCCAAGGGATCGAGGGCCAGGCAGGCGCGCACCATGTCGACCAGTTCCGGCGAATAGCTGCCGTCGAGCTTCGCCAGCTGGACGTCGACCTTGTCTTCGCTCTTCCTCGCCTCGACCGGCTGCGGCATGGTGCGCGTCATGCAGGCATACATGGCCGCGCCGATGCTGTAGATGTCGGTCCAGGGGCCGAGCGTCGCCGCCTTGCTGTACAGCTCGGGCGCGGCGAAGCCGGGCGTGTACATCGGCGCCAGCATGGGCGCGTCGATGTTGATGGTCTGGCGCGCCGCGCCGAAGTCGAGCAGCAGGGGCGAGCCGTCGCTGCGCAGGTAGATATTGGCCGGTTTCAGGTCCAGGTGCAGCAGCTTGTTCGCGTGGACTTCGCGCACGCCGGCGCAGACTCCGTTGAAGAGCTGGCGCAGCGCGGTTTCGTTGACGCGGCTGCCCTTGGCGTGCAGGCGGGCGATGTGGTCCTGCAGGGTGTGGCCGGATTCGTAGGCCATCACCATGTAGACAGTCTCGTTGGCGCGGAAGAAGTTCACCACCCGCACCACGTTCGGATGGACGATGCGCGCCAGCGCCCGCCCCTCCTCGAAGAAGCACTTCAGGCCGATGCGGAACACCGGCAGATTGGGCTTGGAGACGGTCGGTGCGAGCTCGCCGGGCGCGCGCAGGGCGAGCTGGCTGGGCAGGTATTCCTTGATGGCCACGGCATTGCCTTCGGGGTCATATGCCAGATAAACAATACTGAACCCACCGGACGCAATTTTCTTTACAATGCGATATCCAGCAATTTCCAGCCCATCAGGCAGGGGTGCGTTATTCTGTGCGGCCATCCGGGAAGGTTTCCTTGCTTAACAGGGCAATTGTGTGGGATAAATGTCGGCCTTGTAAAGAATAAAAACCGGGGATCCCTTTGAGCATTTCTAGCATGACAGGTTATGCGGTTGCCACCAGCGAAGGCGCTGCCGGCACCCTCACGATCGAGATCAAGAGCGTCAATTCGCGCTTCCTCGATCTCCAGTTTCGCATCAATGACGATCTGCGCGCCCTGGAACCCGACCTGCGCTCGGCCATCATGGCCGCCATCACCCGCGGCAAGGTCGAAGTGCGGCTCTCCTTCGGCCGCAAGACGGCCGGCGGTTCGCAGGCACTGAACCAGGAACTGCTGGCCGACCTCGCCCGCCTGCAGGGCGAAATCACGAAACACTTCGCCGCCGCCCCCCAGATGACGGTGGCCGAACTGCTGCGCTGGCCCGGCGTGATCGAAGAGTCGACCGTGGGCCAGGAGTCGCTGCAGGCGGACGTCGCCGCGCTGACCGCCACCACCGTCGCCGCTTTTGTGGACAGCCGCAGGCGCGAAGGCGCGGCGCTGGAAGCGATGCTGCAGTCGCGCATCGAGTCGATGGAAGCCATCGTCAAGCGCATCACCCCCTTGATTCCGCAGGTGATTTCGCAGTTCCAGCAGAAGGCGGTCGAGCGCATGCAGGACGCGCTGGGCCTGGCCGGCCACGGCAATCCCTCGGTGCTGAGCCGCCAGGAAGTGCTGGAGCGCATTCGCCAGGAAGTGACCCTGTACGGCATCCGCATCGACGTGTCCGAAGAGCTGTCGCGCCTGTCGGCCCACCTGAACGAGACCCGCCATATCCTCAAGAAGGGCGGCCAGGTCGGCAAGCGCCTGGACTTCATGATGCAGGAGCTGAACCGCGAGGCGAATACGCTGGGCGCGAAGGCTTCCGTCAAGGAGCTGGCGGATGCGTCGATGGAGCTCAAGCTGCTCATCGAGCAGATGCGCGAGCAGGTGCAGAACCTCGAATAATTTGTTGTCGTCGCGCAACAATGTGCGGCGTACACTTGAACGCGCGGGCGGGGGACCGCCCACCCTACAGAAGCGATTTTGTAGGGTGGGCGGGTTTCCCGCCCACGCGTTCAAACTTATGATGAACACCATGCGGCCATCGATACCGCAACGAGTAAACGTAACAAGGAACACAATATGATCACTCCCGCCCTCTCCGGCAGCCTGTTCGTCGTCGCTGCCCCATCCGGCGCCGGTAAGTCGACCCTGGTCAACGCCCTGCTGAAGCTGGAACCGGGCATCAAGCTGTCGATCTCGACCACGACCCGTCCACCGCGTCCGGGCGAGCAGGATGGCCGCGAGTACCACTTCACGACGGCGGAAGATTTCGTCTCGCGCGCCGACCGCGGCGAGTTCCTGGAATGGGCGGAAGTGCACGGCAACTACTACGGCACCAGCCGCCTGACCGTGGAACAGGAAATGAAGCTGGGCACCGACATCCTGCTGGAGATCGACTGGCAGGGTGCGCGCCAAGTGAGGAAGCAGTTCCCCGACGCGGCCGGCATCTTCATTTTGCCGCCGTCGATCGAAGCCCTGGAGGAGCGCCTGCACAAGCGCGGCACCGACGAGCCCCACATCATCACCCGCCGCCTGCTGGCCGCCGGTGGGGAGATGGCTCACGCTCCGGAGTTCGAATATGCTATCATCAACGAAGAGTTCAACGTCGCCCTCGCGGAACTGCAGGCGATTGTCAAAGCGACACGTTGCCGTTTCGCCCAACAGGCCGCGCGCAACGCCGACTTGTTTGCCCAGCTGGGAATCCACGCGCAACAACCTACGTAATACCCATCAGCGGCGCCGCAAGGCATGCCGCATTTGTACTTTCAGGAGTGAACATGGCCCGCATTACCATCGAAGATTGCCTCAAGAACGTCCCGAACCGCTTCCAGCTGACCCTGGCCGCGACCTACCGCGCACGCCAGCTGCTGCAGGGCCACACCCCGAAGGTCGAAGCCAAGGACAAGCCGACCGTCGTCGCCCTGCGTGAGATCGCTGCAGGCAAGGTTGGCCTGGAGATGCTGAAAAAGGTGCCGATGTAATACCCGGGGGCTCGATAAACCTGCTGCGCGTTGCGCTGTCGGTTTGCGATGCTTGCTGTACTACTCGTACAGCTGCGCTTCTCAACCAACATCGCTGCCGCTCGCTACGGTTTCTCGAGCCCCCATCCAGCATGGCGGGTTTAGGTATATCGATATTCTGTTATTCTGTGCCCATACTGGCTGATCGATATTACATATGAGTTTGTCTTCCCCGGATTCGACCCATCCAGGAACCCCTGCCCGCTCCAAGCGACCGGGCAAACCGCAAGACGCCGAGGCACCGGCGCCCGCGCCGGGCGTCGCCTCGGTTACGCAGCTCATCAACAAGCTGTCCGACTACCTCACCCCCGCCGAGCTCAAGAAGGTCAAGGAAGCCTACCGCTTCTCCGACGAGATGCACCTCGGGCAGGTCCGCAAGTCGGGTGAACCCTACATCTCCCATCCGATCGCCGTCGCGGAAATCTGCGCCGAGTGGAAGCTCGACGCCCAGGCCATCATGGCCGCGCTGCTGCACGACGTGATCGAAGACCAGGACGTCAAGAAGGACGAGCTGATCGAACGCTTCGGCGCCCAGGTCGCGAACATGGTCGACGGCCTGTCCAAGCTCGAAAAGATCGAGTTCCAGAGCCAGATCGAGGCCCAGGCCGAGAACTTCCGCAAGATGCTGCTGGCCATGGCCTCGGACGTGCGCGTGATCCTGATCAAGCTCGCCGACCGCCTGCACAATATGCGCACCATGGGCGTGATGGTCCCGGCCAAGCGCCGCCGCATCTCGCGCGAGACCATGGAAGTCTACGTGCCGATCGCCCACCGCCTCGGCCTGAACGACATCTACCGCGAGCTGCAGGACCTGTCCTTCTCGCACCTCTACCCGCTGCGCTACTTCACGCTGGCCAAGGCCATCAAGGCGGCGCGCGGCAACCGCCGCGAAGTGGTCAAGAAGATCCTCGACACGGTCAAGAACCAGCTCGCCAGCGCCGGCATCCAGGCCGAGGTCTACGGCCGCGAGAAGACCCTGTACGGCATCTACAAGAAGATGCGCAACAAGCACCTGTCGTTCTCGCAGGTGCTGGACGTGTATGGCTTCCGGGTGGTGGTCGACACGGTCCCGAACTGCTACGTGGCGCTCGGCACCCTGCACGCGCTGTACAAGCCGATGCCCGGCAAGTTCAAGGACTATATCGCGATCCGCAAGATCAACGGCTACCAGTCGCTGCATACCACCCTGATCGGCCCCTACGGCACCCCGGTGGAGTTCCAGATCCGCACCCAGGACATGCACCGCACCGCGGAAAGCGGCGTGGCGGCGCACTGGCTGTACAAGACCGGCGACTCGAACATGTCGGACCTGCAGCAGCGCACCCACGCCTGGCTGCAGTCCCTGCTCGACATCCAGCAGCAGACCGGCGACTCGGCCGAGTTCCTGGAACATGTGAAAGTCGATTTGTTCCCCGATTCGGTCTACGTGTTCACGCCGAAGTCGAAGATCATCGCCCTGCCGCGCGGCGCCACGGCGCTCGACTTCGCCTACTCGATCCACACCGGCATCGGCGACCACACGGTCTCGGTGCGCATCAACAACGAGCCGGCGCCGCTGCGCAGCGAGCTGCACAACGGCGACATCGTCGAGATCGTGACCGATCCGGAATCGCGCCCGAGCCCGACCTGGCTCTCTTTCGTCCGCACCGGCAAGGCGCGTTCGGCGATCCGCCACTACCTGCGCACGGTGAACGTGAACGAGTCGGTGGAACTGGGCCAGGAACTGCTGGCCGGGGCGCTGGCCGCGCGCAACATCGGCCCCGAACTGGCGCCCGCGACGGTGGAAAAACTGCTGGCCGAATCCTCGGCCAAGTCGATGGAAGAGCTGTATGCCGACATCGGCATCGGCAAGCGCATGCCGGCCCTGGTGGCGCGCCACATTTTCGGCCTGATGGAAGGCGACCCGGAGCTCATGCCGACGGCCCAGCCGATGCCGGCAAGCGACATCGACCCGGTCACCATCTACGGCAGCGAAGGCGTATCCGTGCAGCTGGCGCCGTGCTGCCTGCCGATCCCGGGCGACCAGATCACCGGCCAGCTGCGCCGCGACCAGGGCCTGGTGGTGCACACCGAGGACTGCCTGCCGGCCAAGCGCATCCGCGCCAAGGAGCCGGACCGCTGGATCGCCGTGCAGTGGGGCGAAGAGCTGAACCGCCGCTTCGACTGCCGCATTCGCCTGCTCATCAACAACGAGAAGGGCATCCTGGCCCGTGTCGCCGCCGAGATCGGCGAGTCCGACGCCAACATCACCTATGTGGGCATGGACGAGGACGACGAACACCTGATGACGCAGCTGCGCTTCACCATCCAGGTGAAGGACCGGGTGCACCTGGCGCAGCTGATCCGCAACCTGCGGCGCGTGGCGGGTGTGAACCGGGTCGAGCGCGAGCGCTCCTGAAGCGGTGATCGGCGCGGCCTACGACATCCTCGCCGAACGCTGGCGCGACGCCGTCTTCAATCCGGATAACGGGCTCGCGCTCTACCTTCGCGCCCTGTCCTTCCTCGACCCGGGCGCCGGCTGGGCCCTGAACGTGGGCTGCGGCTGCAGCACGCGCTTCAATCCCCTCATGCGCGAACATGGCCTGCAGATCGAGGGGGTCGACGTTTCGCGGCGCATGATCGAACTGGCCGCGCAGGCCGATCCCGGCGTGCTGCTCCACCATGCGGATATTCGCGACTGGCCGGTCGCGCGCCCTTACCGTTTCATCGCTGCCTGGGACAGCATCTGGCACGTGCCGCTCGCCGGGCAACGGGAGCTGATGCTGAAATTGATGGCGGCCCTGGCGCCGGGCGGGGTGTTCATCTTCTCGGCGGGAGGGCTTGACGAAGCGAGCGAGCATGTCGACGACGCCATGGGACCGGAAGTCGCTTACGCCACGCTCGGCATCCCGGGCCTGCTCGACGTGATCAGGGAGGCGGGCTGCATCGTCCGCCATCTCGAATTCGACCAGGCGCCGGAGAAGCACCTGGCCATCGTCGTCCAGCGCCCCCGCGCCGCACCATGATCAGTGGCGGCGGCCGCCATCCGGCGTCGCCGGAACCAGTTCCGTGAACACCAGCGTGTCACCGGACAGCAGCGCCGCCTCGTCGTGGCGGTAGCCGCTGAGCGCGGTGGCCAGCATGAGCGGCACTTCGAACAGCCAGTCCACCTCGGCGTCGACGCCGCCATCCTCGTCCTGGGAGGCCTTCATTTCGGTGTGGATGGTCTCCAGCAGCGCAGGCGGCGCGCCGTCCACCGCGAGATGATACAGGCCCTGGTCCGCCAGGTGCACGACGTCCCAGGCCTTGGCGCCGTCCTTGTACAGGAAGGCGGCGCTTGCCATCACGCTGTCCTCCACCTGGCAGCCCAGCGCCTCGCACCCTTCGGACAGGCGCGCCATGTTCGGCGCCTGGGTGGCGGCGTGCGCCATGTCATTGAAGAACAGCAGGTAGCTCCCGTCCGGCAGCGCGGCCCCGGACACCGGGCTTTCGTTCGCCTCGTCCGGCTCGCCCGTGTCGGCCAGCGTCAGCTGGGCGAGCACGTCCTCCTTCGTTTTGCCGCGTACCAGAATCCAGGCGATGGAATAGCCCATGTGTTGCGTCCTTTCGAGTGCTTGTATCGTGAGGCGCCAGTGTGGGGCAAGCGCCTGGCAATCGCAAGGGCGCAGCGGCGTCAGCCGGCCAGGGCGGCGCGCTGGCGCTCTTCCTGCTCGCGCAGTTCCGGCGTCATTGCCTCGCCGAAGTCGTCCATCTCGAAGATCTGGCGGATCTCGATCTCGGCCTCGCCGCCGAGCATGGGCATCGGCACCCGCTTGACCCAGGCGATCGCCTCCTCTTTCGACTTGACCTGCCAGATCCAGAAACCGGCCAGCAGTTCCTTGGTCTCGGCAAAGGGGCCGTCCGTCACGCGCACGCCGCCGCCCTTGCTGAAGTGCACGCGCGCCCCGCGCGAGGACGGGTGCAGGCCATCGCCGCCGACCATCACCCCGGCCTGGATGAGTTCATCGTTGAACTTGCCCATGGCCGTGAGCAGCGCCTCGTCCGGCATCTCGCCCGCTTCGCTGTGTTTGTCCGCTTTCAGCAAAATCATGAATCGCATCGCATCCTCCGTCTGGTTGTTTGAACAATCGGCGTGATTGGTCCGCCTTTGACAGTACGACGATCCGGGCGGCGCGGATTCGACATGCCCGCCCGATTTTTTTCGGATTATTCTTCCAGCGGCGCCAGCGCGAGGATGGCGTCGAAGGCGGCGCAGGCGCCCGAGCAGGCTTCCGCGATCGCTTCCGGCGTGTCGACCTGCGTGCGCAAGGCTCCCAGGAAAACGCGCCAGCGCGGTCCCGGCCCGCCCTCCTCGCCGCGCAGGTAGCGCAGCGGATGCGGAGACAA
This sequence comes from Massilia sp. BKSP1R2A-1, assembly GCF_050586525.1. Classification (NCBI taxonomy): domain Bacteria; kingdom Pseudomonadati; phylum Pseudomonadota; class Betaproteobacteria; order Burkholderiales; family Oxalobacteraceae; genus Massilia; species Massilia sp. BKSP1R2A-1. The sequence continues at coordinate 21,721 of NZ_JBOBRE010000008.1, read as the reverse complement.
GCGCGCCGCAAGATTTTTATACAGGACGGCGCCGCCCAGTTGCGAGCCTTCGATCACGTAGGCGACGCCCCAGCGCCAGGCCGGGCTGGCGTCCAGCGGCCAGGACGCAGCGGGCCGCATCGGCGGCACTTCCGGCATGCCCGGCTCGGCCAGGTCGGCCTGGATCAGCGCCAGGCGTCCCAGGGGCGGCAGCGCCGACGCCGTCTGCGGACCGTCGGCGAAGCCGGCCAGCCAGCTTTCCAGGGGCGCAAGCCAGTCGCGCACCATCCGCAGGTGGGCGGCGTAGTCGTCGAGGGAAGGGTTGGGGGCGGACAGCGGCAGGCCGCTGTCGAGCCGCTCGTGCCGCGAGGCAGTCGCAGTCCGCAGCGCGGCAAGTACATCGGTGTCGCGCGCGGAATCGTTGAAACGGTTCATGGAAGCACGGTAAGCGGCGAATCGATCATCTTACCAGCCGGCCGCTTCAGTCGGTGACGGGTTCGGGATAGTCGACCGAAAGAATTTCCAGCTCGTCGATGCCGAGCGGCGTCTGCAGCGTGACGACATCGCCTTCGCGCCCCTTGGTCAGCGCGCGCGCCACCGGCGAGACCCAGCTGATCCTGCCCTTGAGGGGGTCGAGTTCGTCGATACCGACGATGGTGACGGTGTGCTCCTCGCCCGCCTTGTTCAGGTAGCTGACGGTGGCGCCGAAGAAGACCTGGTCGTTGCCATAGTGCACACTCGGATCGACCACGAAGGCCGAATCCATGCGCTTGGTGAGGAAGCGGATGCGGCGGTCGATCTCGCGCAGGCGGCGCTTGCCGTAGATGTAGTCGCCGTTTTCCGAGCGGTCGCCGTTCGAGGCCGCCCAGTGCACCACCTTGACCACCTCGGGCCGGTCGACGTCGATCAGCTGCAGCAGCTCGTCCTTGATGGCCTTGTAGCCGCCCGGGGTGATGTAGTTCTTGGCTCCGGCGGGAATGGCCTGGGCCAGCGCCAACGCTTCCGCGTCGTCGTCCTCGTTGTCGCTCTCTTTTACGAATGCCTTGTTCATGCCTTGATTGTAACGGCAACTGGCGCCCTTCCGCCCATGCTTGCCGTATCATGCGCAGCATGAGACGAGCCCACCAGCGCCCCCGCCTGCTCGCGCCCCTGGTTCACCTGGCGGCGCTGGTCCTGCTCGTCGAGGCCTGGTTCTGGGAGACCGGCAGCCGCATCGCCGCCGCCATGGCGCGCTGGGGGCCCCTGCGCTGGCTGGAAAGCCGGATCCGCGTCCTGCCGCCCTGGGCCGCCCTGTCCGCCTTCGTGCTGCCGGGACTGCTGCTATTTCCCGTCAAATTGCTGGCCCTGATTGCCATCGCCCACGGCCACGCCCTGTCCGGCGTCGCCGCTTTCGTTGTCGCCAAACTAGGCGGCGCGGTGGTGGTGGCGCGCATCTACGTGCTGACCCTGCCGACCCTGCTCACCCTGAGCTGGTTCGCGCGCTGCCACGGCGGCTTCCTGGCCCTGCGCGACCGCTGGCTGAGCTTCCTGCGCGCCAGCCGCATCTGGCGCAGCACCCGCGCCGCGGTGGCCGCGATCCGCCGCAACGGCCGCCGCCTGCTGCGCCGCGCGGGCCGCCAGCCCAGCCACCTGGCGCGCGTGCTGCGCCGCTTCACCACCCGCTTCCGGGCGCGCCGGCACGTGCGCCGCGAAGAACAGCTTGATTCCGAACGCCCATGAGTCCATCCCCCATCCTGGCCGCCGAAATGCAGGGCGCCGCTTCCGAAATCTACCTGCTGGACGCCGCCACCCTGGCCGTGGTCGACGCCAACCAGGCCGCGCGCCTGAACCTGCAAATGGATGCCGCCGATCTGAAGGCGCGCGATTTCCACGCCATCGCACCCGGGCTCGGGCGCGCCGAACTGGCCCAGCTCCTGGGGAGCCTGGGCGAGGAAATCGGCGCCCAGGTCGGCATCCGCGCCCAGCTGCAGCGCGTGGACGGCAGCCGCTATCCGGTCAAGCTGACGTTCCTGCGCATCGTGCGCGACGGCCAGGCCCTGCTGCTGGCGATCGCCGACGACCTCACCCTGCAGGATGCCGCCGCCCTGGCGTTGGTCCAGTCGCAGGCGCGCTTCGACGCCGTGGTGCGCAACACGCCGGGCCTGGTCTACCAGTTCCTGCTCTATCCGGACGGGCGCATGGCCTTCCCCTGGCTGAGCGACGGCTGCTCGGCCCTGCTCGGCCTGTCGGGCCTGGAACTGCAGCACGACGCCACCCTGTTCGAAAGCCTGATCCTGCCGGAGGACCGCAAGGGCTACCTCGACTGCATGCGCGCCTCGCGCGACAACCTCTCCGGCTGGAACTGGGAGGGCCGGATCTGGATCGACGCCTGGCGCGACGTCAAATGGATCAACCTGCGCGCCACGCCCCACCTGGTCGAGGGCGGCGCGGTGCAGTGGGATGGCATCATGAGCAACATCACGGCCAGCAAGCAGGAGCAGGAGGAAGTCGTCCGTTCGCGCGCGCGGCTGGCCGAGCTCACCGATCACATCGAGCAGGTAAAGGAACAGGAGCGCACCCGCATCGCGCGCGAGATCCACGACGACCTGGGCGGCAACCTCACCGCCATCAAGATGGCCCTGTCGATGCTGGCCGCGCGCCTGCCCGACGACCAGCCGCAGCTGCTGGAAAAGGCGAACTACCTGGACGACCTGGTCGACCGCACCATCGAGGCGGTGCATCGCATCTCGCTCGACCTGCGCCCCACCATGCTCGACCTCGGCATCGTCGCGGCGCTGGAATGGCAGGCGCGCGAATTCGAGAAGCAGATGGGGATCGCCTGCGTGTTCCGCGGCCCCAATGAAGACGTCAACCTGGACGACGACCACACGGCCGCCCTGTTCCGCATCTTCCAGGAAGCCCTGACCAATATTGCCAAGCATGCCGGCGCCACCCGGGTGACGGTGAGCCTGCGCCGCCGGCGCGCCCACCTGACCCTGTCCATCTGCGACAACGGCCGCGGCATCCAGGCGGCCGACCGCCTCAAGCCCCATTCCTTCGGCCTGCGCGGCATGAGCGAGCGCGCCAAGGCCCTGGGCGGCACGCTGGCCTTGTCGCAAACGCCCGGAGGTGGCACGATGGTGACTATCAAGATCAGCTTGGCGAGCGCCATTGCCAAAGAAGAATGAGTGACAAAGCAACAGCAACAATTCGCGTGTTCATCGCCGACGACCATGCCATCGTCCGCGAAGGCCTGAAGCAGATCCTGGCCGAGCAGCGCGACATCATCGTGGCCGGCGAGGCGGAAACCGGCCTGGACGCCGTCAAGCTGGTCGGCAAGGCCAGGCCGCACGTGATGCTGCTCGACATCTCCCTGCCCGACCGCAACGGCATCGAGGTGCTCAAGCAGGTGCGCAAGGACAAGCCCGAGCTGGCCGTGCTGATGCTGTCCATGCACCGCGAAGACCAGTACGCGATCCGCTCGCTCAAGGCCGGCGCGGCCGGCTACCTGACCAAGCAGAGCGCGCCGAAGGAACTGGTCACGGCGATCCGCCAGGTGGCGGCCGGCCAGAAATACGTCAGCGCCGCCCTGGCCCAGACCCTGGCCGCCCAGATCGGCGAAGACCATGAGACGCCGCCGCACGACAGCCTCTCGGACCGCGAGTACCAGACCCTGACCATGATCGCTTCCGGCATGTCGGTCAGCGACATCGCGCGCGAGCTCTCGTTGTCGGTCAAGACGGTGAGCGAGTACCGGGCGCGGCTGCTGGTGAAGATGAAGCTGAAGAACAGCGCGGAACTGACGCATTACGCCATTCGTAACCAGCTGGTGGGCTAAAAACACGTTTCCACCACGGATGGTGTTGTTGTAAAGCAGGATTAAGAGCTTTTGTTACCGTTTTTTAATTGATGGTTGGCAAGAAAGCTGCTTATCATGTCGACAGCCCGCAATCAGCGTCATTACAGTCATGTCCATCACGTCGTCCCCGTCGCCCGTCACGCCCAATCTGAACCCCGCTGACATCGCCCGCGAAGCCTTCCGCCGCCTGGCGACGCGCCGCATCGCGCCGACGCCGGACGCCTATCGGGCCATCTACGACGAGATCGCCGGCATTCCACCGGCCCCGCCGGCGCCTCCAGCCGCCCATGGCGCCACCGAGGTGCTGTCCACCTTCGCCCGCAAGCTCGCCGACACGCCGGGCGAGGTGTCCGAATATGGCCGCCGCCTGGTGCGCGCGGCGAAGCAGGAAGACTGGACCGGCTATGCCCAGACCCTGAGCCAGGTCGCCGAGCGCCACCTGCGCCGCAACACCCCGGTGATGGCGCTGGGCGACGAGGATCCGGACGCGCGCCACCTGCGCGAGATGCTGGGCCGCGCCCTGGCCTATGCCCTGGCCACCCTGCTCGCCGGCGACCCGCAGCAGGTGGCGGAAGCCGAATCGCTGGGCGCCGCCGTCAAGCTCGCGCGCGGCGAAGCCGAGATGATCGAACTGGCCGGCCGCCTGAAACAGCTGTGCTACCAGATCGAACTGCGCAGCGGCGACTCGGCCGAGGAGCAGGAACTGCTGCTGCGCCTGTTCCGCCTGCTGCTCGACAACGTCACCGAGCTGCTCGACGACGACAGCTGGATGCGCGGCCAGATCGCCGCCGTGCAAGACCTGATCTCCGGCCCCATGGACGCACGCGCGCTGGAAGACGCGACCCGCAGCCTGAAGGACGTCATCCTCAAGCAGGGCCAGCTGCGCCACAGCATCTCCGACGTGCGCGCCACCATGAAGAACATGATGATGACCTTCATCGACCGGCTCGGCTCGGTGGCGGCGTCGACCGGCGACCACCATGCGAAGCTGGCCGGCTACGCCGAGCGCATCGGCCGCGCCGGGAATATCGGCGAACTGAACGAGGTGATGGAAGAGGTGCTGCGCGAGATGCGCGCGGCCCAGGACGAGGCGCTGGCCTCGCGCGACCGGATGGTCGCCGTGCACCAGGAAGTGCAGGAAGCCGAGGAACGCATCCGCGCGCTGGAATCCGAACTCCAGCACATGAGCGAGCTGGTGCGCGAAGACCAGTTGACCGGGAGCCTGAACCGCCGCGGCCTGGACGATGTGTTCGAGCGCGAGAGCGCGCGCGCCGACCGCCGCAACATGCCCCTGTGCGTGGCCATGCTCGACCTCGACAATTTCAAGAAGCTCAACGACACCTACGGCCACCTGGCCGGCGACGGCGCCCTGAAACACCTGGTCAAGGTGGTGCGCGACACCCTGCGCTCGATGGATGTGATCGCCCGTTTCGGGGGCGAGGAATTCCTGATCCTGCTGCCCGAGACCACGGTCGACGCGGCCGCGGCCGCCATGGTGCGCGTGCAGCGCGAGCTGACCCGCCACTTCTTCTTGCACGATAACGAGAAGATGCTCATTACCTTCTCCTGCGGCGTGGCCCTGCGCCATCCGAACGAGGACCAGGCCAGCCTGACCGCGCGCGCCGACCGCGCCATGTACCAAGCCAAGAATAGCGGCAAGAATCGGGTGGTGATCGCGGATTAGGAAGGTTTTCCTACAGGATAGACTTCTCGTATCCAGGCTGCCTCCCCGCGCGCGGAGCGTGCTCTCCCAACCTATCCTGTCCCAGACCATGGCAATCCTTCATCCGACCCGTACGCTTTCCGCCCTCCTGCCCCGCTACGTCAGCCGCTTCGCCTGCATCGGATCGGCCTGCGAAGACACCTGCTGCTCCGGCTGGACCGTCAGCCTGGACAAGAAGACCTTCAACGCTTATCGCCAGAGCAAGCATCCGGAGCTGAGCAAGACGTTCGAGACCAGTCTGCGGCGGCAGCGCAGCCAGGGCTCCGACAGGAACTACGGCAAGATCGACCTGCATGGCGAGGGCGGCAGCTGCCCCATGATGCAAGGTGGACTGTGCGGCGTGCAGGCGCACATGAACGAAAGCCATCTGTCGAACACCTGCTTCAGCTACCCGCGCATCTCCGCGAACTTCGGCGGCCAGGTACAGCAGGCCCTGCAACTGTCCTGCCCGGAAGCGGCGCGCCAGGCTCTGCTGGCGCCGGATGCCTTCGATTTCATCGAGGCCGGCATCACCGTGCGTCCCGACACCGTCCAGCGCGTCGATGCCGATGGCGCCCAGGGGCAGCACCTGATGCACGAGGTGCGGATCTTCTGCCTGCAGCTGATGCGCACCGAGGGCCTGGAACTGTGGCAGCGCCTGGCGCTGCTGGGCGTCTTCTGCGAGCAGCTTGCGGCAACCCGCTCCGCCGACGTGCAGGCGCTGCTGGACAGTTTCGCCCGGCTGGTCGAAGACGGGGCCGTGCTCGACGCCTTGCGCGACCTCCGGCCCAACCATCCCGCCCAGGCCATGGTGTTCGCCACCCTGTGGAGCAGCAAGGAGTCGCCCGCACGCAGCGAACGCCAGCGCGAGGTGATCGACATGGTCGCGCGCAACCTGGGCGCCGATGCCGAATCCGGCGTGGCCCACATCGACGAGCTGGTGGCCCGCTATACCACCGGGGTACAGCGCCTGCCCCTGGCGCTCGAGGCAGCGCCACACTTGCTGGAACACTACGTATTGAACGAGATGTTCATGCACCTGTTCCCATTCGACCAGGCCAATCCCTACGACTGCTACCTGCAACTGGTCTCGCGTTTCGGCCTGCTGCGCATGATGCTGGCGGCCCAGTGCGCCCCCGAAGGACCGCTGCCGGACGCCGCCGCCCTCGTCAAGACCGTGCAGGTCTTTTGCCGGCGCTTCCGCCACGATGTGAATTTCGCCACCAGGGTCAACCATGCGCTCAAGAACAGCGGCTGGGACAGCCTGGACAAGCTGTACGGCTTCCTGCGCCATTAAGTTGTTGTCGAATCGACCTCGAGAACGCGGCCAGGTGCCGCGTTTTTTTGTTTTCCAGACCCTGCTTGAGGACCGGCAGCGAGAAAAATAAATTTATTTTTGCCCTAAAGTCCCCGATTTTTGCGCCGTCTAGACGCGCGCTCCACGCAAACTTGAGGACTTTTTTCGCAGTTTATTTTCGTTGCCCGCCATAAAGCTTTTACGGGGGACTCCGTTACCAGCATCAACAGCGGTGTGATCGTCACGGAACAGCGTGGCGCACCAAAGTGAACAGGGTACAGTCGCCCGCCCCATAAAGTAGTAAGTCTGGAGAAATACCATGGCATCCGTCATCAACACCAACATCGCTTCGCTCAACTCGCAACGTAACCTGACCTCGTCGCAGACCTCGCTGACCACCTCCCTGCAGCGTCTGTCGTCGGGTCTGCGCATCAACAGCGCAAAGGACGATGCAGCCGGCCTGGCGATTTCGGACCGCATGAACTCGCAAATCCGCGGGATGAACCAAGCTTCCCGTAACGCCAACGACGGCGTCTCGATGGCCCAAACCGCAGAAGGCGCTCTGGCAAACTCGGGCGACATCCTGCAGCGTATCCGCGAACTGGCCGTCCAGTCCTCGAACGCTTCGAACTCGGCCGGCGACCGCAAGGCGCTGCAGACCGAAGTCACCCAGCTGACCTCGGAACTGAACCGCATCGCTACCACCACCTCGTTCAACGGCCAGCAACTGCTGGACGGCACCAGCGGCACCTCGAACTTCCAGGTCGGCGCCAATGCCAACGAACTGATCTCGATGTCGGGCTCGAACTTCACCACCAGCTCCTACGGCACCAACCAGGTCGCCAAGGACGTGCCGGAAGTGAAGGCCACCACCAACTTCGACGCAACCAAGGCAGTCACCATCAACGGTTCGGCCGGTTCGGCCGATGCCAAGGGCGGCACCGCCAAGGCCCTGGCCGCTTCGGTGAACCAGAACTCGGGCACCACCGGCGTGACCGCAACGGCCAAGACCGAAACCATGCTGGCCCTGGGCGGCGGCGAGAGCTACACCCTGGAACTGAAGGGCGACAACTCGACCGCGGTCAAGATCTCGTTCTCGACCGGCGCCGGCACCTCGGCAACCGACCTGGCGGCAGGCATCTCGGCCTTCAACGCACGTTCGGCGGAAACCGGCGTGACCGCCGAGTACGACGCCAAGAACAAGGGCATCAAGCTGACCCACGCTTCGGGTGAAGACATCAACCTGAAGAACGTCGCGACCGCCGCCAACACCACCCTGAACGTGCACTCGTACAAGACCGATACCACCACCGCACAGAACGTGCTGGTCGGCGCCGGTTTCGATGCCAAGGCCGCCGGCGCCACCGCCATCGGCAACGGCCACGTGACCCTGGATTCGGAGAACAGCTTCTCGGTGAGCGACGCGGGTTCGGGCCTGGCCCTGACCGGCAGCTCGAGCCTGAAGTCGGTCGCTTCGCTGGACATCAGCTCCTTCGCCGGCGCCCAGCTCGCGATCAAGATTGCCGACTCGGCACTGGCGACCGTGAACACCAAGCGCGCTGAAATGGGCGCACTGCAATCGCGCTTCTCGTCGGCCATCTCGAGCCTGCAGTCGAGCACCGAGAACCTGTCGGCATCGAAGAGCCGTATCGTCGACACCGACTTCGCAGCTGAAACCGCGAACATGACCCGCGGCCAGATCCTGCAGCAAGCCGGTACCGCGATGCTGGCCCAGGCCAACTCGCTGCCGAACGGCGTGCTGTCCCTGCTGCGTGGCTAATCCGCTGACAAGCTAGCGTTGTAAGCTCCCCGGCTGATTTCGATCAGCCGGGGTTTTTCACTTTGGGGTCCATATGAACATCCAGCCTTTAGGTGCGCCCGCCACGCCGAAGCTTGACGAACGGCCGGCACCCGACAGCATCGCCACCCGCGCTCCCGCTGCGCGCCAGCCCGAGGAAACCCGTGCCGGCAAGGAAGCACAGCAGCCTTCGCGCAAGGAACTCGACGAAGCGGTCAAGAAGATCAACCAGTCCCTGCCCGCATCCTCGCAGAGCCTGGAATTCTCGGTCGACGACGAGAGCAAGCAGACCGTCGTCAAGATCATCGACCTGAGCACGAAGGAAGTGGTGCGCCAGATTCCTTCGGTCGAAGCGCTCGAGATCGCCAAGTCGCTCGACAAGGCGATGGGCCGCCTGATCAGCCAGAAAGCCTGATGCCTGGCTTGCCGACGCCGCCCTCCCCTGCGGAGGGCGCGTTGTGTTTCTTGTACGATTTTCCCCAAGCCACAAATAAGCAGGTAATTCCTGCTCTCAAGTCCCCTTTGCTCCTGTCGATAATGACTTACATTATCTACTTTCGCAGGAGAAACAAGTGGCCATTTCCTCAGCCGGCATCGGTTCCGGTCTCAATGTAGACGACCTCGTCAGTAGACTGATGGCGGCCGAGTCTGCGCCGCTGACCAAATACGATGCGCGCACCGCCGCCTTCCAGTCCAAGCTCGACGCTCTGAGCAAGCTGAGCAGCGCCGTGGGCAGCTTCCAGGGCTCGCTGTCCTCGCTGACCTCGAGCGCGACCTTCAAGGCCCTCAGCGCCAGCGTCTCGAACAGCGAGGTGCTCAAGGGCAGCGCCACCGCTGAAGCGGCAGCCGGCACCTACAAGGTCTCGGTCAACCAGCTGGCCCAGGCCCAGACGCTCAACAGCGCCGGCTACGCCAGCATGACGTCCTCGATCGGCAGCGGCGCCAAGACCACCCTCACTTTCCAGTTTGGCACCACCTCGGGCGGGCGCTATGGCGTCGATGCCAGCGCCCTGTCCGGCGCTGTGGCGACCACGGGCATCGCCAACGGTTCGCTCACCATCAACGGCACCGCGATCACCACCAGCAACTCCACCCGCAGCGCCCAGGCGCTGGCGGCCGCCATCAATGCGGAAACCGAAGACACCGGCGTCACCGCCGTCGCCCAGCAGACCGCGACGGGCGCGACCCTGTTCGGCGGCGCGGGCAACGGCAGCTTCGGTGGTGTGACCACCACTGCCGGCGCCAGCTACTCGCTGTCCGTGGGCGGTGTCCAGATCGCCGCCCAGGCCGCCGGCATCGCCGCCGGCGCCGCCGGCAGCGTGAGCGCGGCGTCGATCGACGACGCCCTTACCGGCAACAATGCGACCACGCAGGCGCTGGCCGCGGCCGGCATCACGTTCACCGGTTCCGCCGCCAACGGCGACCTGCAGTTCTTCTCGGCCCAAGGCGCCAACATCACGGTCAGTGAAAGCGTCGAAGGCAGCGTCACCGGTGGCCTGAACAACAGCGGCACGACCAACAACGGCATGACGACCACCGTCACCGCCGGCATCAGCCTGAGCTCGAACAACGGGAGCGCGATCTCGGTCGCCGGCAGCAACCCGTCCCTGGCCGGCCTCGCCGCCGGCAGCAACGGCAGCTACCTGGGCGCCAGCTTCGCCCAGGACGGCGACAAGGCCAGCGGCGTGGTCACCCTGGAAGCCGGCGACCAGTCGCTGCAGGGCATCCGCGACGCCATCAACAAGGCCAATATCGGCGTGCAGGCCAGCATCGTCTCGGACGGCAGCGCCTCGCCCTACCGCCTGGTGCTGACCTCGACCAAGACCGGCGAGAAGTCGTCGATGAAGATCACGCTGAGCGGCGAAAACGGCGCGGCGGCCGACCCGGCGCTGCAGTCCCTGCTCGGCTATGACCCGGCCGGCGCCCAGGGCATGAGGCAGACCAGCGCGGCCCAGAGCGCCAAGCTGGACGTGAACGGCGTGGCCGTCACCAGCGATACCAACAACATCAGCGGTGCGATCCAGGGCGTGACCCTGGACGTGAGCCAGACCGGCAAAAGCAACGTCACGATCGCCAAGGACACCAACGCGGTCAAGACCAGCGTCGATGCTTTCGTCAAGGCCTACAACACGCTCAACAGCACCATGAAGAGCCTGACCAGCTACGACCCCGAAACCAAGAAGGGCGGCCCGCTGGTGGGCGATTCGACCGTGCGCTCGGTCCAGACCCAGCTGCGCGGCCTGCTCGGCAACGCGGTCGGCGAAGGCAAGCTGAACACCCTGAGCCAGGTCGGCATCACCTTCCAGAAGGACGGCAGCCTGGCGGTCGATTCCAGCAAGCTGAACAAGGCGATGACCGAGAACTTCGGCGAGATCGCCGGCCTGTTCGCGGCGGTCGGCAAGGCCTCGGACGCCAACATCAAGTTCAACACCTCGACCTCCAAGACCCAGCCGGGCACCTACGCGGTGAGCATCACCGAGATGGCGAGCAAGGGCAACGTCACCAGCACCGCCGCGCTGGCCGCCACCACGACCATCGCGCCCAACACCAGCTGGATGGTGACGCTGAACCAGACCGACCCCGAGACCGCCAGCCGCACCGCGACCGTCAAGCTCAATGCCGGCACCTACACGCCGGAGGAACTGTCCTCGATGATCCGCGCGGCGATCAACGGCAACTCGAACTTCGTCGAGAACGGCGACACGGTCGAGACCAAGATCGAGGACGGCAAGCTGTCGCTGTCCTCGACCCGCTGGGGCAGCGCCTCGAACCTCAAGATCGAGCCCATGACCGGCAGCTCGGTCGACGACGTGTTCGGCGCCGGCGCCGTGTTCAACAAGGGCAAGGACGTGGCCGGCACCATCGGCGGCGCGCCCGCCACCGGCAATGGCCAGACCCTGACCGCCGCCGCCGGCTCGAAGGCCGAGGGCCTGAAGATCGACGTGACCGACGGCGTCGCCGGCGAGCGCGGCACCATCAGCTTCACCCAGGGCTACGCCTACCAGCTGAACAACCTGGCCACCAGCTTCCTGGGCAAGGAAGGCCTGATCACCAACAAGGCCGACGGCCTGAACGTCTCGATCAAGGCGGTCGACAAGGAGCGCGTGCGCTTCACCGAACGCCTCGAGCAAACCGAAAAACGCTACCGGGCGCAGTTCACCGCGCTCGACTCGATGCTGGCTTCGATGCAGGCCACCTCGAATTACCTCACGCAGCAACTGGCCGCCCTGGCGGCCAATAGTTAATCCATATTTTTGGAGAAGAATATGTTTGGTTCCATGCAACGCGGCGTCAACGCTTATGCCAAGGTCGGTCTCGAAACCGGCGTGAGCGCGGCCTCCCCGCACAAGCTGATCGTCATGCTGTACGACGGCGCCCTGGTGTCGATCCTGAACGCCGCCGCCAACCTGAAGTCCGGGAACGTCGCCGCCAAGGGCGCCGCCATCTCGAAAGCCATCAACATCGTCGACAACGGCCTGCGCGCCGCCCTCGACAAGAAGGTGGGCGGCGAGATCGCCCAGAACCTCGACGCCCTGTACGAGTACATCAGCGCGCGCCTGTTCAAGGCCAACCTGGAAAACGACCCGGCGATCCTGGACGAAGCCCATGCCCTGCTGACCGACCTGCGCGACGCCTGGAACGCGATCGACCCGCAGGCCGGCCAGGCCGCCGCGCCGGCCGCCGCCCCGACCGCGCCGCTGCGCGCCCCGACCCTGATGAGTGCCTGAACCATGCCGCACATGACCAGCGACGATATCGTCGACACCTACGAAACCATGGCGGTGATCACCGCCCAGATGCTGCGCGCCGCCAACGACAACGACTGGGACCGCCTGGCCCTGCTCGAGCAGCAGTGCGCCCTGCACGTGCGCCAGCTGAAGGAAAGCGAGCCGCAACCCCTGGCCGGCGCCCAGCGCGTCAAGAAGATCGATGCGATCCGCCGCATGCTCGATGCCGACCGCCAGATCCGCGACCTGACCACCCCGTGGATGGCCAAGCTGTCGGCCATGATCGGCAATACCTCGACCGAACGCCGCGTCGCGCGCGCCTACGGCGTCTAGAGGCCCCGGCCCTCCTGTAGCACAGCATGCTGCCGCGCGAGCTCGTCTCCACCGTCGGCCCGATCACGCCGGCCAGGCCAAGCGACCAGCTCGCCGACCCGCGCCAGCAAGCCCTCCAGCGCGCCCTTGCCCCCCAGCTGGGCAAGGCGCTGCACGGCGAAGTCCTCACCAGGCTGACCGACGGCAGCTTCGTCGTCAAGGTCGCCGACATCCCCACCCGCATGCTGCTCCCGCCCGGGGCCAGGGTCGGCGCCGACGTGCCCCTGACCCTGGTCGCGGTGCAGCCGCGCCCGACCTTCCAGATCGGCACCGGCACGCCCGTGTTCAGCGAAGCCGGTCCGCCGCTGCCCGAGGGCGCCGACCCGGCCAGGGCGCCGCTCCTCATGCGCGAAGGCGCCACGGCCGCGGGCATCCAGCGCGCCACCGCCCTGCTGCAGGCCGCGGCGGCCGGCGCAGCCGGCCTGGCGGGCGGCGCGGAAGGCCAGCACACCACCCTGAGCCGCACCGGCCAGGCCATCGGCGGGGTACTGGCGGCGGCCGCGAAGGCCGAGACGCCGCAGACGGCGGCGCTGGGGCGCACGCCCGTCGTCGCCGCAGCCGGCGCGGACGCCACCAGCATCGCCCAGGGCCTGCAGCAGGCCGTCGGCAAAAGCGGCCTGTTCTACGAATCGCACGTGGCCGAATGGGCGCAGGGTGCGCGCCTGCTGTCCGACCTGAACGCCGAACCGCAGCAGCAGGCCGCGCGCGAAGGCCAGCGCCCGCTTCCCACGGAACCGGCCACGGCCCAGTTCATCAACCTGCAGCTGGCCACCCAGGAACAGGCGCAGGTGAGCTGGCAGGGCAATCTGTGGCCGGGCCAGCCGATGCAGCTCGATGTGCAGCGCGAGGCGCGGCGCGATACCGCGGACGAACAGGAGGGACAGGCGGACGGCGAAGAGGTTCAAGGGCGCGCCTGGCACAGCCGCCTGCGCCTGAGCTTCCCGGGCCTCGGCGCCATCGATGCGCGCCTGACCCTGGTCGACGGCGCCCTGCAGCTGCGCGTGTCCGCCAGCGAGGACAGCGCCACCCTGCTGCGCCGGAACCAGCCGAACCTCGCCGGCGCGCTGGACGCCGCCGGCACGCCGCTGGCCGCGTTCGAGGTGCGCAGCACCGGCGAACACGACAAGGCCGGGCCGTGAACGCGCCCCAGGACAAGCGGCGCCAGAGCGCCGTCGCCCTCGCCTATGGCAAGGGCGACCCGGCGCCAAAGGTCGTGGCCAAGGGCCAGGGCCTGGTCGCCGAACAGATCATGCGCAGGGCCAAGGAAGCCGGCGTCTTCGTGCACGAATCGAAGGAACTGGTCCAGCTCCTGATGGGTGTGGACCTCGACCGCGAGATTCCGCCCGCCCTGTACCGCGCAATTGCGGAACTGTTGGCGTGGCTATATCATATTGAGTCGGCTCAAAAACAGGGGGCGCCCCTGCCGCCTCCGCCCGATCCGACGCCCCACCTCAACCTGGAAGACGCGGCCAAGGCCGATGCAAGCAATGAATAATCAGGAACTGGAGAACTGGCACGACTACGAGGTGGAGTCGCGCCGTGAGATCGTTGCCCTGCTGCGCCAGATCGGCGAAAAGAACCAGCTGATCCGCATGCTGGTCAAGGGCGAGGCCGACGTCTGCGTCACCACCATCCTCGAGGTCGACCCCGACGGCAATACCATCGTGCTGGACGGCTCGATCGACCGCGAGCAGAACGAACGCATCGTCGCCGCCGGCCGGGTGCGCTGCGAAACCTATCTCGACAAGATCCGCATCCTGTTCACGGCCGAGGAACTGGCCCCGACCCTGTTCGAGGGCAATGCCGCGCTGCGCGCCGCCATCCCGGAAACCCTGATCCGCCTCCAGCGCCGCGAGTTCTACCGCATGGAGACCCCGGTCTCGAACCCGGTGCGCGCCATCCTCCCGCTGCCGGCCGAACTGGGCCTGGGCACCGCCGTCTTCCCGCTGCACGACATCAGCTGCGGCGGCATCGCCGTGATGGACCACAAGAACCAGCTCAGCACCGTCATCGGCGAGAACCTGCCGAACTGCCGCATCGAACTGCCCGAGATCGGGCCGGTGACGGTGACGCTGCAGATCCGCAACTCGCTCGACATGACCATGCTGAACAACAAGACCAGCCGCCGCATCGGCCTGCAGTTCATCGGCATGTCGCGCGGCGGCGACGCCGCCGTGCAGCGCTACATCACCAAGCTCGAACGCGAGCGCAACGCCCGCCTGGCCGGCCTGGCCTGATCATTCCTCATTGCCAGCCCGATTACGTATTGCTGATTAGCAAGGCTGGCGCTTAACTTCCAGTTAATTCGGCTACACTACGCGCTCTAGTTTTTCGCGTAGAAACGATGTCGACCAGCAGCCCTTCGCCTGAACATCTTGCCGCCGCATTCGTCCAATCCACCGTGGGTATGGCCCTGGTCGGATTGCAGGGCCAGTGGCTGGAAGTGAATACCGCGCTCTGCGCCATGCTCGGCTACCGGCGTGAGAAGCTGCTCAACCTTACCTTCCAGGAAATCACCCACCCGGAGGACTTGCCCGAGGACATGGCGCTGGTGAAGCGTGTGCTGGCCGACGAAATCGCGTCCTACCGGCTTGAAAAACGCTACCGGAAATCGGACGGCGCCATTGTCTGGGCACTGCTGCACGTGACGCTCAGCCGCCGCACGGATGGCGTCCCGCACTGCTTCGTCGTGCAGGTTGTCGACATCACGGAGCAAAAGCGCGCGCTCGCAGAGCGCGATGCGCTGTTTTCCCTTTCGCCCGACCTGCTCGCGGTCAGCACGCCGGATGGCTACCTGACGCAGATTAATCCAGCCTGGCACGAACTGCTCGGCTGGGAGGACGCCCGTCTCATGGAACGTCCCTTCATCGGGATGATCCATCCCGACGATGTGGCGCGTACGGAGCTTGAAATGCGGCGACTGGCCGGCGGCGGCACCGTGCGCGGATTCCGTAACCGCCACCGCCACGCCGACGGCAGCTGGCGCTGGATCGAATGGAGCACCCGCCTCGCCGCAGACGGCTGCATGTTCTGCTCGGGTCGTGACGTCACCGGGCAAATAGAAGGGGAAGGACTCCTGCGCGCGCAGGAGCGGAAGATTCGCCTGCTTGTCGAGCATGCCAATGATGCCTTTGTCGGCATGGACCGTCACGGCATCATCACCGAATGGAACCAGCACGCCGAGATCACCTTCGGCTGGCACGCGGACGAAGCCATCGGACAACCGATGGCCGACCTGCTGGCGCCGCCGCGCCTGCGCCAGGCCCACGTCGACGGCATGGCCGCATTCTTGCGCTCCGGCGCAACGGAAGCGCGCAAGCGCGTCGAAAAACCGGCGCTGCGCAAGGATGGCAGCGAAATCCTGGTGGAATTCACGGTCGGCGTGGTGCCGGTCGACGGCGAGCCCTGGTTCCACGCGTTTCTCCGCGACGTCTCGAAGCAGCGCCGCATGTCCGACCAGCTGCACTACCGCGCCACCCATGACTTCCTCACCGGGTTGCCCAACCGCTACGAGTTCATGAATCTGCTGCAGCGCAGCCTCGCCGCGCCCGGCGCCGCGCCGGCCCTGCTGTTCATCGACCTGGACGGCTTCAAGACGGTCAACGACATCTGCGGCCATGAAACCGGCGACACCGTGCTGATCGAATTCGGGCAGCGTTTGCTTGCGGTGATGCAGGACAAGGGCCAGGTGGCCCGTCTGGCTGGCGACGAATTCGTGGCGCTGCTCGAGACGGCCGAGGAAGCCGAGACCCTGTGCGCGGCCATCCTCCGCGCCGCCGCCCAGCCCTACCCGCAGCTGGACGGGCGCGCACTGCTGGGCGCCAGCATCGGGCTGGCGATCGCCGACCAGGGCGAAGGCGTCGACACGCTGCTGGCGCGCGCCGACGCGGCGATGTACGCGGCCAAGAAGGCAGGCAAGAACCGCTATGCCTTCGGGCGGCGCGGCGAGTGGACGGTGCGCCCGCACTGACACGTTCGATTTTTTTTTGCGGCGCATGTCACACCTTGCGCGGCTGGCTCGTCTTGCAGGCATGAAGGGCGCACGGTGCGCCTTTCTTCATTCTTGACAAGGACCACACCATGACGCAAGCCGCCCGCATCAACCTCTTCACCCTCGCGCCGAACAACCTGAAGGCGATGATCGCCCTGTCCACCTCCACCAAGAACAGCTCGCTGGGCCCGCGCCTGGTGGAACTGGTGCAGTTGCGGGTCTCGCAGGTAAACGGCTGCGGTGTGTGTGTCGACATGCACTGGCGCGACCTGATCAAGCAGGGTCTCGATCCGCGCCACCTGAACGCCCTGTCCGCCTGGCGCGAGGCGCCCTTCTTCAGCGCCCGCGAGCGCGCCGCCCTGGCCTGGGCCGACGCCGTCAACGCCCTGCCCGGCCGTGACGACACGGACAGCGCCTGGCCCGCCCTGCGCGAGCATTTCAGCGACACGGAGATCGCGGAACTGGCCTATACGATTGCCGCCATCCGCGGCTGGAATGCGATCAACCTCAGCCTGCGCAACCCGCTGCCGGAACATCCGGCGCCGGGGATGTAAGCGGCAGGGTCAGAGCTGGATCGCGGAGCCGGCACCGGGGCGGATCAGGCCGCGCTGGGTCGCCACCACCACCGCATGGGTACGCGCGGTGGCATCCAGCTTGCTCATCACGCCCTTGACGTGGGTCTTCACGGTGCCCACGCCGATGCCGAGCTTGCGGGCGATCGACTTGTTGCAGCAGCCTTGCGCCAGCAGCTGCAGCACGTCGGTCTCGCGGCCGGTGAGCGCCTCGCGGGTCAGGCTGTCGGCCACGCTGCGCGTCATCGATTCGCTCAGGTAGCGCTGGCCGCGCACCAGCAGGTCCACCGCGTGCGCCAGCTCGTCCGGGCCGCAGGACTGCGGCAGGTAGCCGCCCACCCCGGCGTCCATCGCCAGGCGCACTTCCCATTCCTTGTCGAACTGGGTCACGACCAGTACCCCGGGCATCTGGCTGGCGGCGCCGGCCTGGCGCGCCAGCGCGACGCCATTGTCGTAGTCGGTCACCAGCACGCGGGCGACGCGCTGCGCCTCCGGCTGGCGCAGGTGGGTCGTGACGCGCAGTCCCGGCTGGTCGGCCAGGACGGCGTGGATGCCAACCGTCATGATCGGGTCGGCATGCATGATGTGGACGGCGGTAGAAAGCGGTTGCATGGGCATACTCCTGCATCTGGCAGCGGACAACGGCGCGGCCGCACGCGGTCCCGCCTGCCGACATATTGAAACGGCAAGAACAAGAAGACAAGTAATCGTTTGTAATTGCTGGTTTATATGCATGTCGGGCGATCGCGAGGTCAATGCGGTATACTCGCTCGATGCGCCTGACTTCCTTTACCGATTACACGCTGCGGACCCTGCTCCACCTGGGCAGCAATCCGGGCCGCCTGGTGACCATCCAGGAGATCGCGGACCTGCACGGCATCTCGAAGAACCACCTCATGAAGGTGGTCCACGAGCTGGGGCGCAACGGCGTCATCGAAACCATCCGCGGCCGCAACGGCGGCTTCCGCCTGGCGCACAAGCCCGAGGACATCAACATCGGCGCCGTCGTCCGCCAGAGCGAGAGCGACTTCTACATGGCCGAATGCTTCGACCCGAACGGCAATCCCTGCGGCCTGGTCAAGGACTGCTCCCTCAAGGGCGTCTTGAGCAACGCCACCGCGGCCTACCTGGCCGAACTCGACCGCCACACCCTGGCCTCCCTGCTGCCGGAACCGGCCCCGCGCGACGGCGCGATTCCCATGACCTTCCACCGCAAGGAAGAACAGGCGGCCTAAGCCGCCACCCCCGCCAGCGCGATACTGTCATCGCAGGCGCCACAGGCGCAGGCGGAGTTGACCCGTGGCGCGCCATCCGGCGCCCGGCCAGCCGTGAGCAGGATGACGGCGCGGCAGCGCGGGCAGCGGGTGCGGGCCGCACGCCCCTCGCGCAGATCGCGCAGGGCCGCGAGCACCTGGGTCCCGACCTCGTTGTCCACGGCCGGCACAGCTACCTTCTTCCTCGGCATGAACAGGCCGACCAGGCACAGCAGCAGGCCCACCGGGATCGTGAGCAGGGACAGCAGGATGGCGGGCGTCAGCAGCTCGAGCAGCCAGTTCAGATTGAAACCGCCCAGCTCGCAACCCGACATGGCCGAGCCGCTCGACCCGCCGCTGTGGCAGCCGGGCATCAGCGAACTCAGGCCCAGCAGGAGGCCGGCGCAGACAGGCAGCAGGATGGCGACGATGAACCCGGCCCACAGCAGGACGGTGCGGGAAGAGGAAACGGCGGGCGGCGTGAATGATGCGGCAGGCATGGGCAATCGCTGCAAGGTCAAAATGCCAAGCTTAACAGTTGCATTAGGGAAAAAGCTAACGAAAACTCACCCCATGCTTGTGATCGCGCCTCTCATTCTCCCTGTGGCATGCACGTGGCATAAGATCGCATCGGCAGCGTGCCAGGACAAGACATCCGCTGTCGAGAAAATAGTTGCTGCATCCAAATAGTGCTAATGTGATCGCTTTCATCTCGAGAGGACGGACATGTTCAAGAAACTGGCGGCGGAAGCACTGGGCATCAGCGATATCGGCGTCATCGTCGGACCTGCCGATTACAACAAGGTCGATGCGGACGATTACCTGTTCAACGAGGACGGCGAGCAGATCTTCTTCCTCATCAAGAGCAAGAAGGACGAGTACTGCTTCACCAACCTGGCCCTGATCCATGTCGATGGCGACTCGGCCGTGTCCTCGAAGCGCTCGATCAAGCGCTACGACTATGCCTCCTACGCCGTGTCGAACGTCAGCATCGAAACCGCCGGCACGCTCGACCTGGACATCGAACTCAAGTTCAACCTGGACGACGTGCGCTTTTCCATCGACGTCAAGAAGACCCACATCGAACAGCTCAAGGACATCTACAAGGCCCTGATCTCGATCGGCAAGCAGCAAAAGCGCGACGCGGTCTGCCGCGACAACGCCCTGCGCACGCTGGACGCGACGGCCTCGGTGCACAAGCTGAACATCGCCCCGGGCGCGGGCACCCTGGTCAGCCAGTACGGCGAGTTGCTCGAGGCCCTGAACACGGCCATGCTGGAAACGCATACCAAGCGCGATTTCAGCGACGTGTTTGCGAAGTACATCCACAATTGACGCCAACGCCTCGGAAGGGCCGGCATCGCCTCGCGACAGGCCTTATCGCTTGAGCGGGTCGAGCAACTGGCCGGCCAGCGTGCCCGCCTGCGGCGTATCGGTGCCATATTCGGCAGGCCAGTGGCGCGGCAGGTACCAGGTTCCGAACACGCGGTCGAGGAAAGGCAGGGTCGACGCGTAGTTGCGGTTGATGTGCTCGCGCCGGCTGTGGTGCCAGTGGTGAAAAGCCGGCGTCGTGACCAGCCACTCGAGGGGACCGAAGCGCCAGCGCAGGTCGGCGTGGATGAAGAAGCCCCAGAAGGTGCCGAGCACCAGCAGCAGCGCCGGCATGGCGCTGCCGGCCGCGTTCGGTCCCGCAAGGCCCAGCAGCAGGAGGGGCGTCACGCCGACTAGGCGGGTGAACACCATGTCGACCGGATGCGAGCGGGTGTTCGCCATGAAATACATCTGCTGCGTGCTGTGGTGCACGGCGTGGAAGCGCCACAGCCAGGGAATTTCGTGGCTCAGGCGGTGGCCCCAGTAAAAGCCGGTTTCCGCGACCACGAAGGCCAGCGCAATGCGAACGAAGGCCGGCAGGTCGCCTACGGCCGAAAGGAGCGCTTTAGGCACCAGAGGCTGGACCAATGCGGCCAGGAGCGCGATCGGCGCGCTCAGCAGGACGACCGGCACCAGGCTGCTGATGAAATAGTAGACGAGGTTGTGACGCACTTCCCTGCGCGGCAGCGATTCCGCGCGCATGCCGAACCAGCGCTCCAGCGGTATGAAGATCGCGCTCAGGAGCGCCAGCCAGACCCACAAGCGCAAGGCGCCGACGAGGAATTCCTGGACCGTGGCGCCCACCTCGCCTCCCTCTTACCGTACTGCCGGCTTGCGGCGGCGCGCCATGAAGCCCAGCAGGCCGAAGCCGCCCAGCATCATCATGCTGATGCTCGAAGGCTCGGGCACATCGGCGCGCAGGTCGACATTATCCAGCAACATGAAAGGCGGCGCGCCTGGCGAATTGCTCAGGGCCAGAAAGGACAGCACCTGCTCGGCGCTCTCTGCAGTGAACTTCATGGTCGAGGTCTGCCAGCCGCTGAATCCGCCATTCTCGATCGACAGCTTTTTCGAATCCTGCTTCACGTCGCCGAAGCCCACCTGCCAGAAGTTGTTCAGGTTGGCGCCGTCGAATCCGACCTGCTGCCCCATCGCGTAATCGAAGCTCAGCACATACGACGCACCCGGCGTCAGGCCGCCGATGGCCTGGGACAGCACGCCCGGGTAATACAGGGCATCGGAGGCGAACACGCTGCCGCGGTCGAGTGCGGATTCATACTTCTTGATCCAGATGGCCGAGTCCCAGGTCGTGATCAGGCTGGTGTCGAGCACGAAGTTGTAGCCGCCGTCATTGCCGTTGCTGCTGGTCCAGCCAGCCAGGGTGGTGCGATGGATGTCGTCGACCGGCCTGCTCGACAGCTGCTTGTTGCCGCCATTGGTGGTCAGCTCAAAGTTGCCGTTGGCGATAAGGGGCACGGCGCCGGCGGTGTTGGCGGTGATGACAGCAAGTGCGGACAGGCACAGCAGGATGGAACGGATACGCATGCGAAAGCTCCTCTGATGAATGGTATCGGACTGGCTAACGATCGAAAATCTACAGCGCATCGTCAAATTCGCCACATTTATTCGTATCCTATCAGCAAATTTTCCTATTTGAACCATTATTTGCGCAATTTTGGCAATTTTTATCGTTACGCCGTCGCTTGTTGTTCGTTGTACACATAAAAAAGGCGCTGTCACCGTTGCCTGTTGGGCCAGGTTGAACTGTCGAGCTAATTCGCTGTCTGATTGCCATCTCGGTCGATAGCGGAGGCGGCAAT